>NZ_JBGCCT010000002.1:0-300000 GCF_041260665.1 Catenulispora sp. GP43 | reverse complement strand
GCCGAGGCCGACGTCGCGACCCGGCGGATACTGTTCGAGGCCACGGATCCGCGGTACACGGTGCGGGACCGGCCGGTGAAGAACAACGGCAATGGCAACGGCGGCGGCGCCGCAGCGGCTAAGAGCACTGAGAGCCCCGCGAACAACTCTGACAAGAACGCTGACAAGAACACCCGCACCAGCACCGACAAGAACACCCGCACCAGCACCGACAAGAACTGAGGAGCACCATGGCGGCCGAGCCCGAACGAGTCCTGCGGATGCGCGAGGCCTCCGAAGCCGTCGAGGCGATCGGCTGGCGCTACCTGCTGGGCACGCTGCGCACGGCGGTCACCGTGACCTCGCTGGCGCAGGCGAGCACGGTCATGGCCAAGGCCGTCGAGGCCTGCGGCCCGGACGCCGACCGCCACCTGTGGGGCGACGTGCGGGCCGCCAAGGTCGTGCTGGTGCTCCAGTCGCTGGACGCCGCCGCGGCGACGGACCTGGACACGACGCTCGCGGGCCGCGTCTCGCTGGCGGTGCGCGAGCTCGGGCTGGAGACGTCGGCGGACGTCGGCGGCCAGGCGTCCCGGGCACCGCAGCTGGTGGAGATCGCGGTGGACGCGCTGGACATCCCGGCGGTGCGGCCCTTCTGGAAGGCGGTCTTCGCCTACGAGGACGAGACCCTGCCCGCCGGCCCGACGGACGCCCTGGTCGACCCGCAGCGCCAGGGCCCGGCGATCTGGTTCCAGCAGATGGACGCGCCCCGTCCCCAGCGCAACCGCATCCACTTCGACATCTGCGTCCCGCACGACGAGGCCCAGCGCCGCATCGCCGCGGCCCTGGCGGCCGGCGGCCGGCTGACGTACGACGACGAGGCGCCGGCGTTCTGGGTGCTCGCCGATCCGGAGGGCAACGAGGTGTGCATCACGACGTGGCAGGGGCGGCAGCCGGACTAGCGAGGGCATGAGCTGCGGTATCGCCCCGTCCGCGGCTCGTCCCCGGCCTTCAGCTCGCCGCCTGCGCCTCTCTCTCGGCCGCGCTGCGCTCCACGCAGAAGGCGTTCCCCTCGGGGTAAGCGAGATTCTACATACCGTCCTGCCAGGTCAGAGCGGGTCCGGATTCTGTGTTGCCCAACCCTCCGGTGCCCCGGAAGAATCCCGACCATGACTTCTCTCGTGCGCCACGTCACGTTCGACTGCTCCGACCCGTACGCGCTTGCGTCCTTCTGGGCGCAGGTCTTCGGGTCCACGGTTCACGTCGACGACCAGCCGGGTGACGGCGAGGTCTCGGTCATCGCACCTGAGGGCAACGCCAACTTGCTGTTCATTCAGGTTCCGGAATCGAAGGCTGTGAAGAACCGTGTTCACATGGATCTTCAGCCGCAGGACCGTACGCGTGATGAGGAGGTTGAGCGGCTTCTCGTCCTCGGCGCGACGTTGGCGGCGGACTTTCGGAAGCCGGATGGTACCGGCTGGGCGGTCCTGAACGACCCCGAGGGCAACGAGTTCTGCGTCGAGCGCAGCAGGGCAGAGCGCGAGTAGCCGGAGCTTCGCGCACGATCTGGTCCATGAGCAGGTCCTGCAGTTCTTCCTCGCCGGCCGGCGCGTGGGTTCCCCGATCGCCGGCCTCTAGGCGGCAGTTGGGCGAAGGCGGGAGTTGCTAGCCTCCGCCCAGGTCGATGTCGACCCCAGGCTGCGGAACGCGCTGACCGAGATCGTGCAGGGGCCGCCGGTCGACTGGTTCGCACGCACGGTCGACGTTCTGCTGGTGGGGGCGTACAGGCGTTTGCCGTGCTGTTGGAACCCCCAGCCCTAGACTGGGTAGGGACCGGAACCACCTCCGCCTGCGCGGAGAGACCCCCTCGCTACCGACGTAGGTCGAGGAGGAATTCGAACCACCTCCGCCTGCGCGGAGAGACCTAGTACGACCTAGTACTCCAGCTGACGTTCGAGATGTGTCATAGCGGTGTGGCTTGTCGTCGCTGGTAGTGGCATCGCTGTGCGGTGTGTTGGTGGCGTCGTCGCCATGTTGACCAGTGCAGTCGGTGTTCGGTCGGGTGCGGCTGGTTGTGCATGACGGCCAGGAGGTGGGCGATCTCGTTGCGGGTCAGCGGGATCAGGTTGACCTCCGGTCGGGAACGCCTCCTCGATCTTCCAGCGGACCCCGGCGGTGCGGATCAGCACGTTCAAGCCGACCGATGTCGGGGCTCAGCACCGGTAGAACGCCGTCTCGCCAGTCGTGGGGCTACGCCTGACCAGGAGGTATCGCTGCCCGACAACCGGTGGCTCGGGGTCGTCTAAGTGCAGGTAGGCCCGCTGATACCAGCGCGGACCCTTCGCGCCGGTGCCGGCGGGCCGCGTCTGCCAGCAGTGTTCAGGCAGCGCTTCGGCCGGCGCATCCGCTCGGATCCGGGCAGGTCCGATCGGCATCCGCATGGAGCGTGAAGTCGCCAGCACATGGCCGATCCGGTGCCGCTCCAGGCCGGCGCGAAGGGTCGGGTCGTTGCCATAGACCTCGTCGGCGGCGACCCAGCCCGCATGACGCCCGGCGGCAAGGGAGTGCTCGACCAGGAGCAGCGCTAGCGCGGGTTTGGTGGCGAACTGCAGGCCGTCGGACAATCCGGCCGCAGCACACCGGCCGGGATCATCAATCCAGGACGCCGGGACATACAGCTCCCGGTCGATGAACGCCGCTCCGCGCGGCGTGGCCCACGCTGCGGCGACCACGACCTGCGAGTTCTCGATCCGTCCGGCGGTGCCGGAGTCCTGCCGCTGCACTCCGACCGTGTGGGTGCCCTTCTTGACGTCCCCGGTCTCGTCCAGCAGCAGCACCGCACCGTCGCACCCGAGCTGGTCGACCACGGACCGGGCCACGTTGTCCCGGACCCGTCGTGGTCCCATGCTCCGCAGGACAGGAACCGGTGCATCACCGCAGGCGGCGCGTCTCCCACCTGCTCGGCGATCGTCCAGCAGTTCTTGCGCGGCAACTCCGCCAGCAGCCCGCGCACCATCCGCTCGCACGTGCGGCGCGGCTCAATGCGGCCGAACCGTCCGGCGACCCGTCCCATCAGGTCCCTGAACAACCCTTGGGCACGTCCAGGGTCTAAGGTGTGGCCGACAGCCACCGCAGCGTTCTTCGTTGTCTTCACAAACCACGATGGATAGCGGTGGCCGTCGCGTCTCGCCAGCCCCTACAGCCACACCAGCAACGAACGTCAGCTGGAGTACCTAGAACATCTGGACGCCGGCAGCGGAGTTGGACAGCCACTGCGACCACGACAGCGTGTAGTCAGCGTAGCCGTTGGACTGGCTCACCTTTTGGTTGGTGCCGTTGATCGTCACCGGGTCTCCGACTTGGACTATGTTCCACAGATACGCCGCGTCGGCCTCCGAGAGGTGGACGCAGCCGTGCGAGACGTTCGCCTTACCCAGCGAGGTGTCCCACCACGCCGAGTGGATGAAGGTGCCGCTGTCGGTGAGTTGCAGGTCGTGGTACGTCTGGAGGTCGTACCACCCGGGCCCGCCCTTGGTGCACTGGAGGCCGATGGCGCACGAGGTCATCTCGATGTGCGGGACCATGTCCATGATGGCCATCGTGCCGCCGTAGGTGGCATCGCCTGGCTTGCCCGTGCCGCTGGCCAACTTCTTGATCAACGTGCCGTTCTCGTAGACGCTCATCATGTGCGTCGTCGCATCGACGACGATCTCGTGGTCGTCACCGATGGAGAAGTCCAGCGTGCGGCTGGTCGAGCCGAACTGGACGGAGACCTTGGTACCGGCCGGCCAGAAGCCCTGCGGGCGGAAGTCGACCGTGGTCGAGTCGACCCAGGACCACGCGCCGTCGACGTGCGGCGTCGTCGTGACCTTCATCGCCCTCTCGATCGCGGCGCGGTTCGTCGACGCCACCGCGGAGCCGAAGTTGACGCGGACTGGCATCGCGACGCCGACCTTGGAACCGTTGTCCGGTGTCACCGAGGATATAGAGGGCAGCGCGACCGTTCCGGCCGAAGGGGAGGAGGATGTGGTCGGCACGGCAGACGTGCTCGGCGTCGGAGCCGTAGAGGTCGACCCGGTGGTGGTACTGGGCACCGTGCTCGGCGCGGCCGACGAGGTGGTAGACGACGTGGTCGTCGCTGAGGGAACCGCTGTCGTAGTCTCGGATGCAGGCAAGGACGAGGCAGCAGTGGCGTCCTTGGTGGCAGCCGTGCTAGCGCATCCAGCGAGCAGTAGCAGCGACCCTGCGACCGCCGCCCCAGCGAACTTGTTCCCCACCGCGGTTCCCCCTACATGACTCTCTTCAGTGCTGTCGCTACTCATGACGCACGGTCTGCGGCTCGGGTTGCTAAGGAAATCGGAAAGATTCCAGTGCGACGGCAAGGAACGGCACAGGTGGTGACGGAGCGATGCGACACCCGCGCCAGGCTCACAGCAGCCTGGGAAGCTGGACGATGCTGACCCGTGGTCAGTGACCACATGGCGCAGACCAAGGCCCGGCAACAGAAGACCGCCACCTCGAAGCCGTAGCACCCCGGGCCAATTCAAGCCACCACCTGATCAACCCGACGCCAGAACCGCCCGGGCCACTTCAAACCGCCACACCCGGGCCAACTCAGACCGCCCCGAACAGGCTGGCAGATGACGACACCGGACGGGCGTTCTGGTCGCGAACTGCAGGTCTTCCGGCAGGCCGGCGGCCCGGCAGCGGTCGGGATCATCCGTCCAGGACCGCGGGAGGTACAACTCGCGGTCGACGAACGATGCCCCGTGCGACGTGGCCCAGACCGCGCACACGGTCACCTGAGTGTTTTCGATCCGACCGGCGGTGCCGGAGTACTGCCGCTGCACGCCGACCGTGTGCGCACCCTTCTTCGCATCGCCGGTCTCGTCCAGCACCAGCGTCCCGCCGGCGCCCAGACGGTCGACGACCAGGTCTCGCACGTCGTCCCGGACTCCGTCGTGATCCCATGCGCCGCGAGACTAGAAGGACTGCATCACCGCCGGGGAGGCGTCCCCGACCTGCTCGGCGATCGTCCAGCAGTTCTTGCGCGGCAACTCGGCCAGCAGGCCCCGCACCATCCGCTCGGCGGTCCGGCGTGGCTCGACCCGTCCGAACCGGCCGGCCACCAATCCCATCAACTCCCTGAAAAGCGCCTCGGCTCCACCAGGGTCTAGAGTGCGGCCGACGGCCACCGCAGCATTCTTCGTTGACTTCACAAACCACGATGAATAGCGGTGGCCGTCACGTCTCGCCAGCCCCTCCAGCCACACCAGCAACGAACGTCAGCTGGAGTACTAGTCGGACCACTCGCCAAACCAATCCGAGTACGAACCACCTCCGCCTGCGTGGAGCGACCGAGTTCGGCCCGTCCGGCTGTGGCCAGTGCGGCGAACCACCTCCGCCTGCGCGGAGAGACCGACATGGGCGATGCCCACGTGCGTGTCTGCTGTGAACCACCTCCGCTCTCGCGGAGAGACCACGGTCGAGCACATCGGAACGCGCACCGCGCCAACGGTCGTGCGATCTCCCGCGGCTAGCTCCGGTCTGCACCGACATTCCCCTCCGGGTCCTCGCACCAGACCCACCCGGCACCGTCGGCCTTGCGGTGGTCCTCGACCACCTTCGCGCCGAGCCCCAGCACGCGGGCCAACTCCTCGTCGCGGGTGGTCTGCGGCATCAGGTCGAAGTGCATGCGGCTCTTGGCGCTCTTCGGCTCCGGCACCTCGATCAGCAGCAGCCCGGGCAGGCCCTCGGGCGCCACCAGCAGCACCTCGCCGTCGCCGGGAGCGCACTCGGGGTCCATCGGCCAGCCGAGCACCGACTCCCAGAACTTGCCGAGCTCGTAGGGATTGTTCGCGTCCAAAGTGATGTGGCGTATGACAGTCATGGGCGCCACTGTTCCGGCTCCGCCGGAACTTCCAGCAACTCGATTGACCCACACCGGCCCGGCGACCCGCCGCGTACCCGCCCCCGTATACTGAACGCGCGGCGAGTCGGCGAGGCGATCGCGGCACCGGGCGACCGGTGTCGAGGAAAGTCCGGACTCCACAGGACAGGGTGGTTGGCAACACCAACCCGGGGTGACCCGCGGGACAGTGCCACAGAGAAAAGACCGCCCGCCGTCAGGCGGGTAAGGGTGAAACGGTGAGGTAAGAGCTCACCAGCGCCCGGGGCGACCCGGGCGGCTAGGTAAACCCCACCCGGAGCAAGGTCAAGAGGGCCTGGGAAACCAGGCCTGCGCAGGTGTTCGAGGGCGGTCCGCCCGAGCCTGCGGGTAGACCGCACGAGGCACGCGGCAACGCGCGCCCTAGATGGATGGTCGCCACCGCACCGCGGTGCTTCGGCACGGCAGTGCGGGACAGAATCCGGCTTATCAGCCGACTCGCCGCCTGACCTGCGAAAACAGGTCGAGTCTCGTGTGCGGCGCTCCTTCCCCGCCGTCGCCGAACGGTTCCGACGGCGCGTCCCTGTACTCGCGGCCACAGATATTGCACAGATCCGGTATTGCACAGATCCGGAACCCTGCTGAACGTCGTGACCCTGGGCCGGCCCGGGGAAGGAAGCATCTTTAGCCTGACGCGTTCATCAGGGGCGTTCGTCAGGGCGCCGCGTCGCCGCCAGTCCATGTCCTTGCTGATGACCGCCTACCGTTACCACGGCGACGAGCGTGACGGAGCGCAGCCACTCCCGCACAGCAAACTCGATAGCACAGAAACTTGCTCGTTCCCCTTCGTGAAGGTGCCGAACGCCGGCGAAGGCTGCGGCCTCGTCGATGTCGGCAAGAGCATCACGGCACCGTAGCAAGCTATCTTCATCCCGGCACGGCGGAGGCGGCATCGCCTAACCGCGGCTACCGCCGCAGCTGCGGCGCCTACTCCTCAGTTGCCGGCTCTGCGGTAGCTGGTACCAGAGCATCGATCTCGTCAGATTCCGTAGTGCCAGGTGGTGAGCATGAAGGCACCGAACCAGCAGCCGAACAGTGTGGCGGGGATGAGGGCCATCGCGACGGTGCGGTTGTCGGTCCGGGCCAGGCTGCGGGCGGGTGGCAGCAGGAAGATCAGGGCCAGGATGAGTAGGCGCAGTTTGCACTGGAAGTAGTTGGATTGCCCGAGGGTCAGGATCAGGATGCCGGCGCCGTAGGCGAGCAGCGGCGGCCAGGTGTGCCGGCGGAACGCGGCGATGGCGATGACGATCAGGGCGACGGTCACGATGGCGGTGCAGACCGCCATGAACTCGTTGCTGAGGGCCAGGGTGTCGCGCAGGTCGGTCAGGAACTGCCGGCCGTAGTCCCATTTGGTGCCCCAGCCTGCGTTTTGGATGGTGAACCAGCCGTTGAGCTGTCCGGAGCGCAGCCCGACCCAGCCGATGAACAGCGGCACCCCGGTGCAGCCCAGGGCGAGGCCCGCAACGGCGCGTCCGGGTAGGTGGCGGTGCTTGCGGGCATGGAGCACGACGGCGACGGCCATCGCCAGGACCACGGCGGCGCCGGCGGGGCGGGTCAGTCCGGCCAACGCGGTCAGTACGCCGGCGCTCAGCCAGGCTTGTTTGTGCAGGGCCAGGAGCGCCCCGGCGGTTAAGGCCAGGAACAGCGACTCGCTGTAGGCCATGGAGAAGACCAGCGACATCGGCTGGGCGCCGGCCAGCAGCACGATGGCGATGGTGGCGGTGCGCCGGTCGTACAGGCGGCTCAGCAGCGCGTGCATCACGATGAGCGCGGCGGCCAGTGACAGGTGGGCGGCCAGGATGCCGCTGACCGCCCAGCTGAGTCCGGAGGCTGCGTGGACGATCCGGATCAGCTGCGGGAACAGTGGGAAGAAGGCCAGGTTGCTGCCGTCGGCCAGACTGTCCATGCCGTGGGGGTAGCCGTGCTCGGCGATCTGGACGAAGCGTAGGCCGTCCCAGGCGGTGAGCCGGTCGGTCAGGCTGGGCCCGCCGGGCCGGATCATCACCGACAAGATCAGCAGGTGCAGCGCGGTCGTCGCGGTGTAGACGATAACCGCCGGTCCGGCCACTGTGCGGGCGCGCGCAACCCAGCCATGCGCGGCCCAGGCGCGGGTGGGGGCGCCGGTGCGGCCGTCGGCGGGTATTCGGGACCGGGGTTCGGGCCTGACCGGCGCCTGGGTGTCCTGCGTGATGTCGGTCACCATCTGCGTCGACAGCATGATCACTCCTTCTGCTGCGGTGGTGGGACACGGAGCAGAATCGGCGAACCGCGCTGAACAGACCCTGAAGTTCCTGAAGATCGTTTCAGGAGGGGTATCCGGAATCCGTGCGATCCTTGATCGATGGATGTGCTGGTGGTCGAGGACGACCCGGACGTGGCCTCGGCCGTGCGCCGGGGCCTGGAGTCGGAGGGCTGGACGGTCGACGTGGCCGGCGACGGCGCCACCGGCCTGCGGCTGGCCCGCCGCCACGACTACCAGGCGATCATCCTGGACATCATGCTCCCGGCACTGAACGGCTACCGGGTGTGCGCCGAGCTGCGCCGGGCGGGCGTGCAGACGCCGATCCTGATGCTGACGGCCAAGGACGGGGAGTGGGACGAGGCCGAGGCGCTGGACACCGGCGCGGATGATTACCTGCGCAAGCCCTTCGCCTACGTGGTGTTGCTGGCCCGGCTGCGTGCACTGATCCGCCGTGGCGGCGGGGCCGAGGGCAGGCTGTTGCGGGTCGGGGACTTGTGGATCGACCCGGCCGGGCGCCGGGCCGGCCGCGGCGAGCAGCCGGTCGAGCTCACGGCTCGCGAATTCGACGTCCTGCTGTGCTTGGCCCGCTACGCCGGCCAGGCCCTGACCCGCCGGGCCGTGGTGGAGGAGGTCTGGGACCTTGCCTACACCGGCGAGCCGACCATCGTCGAGGTCTACATCAGTGCTCTGCGCCGCAAGATCGACGCCCCGTTCGGACGGCACAGCCTGCAAACCGTACGCGGCATCGGATACCGCCTGACCGACGACGCCGATGCGTAGGCCGGCGACTCGGGCCCGCACCGCCCTGGCCGCCGGGCTCGCGGCGCTGACGCTGCTCGGCATCGGCGCGCTGTTTCTACGCCAGCACGTCTACGACTCCCGCCTGGCCGCCGGGCGCACCACCGCGCAGTTCCAGGCCCGCACCATCGCCAGCCGACTCACCGCGCCGCACGGCTTGGAGAAGATCCACGCCGACACCGCCGCCCTGCCGTCGGTGGTGCTGAACCCCTCCGGCGACGTCGTGCGCCTCGGCGACCCACTCTCGGACCAGCAGCCCGCTATGGTGGGCCTTCCCTGGCCCGATCACGTCGACTGGGTGGACTGGAGCGGGTCCGGGACGGTCCACGTGGCCCCCGCCGCCAAAGACCCGGCCTATGCCGGGCGGACCTTCGCCGCCGTCGGCGCCGCCGCCTACGTGACCGGATCCCAAGGCCCGGGCGAACCGGAGGGCGTCTACACCGTCTACGTCCTGGTCACCCCGTTCGATGCACAAGCCGCCCGCGCCGCGGTCGACCCGGCACTGTGGTTCGGCGTTCCCGCCGCCGCGCTGCTGGTCGGCGTCATCGCCTGGGCCGCCACCAGCCGCGCGCTGCGTCCGGTGGAGGCGATCCGCGCCCAGATGGCCGCGATCAGCGAACACCACCTGGACCGCCGAGTCCCGGTCCCACCCGCCCGGGACGAGATATCCCGCATGGCCGTCACCACCAACGCCACCTTGGACCGGCTCCAGCACTCCGCCGAACAGCAGCGCCGCTTCGTCGCCGACGCCGCCCACGAACTACGCAGCCCCATCGCCGCGCTGCGCACCAACCTCGAAGTCTCCCTGGCCCACCCCGAACACACCGACTGGCCGACCACGACCGGCCAGGCCCTGGCCGCTGTCCGCCGCCTACAAACCCTTGCCGAGGATCTGCTCTACCTGGCCCGCCCCGGCGACCAGCCCCGCCACACCGAACCAGTTGACCCCGCCGAACTGGCCCACGACCTACTCACCGAATACCGCCACACCCACACCAGCGGCCCGCACTACACACTCAGCATCCACACAACCGGCCAGGTACGCGGCAACCGCAGCGAACTGAACCGCTTGCTGCGCAACCTGCTCGACAACGCCACCCGCCACGCGGCCAGCCGCGTCGCCGTCACCATCGCCGCGGAGAACGGACAAGTCCTGATCACCGTCGACAACGACGGCTCCGACATCCCCACCGCCGACCGCCAGCGCATCTTCGAACGCTTCACCCGGCTCGACGAATCCCGCAGCCGCGACGCCGGCGGCACCGGCCTCGGCCTCGCCCTGGCTCGCGCGATCGCCGAACACCACGGCGGCGCCCTGACCCTCGCAGCTTCAGGACCGACCTTCACCATCTGTCTCCCGGTCGCGCCAGCCACCTATTCCAGGAACAGGGCGGACACCTGCTCGCCAAAACGCTGAGCAGCGTCACCAGCGGCCACAGCAGCCTGCGCTGCATAGGTCAAGGCACCGAAGTCCGACGCCACCACCCGCAACTTGATACTCACTGACGAGATCGTCCAGCAGTTGGAGATGCTCCGCCTGTGGCAGGAGACGCAACGAGTCGCCGCCGGTGAGGCATGGGTCGACTGTCAAGAGGTTGCGCCGCCAGTGCGCACCCAGGCCGAAGCGGGGCCCGCAACCTGGTCATGGATCTTCAAGGCACGGGTACAGCCACGAACCCCGCGCACGCGGGGCTGATCCCACCGAGTCGAAGCGGCGGACCGCCTCAGCTGATTTCGACGGTGGTGTCGGGGCCTACTTCGACGGTCCGACTGGGGCCCACCTGCGGGGCGGTTTGAACGGAGCCCACCCCTTTCCCGATGGTTCGGACAGTTTGAAGGGGACCTGCCGGTTCTGGCAGTCGCGCGGCACATCAGCGGCGCGTGTAGCAGTGCCATACCGGGGCGGGGGAGAGCAGGCGGTCCCAGCCGGTGCCCAGCAAGTCGGGAAGCTCGTCCGGCGCGAGTCCGGTCGGGCCGATGCTGCGACGTCGGCGTGGAACCCCGCGGATCAGCAGCAGGCATCCAGGCGCGGCCAGGGTTTGGACGGTGGCCGCCCAGCCGGGCCGTAGCGCCTCGGCGATGCCGTGCAGGCAGCCGTTGTCCAGTACCAGTGTGGCGGTTCCGGTGATCCTGCCGCCGGGATTGACTTGGGCCGGGTCGGTGACGTCGGCGAGCCGCCACTGGATCCGGCCGGTTTCGCCCGTGCCTGCGGCGTCGCGGGCACGGGCGGCGGCCAGGGCTTGTGGCGTGGCGTCGACCCCGGTGACCGTCCACCCGTTGGCGGCCAGGTAGACGGCTTGACGGCCGGTGCCGCAGCCGAGATCGACCGCCACCCCCGGTGGCAGCGCGGTGGGCCCTTCCACGATTGCGGCCAGCGGCGCCGGGATCGCCTCGGTGTCCCAGGGCGTGATGCCCAAGCGGTAGAGGGCGCGGTAGGTGGTACGCATCGCGGTCAGCCTCGGGCGATCTGTGCCGACGTCGTGGATGTCGTGGACGTTGAGGGCTCGGCCGTCGAGGGGTCGGTCGATGGGATTCGGTGGGGCCGGTAGCGCAGCAGCGCCGCGATGAACAGCGCAGGCATGAACGATGCCGTGGTGACCTGGCGCAGGGTCACGTCACCGGTGGTGAGGTAGGTCAGGGTGCTGATCCAGTCGATCGCCTGGATGACGATCATGGTGTCGATCCATGTTCGGTGGTGCTGCGGGTCGCGAGCGGCGACAAACATGCCGTAGGCGTAGCCGAGGAAGCGGGCGGCCATCATCGTGAACAGCCAGTTCGCCCAGGTCGGCGCCGCGGGGGCGAGACCGAGCAGGCTCGCGGTTCCCCTCGGCGCGGCCAGGAACAGGGCGCCGAGGGCAAGTTGAAATATGCCGATGGTGATCAGTGTGATGCGTAGGGCTCGCATGGGAGCCACCTCCATCTTCCGTAGCAGCGTCTTGCCGTGACGGTAGGCGGGTGGCGTAGTCGATTGTCAAAGAGTAACCTAATTTCAGATTGTGAACTATTGTCTTTGACCTGGGGTGATGCAATGAAGCGGGAGTGCATGGACGAGACCTGTCCGGTCGCGCGGTCCGTGGCGGTCCTGGACGGGAAGTGGACCATGCTGGTGCTGCGTGACCTATTGCGGGGCACCAAGCGCTTCTCGCAGCTGCGCGAGTCGCTGACCGGTATCAGCCCCAAGACGCTCACCGACCGGCTGCGCGCTCTGGAGGAGCAGGGCATGGTGCAGCGGCTGATCTACCCGGAGATTCCGCCGCGCGTGGAGTACACGCTGACCGAGCGCGGCCGCGGGGTTGAACCGGTTATCAACGCGCTAGCCGCCTGGTCCGGAGGGACCCCGTTGGCCGAGCTCTGACAGTGACTACCAATCCTCGACAGAGGAACAACTCCGCCGGGAAGCCGGGTTCACCCGGACCTGCGCCTGTCGGGGCGACGCCCGAGAGGACCTGGAGCCACCCCCTGCCGAGGTCACCGACGCTCACCGTCAACAACAGATCTCCCGACGGCGAAAGTCACCCAACCGCGGGTGGGCCTTCACATCAGGACACAGAGGTGCCGATCAACCGGCCGACCGCGTAGGTGACGCCCGCGGCGAGCGCGCCGACCAGGACCTGCCGGAAGCCCGAACGCAGCACGGAGCGCCCGTTGAGCGCGCCGATTCCCGCGCCCACGGCGAACATCGCCAGTATGGCCAGGGTGATGACGGTCGCCAGGGCGGCCGTGCCCGCGCCGATCAGATAGGGCAGGACCACGACGAAGGCACCGATCGCGAACGTCAGCAGGCTGGACACCGCCGCCGACCACGGAGAGCCCAGCGCGTCCGGGTCGAGGCCGAGTTCCTCGCGGGCGAGCGTGTCCAGCGCCACGCTGCGGTCGGCCATGATCCGGTCGGCGATGCGCTCCGCCTCGTCCTTCCCCAGGCCCTTGGCCCGGTAGAGGAGTACCAGTTCGGCGTGCTCCTCCTCCGGGCTCTCCTCGAGCTCCTGGGCTTCGAGGGAGATTTCGCGCTCGTACATCTCGCGTTGGCTCGACATCGAGACGAACTCGCCCGCGGCCATCGAGAACGATCCGGCCAGCAGTCCGGCGATGCCGGCCAGCAGGATCGCGCTGTGCGAGGAGCCGGAGCCGGCGAATCCCATGACCAGCGCGGTGTTGGAGACCAGGCCGTCGCTGACGCCGAACACCCCCGCGCGAAGCGCACCGGAGCGGTCGCCGCGGTGCCAGCCCTCGCGGCGTTCGATCTGCTTGCGCGGATCGGGCTTGCCGCCGTCGATGAGCTTGGACAGGGTACGCGCGTGGCCGCGCTCGTCCGCGGCCATGCCGGGGGCGGCGTCGGGGTCGCGGTCGTAGACGCCGGCGTCGGCCCGTTCAGCGCGCTCGATCATCGGCAGGACCGTTTGCGTCGACAGTCGCCGCGCCGCCGCGCTCAGGAGTCTGGTGCGCAGGCTGGGCCGTCCCGGCGGGGGCACCTCAGCGCCGGCGTCGCGCAGCTTCGCCGCCCAGTGGGCCGCGTGCTTGTGTTCGATCTCCGCGAGTTCCTCGAAGATCTTGCGTCGCTCCCCAGATTCGGCTTCGGCGAGCCGTGAGTACAGCGCCTCGGCGTCCCGCTCGCTCGCGAGCAGGTCCCGCCAGTGACGTATCCGTTCGGCGGCTGATTCTGCACCCGTGTTCATACCGACCTCACCTCGACTCTCCAGGCCCACGTCGGGGTCGACCTGCGCCGACAGCTCGCCGCGTGCGACCCCCTCCAGCGCCGAGCCGGGCCCGCCTCTCGCGTTGCAAACGGGTGACCGCATCAGGAACGTGCCTGGGTCACCGATCGGCCGAAGCTCCTGTCTCCCGCAGGTATTCGTGCACCAGGCGGACGGACATCGACCCTTCCCCCACGGCCGAGGCGACGCGCTTGATCGAGCCGCTGCGCACGTCGCCGACCGCGAAGACTCCTGGTCGGCTCGTCTCGAGTACGTAGGGCTCGCGGGCCAGATGCCGCCAGCGCTGCGCGCGGCCGGGTTCGGCGGCGGCGTGGCCGGTGAGTACCGCGCCGCGGTCGTCCAGGGCCAGGGTGCCGGCCAACCACTCGGTGCCGGGCTTCGCTCCGATGAACACGAACAGCGCTCCGACTGGCAGCGTCCGCTGTTCGCCGGTGCGGTTGTCTTCGACGACCACAGACGTGATGGCCTTGTCGCCTTCCGCGGCGCGTACCTCGCTGTGCAGCAGCACCTCGATGTGGGGGTCGGACTCGATGCGGTCGACGAGATAGCGGGACATGTCCGTCAACAGGTTGTCACCCCGCACGACCAGGTAGACGTGGGGCGACTGAGCGGCCAGGAAGACGGCGGCCTGACCCGCCGAATTCCCGCCGCCGACCACGGCCACCGGGTGAGACCGGCACAGGTTGGCCTCCCATGCGGTCGCCGCGTAGTGGATGCCCAGCCCCTCCAGTGCCCGACAGCCCGGTGCCTCAAGGCGTCGGTACAACGCCCCGGTGGCCACGACCACCGTCCGTGCGGCGATCTCGCCGCCGTCGTCGAGCCGGACGGCGTAGTGGCCGTCGTCCCGGAGGTCGAGCGCGACCGCGGCCGCGGGGACGGTGAGCCGGGCGCCGAATCGGGCCGCCTGGACCACCGCGCGCTCGGCGAGCTGCGCTCCGGAGATCCCGGACGGGAACCCGAGGTAGTTCTCGATCCGGGACGACGTGCTCGCCTGGCCGCCAGTGGCAGCCGCCTCCAACACCGTGGTGGCCAGGCCCTCAGAGGAGCCGTAGACGGCGGCGGCCAGACCGGCCGGGCCGGCGCCCACGATCAGCAGGTCGCAGACCGCGTCCTGCGGCACCGGCGCCCGCAGCCCGACCAGCTCGGCCAGGCGCGCGTTGGTCGGATTGCGCAGCACCTTGTCGCCGCCCCAGACCACGACCGGGGTCTGCGCGGCGGTCACCCCGAACCTGCGCAGCAGGGCCTCGGCGCCGCTGTCCTGCTCCAGGTCGATCCAGCGGTGTGGGAGCCGATTGCGGGCGACGAAGGCCAGCAGCCGGCGGGTGTCGGGGGAGTACGCCGAGCCGATGATCCGCAGTCCGGTGCCCTCCCCGAGCAGGAGCGAGCGACGGTTCAGATAGGCCCGGAGCACCAGGTCGCCGAGCTCGGGCTCGCGGGCCAGCAGTGCGGTCAGCTCGGCCACGGGGACCGCCAGTACCTCGCCGGGTTCGCGCACCACCGCGGTCAGGAACGAGGCCTGACCCTCCAAAAGCCCGATCTCGCCGAGGAACCGGCCGGGGCCGTGCACCCGGACGACGCCCTCGTCCGCGCCGTGGTCGTCGACGATCGCGACCAGGCCGGCGAGCACGACGAAGAAGTGGCCGACAGGTTCCCCCGCCCGGAACAGCACGTCTCCGGCCCGGACCGGGCGGCGTTCGCCTCGGGCGGCGAGGACGGCGATCTGTGAGTCGGTCAGCCGGGGGAACGCGCCGTCGAGGTCCGGCGTCTCGGTCGCGGTGCTCATACATAGGCCTCGTCGATGTAGCACCAGCGCCAGTCCTCGCCCGGTTCCAGGGAACGGACGATCGGATGCGTGGCAGCGTAGGCATGAGCTCGGGCGTGCTTCATCGGTGAGGAGTCGCAGCACCCGACCTGCCCGCAGGTCAGACACAACCGCAGGTGCACCCACGGCGTGCCGAGCCGCAGGCACTCCTCGCAGCCCTGCGGCGTGCGCGGCGTGACGGGCCGAACCAGGGCCAGGTGCGGGTCGGGCAGGGCCGGGCTCACGAGACGCCCCCGGAGTCCGGGGCGCCGGCGTCCGCCGGGCGGCGGTTCGCGAGGGCCTGATCCACCCATTGGCGCAGCACCGGCGCGGGAGCGGCCCCGGACTGCCGGGCGATCACCACGCCCCGGTCGGTCACCAGCAGCGTGGGCACGGCCTTGACGTCGAAACGCCGGGAGAGCTGAGGGGAGGTGTCCACGTCGACCTTGACCAGCTTGATGCGGCCGGCCAGGTCGGTGGCCACCTTCTCCAGCGCCGGGCTCACCATCCGGCACGGGCCGCACCAGGTCGCCCACATGTCCACCAGCACCGGGATGCCCGCCTTCTCCACGACCTGGGCGTAGCTGGCGTCGTCGGCGTCGGCGATCCACGGCAGCAGGTGATGGCAGTTGCCGCACTTGGGCCGCCCCTCGGCCGCGGCCGGAACCCTGTTGTTCTTCTGGCAGTTCGGGCAGCGGACCACCCTGGCCGCGGCGCTCACCATGCGCTTCTCTCTTCGGTGTGGTCTTCTGGCTCCGGCTCTGAGTAGCCGGTGTCGCCCTCGTCCGTCTCTTGGAAGCCGACGGTCAGCTCCCCACCGCTGGCGTCCACCACCACGGTCACTCCCTCATGGACTCCGCCGATCAGCAGCGCGCGGCCGATCTTCGTCTCCACCTCGTGCGAGATGAAACGGCGCAGCGGCCGGGCGCCGTAGACCGGGTCGTAGCCCTGCTCGGCGATCAGGCGGCGGCCCTCCTCGGTCAGGCGCAGCGTGACCCTTTGTTCGGCCAGGCGCCGCCGCAGATCGTTGAAGAGCAGGTCGACGATCCGCTCGATCTGGGACAGGCCGAGCGGCCGGAAGATGACCACGTCGTCGACCCGGTTGAGGAACTCGGGACGGAAGTGGCCGCCCAGCTCCCGCATGATCAGGTCCCTGACATCCGGCTTGATCTCGCCGTCGGCGGTGGCGCCCTGCAGCAGATACTGCGAGCCCAGGTTGGACGTCATGATGATCACGGTGTTGCGGAAGTCGACGGTCCGTCCCTGGGAATCGGTGATCCGGCCGTCGTCGAGGACCTGCAGCAGGGTGTTGAAGACGTCCGCGTGTGCCTTCTCCACCTCGTCGAACAGCACCACCGAATAGGGCTTGCGGCGCACGGCCTCGGTCAGCTGGCCGCCCTCCTCGTAGCCGACGTAGCCGGGAGGCGCGCCGATCAGACGGCTGACGGTGTGCCGCTCCTGGTACTCGCTCATGTCGAGCCGCACCATGTTGTCCTCGCTGTCGAACAGCGCCGCGGCCAGGGTCTTCGCCAGCTCCGTCTTACCGACCCCGGTGGGGCCCAGGAAGATGAACGAGCCGATCGGCCGGCGCGGGTCGCGGATGCCGGAACGGGCCCGGATGACGGCGTTGGCGACCAGCTCGACGGCCTCGTCCTGGCCGATCACCCGCTGGCGCAGGATCTCGTCCAGCCGCAGCAGCTTCTCCCGCTCGCCCTCCTCCAGCCGGGACACCGGGATACCGGTCCAGGCCGAGACGATCTCGGCGATCTCGTCGGCGGTGACCACCTCGCGCAGCAGGCGGGTCTGGCCCTGCTTCGCCGACAGCTGCTGCTCTTCGGCCACCAGCCGCCGCTCGAGTTCGGCGATCTCCCCGTAGCGCAGTTCGGCGGCCCGGTTCAGGTCGTAGGCGCGCTCGGCCTGCTCGGCCTCCTGCCGGGCCTGCTCCAGTTTCTGGCGCAGTTCCTGGACCTTGCGGATGGCCTGCCGCTCGGCCTCCCACTGTGCGCGCTTGGAGTCCGCCTCGGCGCGCAGATCCGCGAGCTCGCGGCGCAGGTCCGCCAGGCGGTCCTGGCTGGCACGGTCCTTCTCCTTGGCCAGCGCGGCCTCCTCGATCTCCAGACGGGTGACCCGGCGGGTGAGCTCGTCGAGTTCGGCCGGCATGGAGTCGATCTCGGTGCGCAGCCGGGCGCATGCCTCGTCGACCAGGTCGATGGCCTTGTCCGGGAGGAAACGGTCGGTGATGTAGCGGTGGCTCAAGGTCGCCGCGGCGACGAGCGCGCCGTCCTGGATCTTCACGCCATGGAAGATCTCCAGACGCTCACGCAGCCCCCGCAGGATCGAGACGGCGTCCTCGACGGTGGGCTCGTCGACCATGACGGTCTGGAAGCGGCGCTCCAGGGCGGCGTCGGACTCGACGTACTTGCGGTACTCCACCAAAGTGGTGGCCCCGATCATGTGCAGCTCGCCGCGGGCCAGCATCGGCTTGAGCATGTTGCCCGCGTCCATCGAGCCCTCGGCCGCCCCCGCGCCCACCACAGTGTGCAACTCGTCGACGAACAGCAGGATCCGGCCCTCGGCGGCCTTGACCTCCGACAGCACCGCCTTGAGCCGCTCCTCGAACTCCCCTCGGTACTTGGCCCCGGCGATCAGGGCGCCCATGTCCAGGTTGAACACCGTCTTGTCACGCAGCCCCTCAGGCACGTCGCCGCGCAGGATGCGTTGGGCCAGTCCTTCGACGATGGCCGTCTTGCCGACGCCGGGCTCGCCGATGAGCACCGGGTTGTTCTTGGTCTTGCGGCTGAGGATCTGGACGACGCGGCGGATCTCGGCGTCCCGGCCGATCACCGGGTCGAGCTTGCCGGAGCGCGCCTCGGCGACCAGGTCGCGCCCGTACTTCTCGAGCGCCTCGTAGGATCCCTCGGGGGTGGCCGAGGTCACCCGCTGGTTGCCGCGCACCTGTGCCAGGGCTTTGAGGAAGCTGTCCCGCGTCACTCCGCGTTCCTTCAGCCGACGCCCGGCGGAGGTGGCAGAGCCTTCCTCGATGAGCGGCAGGACCAGGTGCTCCACCGAGACGTACTCGTCCTTGAGGCGTTTGGCCTCGCGCTCGGCCGTGTCCAGGAGCCGGGACAGCCGCTGGGTGACGACGACCTGGCCCGGGGCCGTCCCGGGCCCGGTCGTGCGAGAACGCTTGGCCAGGTCGGCACTCAGGTCCGCGTGCAGGCTCTCGATATCGGCGCCGGCCTGGTCCAGCAGCCGGGGCACGAGACCCTCGGGCTGGTCGAGCAGGGCGATCAGCAGATGCTCGCCGTCAACCTCGGTGTGGCCCAGCCGCACGGCGACGGTCTGCGCCTCCTGCAGCGCCTCCTGGGACTTCTGGGTGAGGCGGTTCATGTCCACGGCGTCTGCTCCTTACCTGGGCGCCCAGCGCGGCGCAGTTCGGCTTCCAACCGCTCGATCCGGTCGAGCAGGTCCATGACCAGTCCGAGGGCGGCGTAGTTGAGGCCGAGTCCGGCGTGCAGCCGCAGTGCCCGGGCGACAGTCGCCGGGGCGCGCGCGTCGAACCAGAGCCGTCCGGACACGTCCCGGCGTGCGTCGACGAGGCTGAGTGCCACGAAGCGGCTGATCAGCTGCGGATGGACCCCAGCCCGGCGCGCGACCTCCTCCAGGCTCAGCAGAGCGCGGTCGCTCCGGTGCGCGACGACGATCATCGGGAAGCGCATTTCGGAACCGGCCTGGTCACCGGGTCCCCCGAATGGCTGTTGGCGGGGAGTCATGTCCGCCTCCTCGGGTCGAAGTCCGAGACGGCAGCCAACTGCTCGAACAGCTCCCGCTCCCGATCGGTGGGTGAGGACGGCACCATGATCCGGACCTCGGCGTAGAGGTCCCCGGGCGAACCCTTCGGGTTGGGCATGCCCTCGCCCCGCAGCCGCAGCTTCCGGCCGGTCGAGGAACCCGCGGGGACCACGACCTTGGCCATCCCGGCAGGCGTTGCGACCGGCGCGGTGGCGCCCAGCACGGCCTCCCATGGGCTGACCGGCAGATCCACGGTGATGTCCCGGCCGGAAAGCCGGTAACGGCGGTGCGGCTTGATGTGCACGACGAGGTAGAGGTCGCCGGGCTGCCCATCGCCGTACCCGCGCCCGCCCTGCCCGGCCAGCCGGATGCGCTGACCGTCCACGACCCCGGCCGGGATGTCGACCCCGTACTCGCGCCCACCCCCCGGCCCCCCGATGGTGATCTTGCGCCGGCCTCCGTGGAACGCCTCCTCGACGCTCAGCTCCAGGTCGGCCGTCTGGTCCGCGCCGGCGACCCGCCCGGCACCCCGGCCGCCGAACATGCTGCCGAACAGGTCCTCGAAGTCGACCGGGGAACCCTGGAAGCCGGCGCCGCCGAAGCCCGCGCCGGCACCGGCACCGGCACCGGCACGACCGCGCCCGAACCCGCTGGTGCGGGCGCCTTGGGCCGCCTGGGCCGCGGCGACCCGCTCGTCGTAATCCTCGGGGATCTGCCGGAAGTCCGGACCGAACCGGTCATACCGGGCGCGGGTCTTCGGGTCCGACAGCACCTGGTAGGCGTCGTTGATCTCCTTGAACCGCTCCTCCGCGGCCGGGTCCTTGTTGACGTCGGGGTGGAGACGGCGGGCGAGCTTCCGGAAAGCCTGCTGGATCTCCTGCGCGCTCGCGTCCCGCGGGACGCCCAGCACCTCGTAGTAGTCGCGGGCCATGACGGCTCACTCCTGCTTGCGGCGGACCAGCACGGTCGCCGGACGCAGTTGGCGGTCGGGCGGCTCGCCGTAGCCCGGCCGCAACACCTTGGCGACGGTTCCGGGCGGGGCGTCGGGCTCGTCGACCATGCCGGCCGCCTCGTGGCGAACAGGATCGAACGGCACGCCGGTCTCGTCGTCGCGCGGATAGCCGAGCGAGGCGAGCAGGGTGACCGCCTGATCCCGCACCGCCCGCACGCCGTCGATGAGGGCCCCCGGATCGGCCTCGGAGTGCTCCAGGGCGAGCTCCAGGTTGTCCACCACCGGGAGCCAGGCCAGCGTGACCCGGCGGCGCTCGGCCTCGGCTGCCTGGCTCAGCTCACGAGCGTGCCGCTTGCGGGTGTTTTCCAGGTCGGCCAGTGCCTGGCGCCAGCGGTCTTCAAGGTCCTTCACGGTGGCTGCCAGGGCGTCGGGGGACGGTTGCCCGGTGGCGGTCTCCTGACCGCCAGACCCGTCCCGGGCGGCGTCCGCCTCGTCGCCGGACATGTCGCCGCCCTCTGGTGTGTTCAGGTCGCGGGCCATGGCGACGCCCCTCAGCTCCGGTCGAAGTCTGCGTCGATGACGTCGTCGTCCCCGCCGCCGGCCGATGTGGCGTCCGGGCCGCCGGCGCTCGTCCCGCCGGCCCCGCTGTCGCCGCCTGCCCCGCCATCGCCGCCGGCCCGGCGGCTGGCGAGGGACTGGTAGATCTGCTGCAGCTCCGAGGTCAGCGTGCGGACGCGGTCCAGCGGTGCCTGGTCCTTGACCGCCTCGCGTGCGTCGCCGATGAGCAGTTCGGCCCGGGCCCGTTCGTGCTGTGGCGCGTCGTCTCCGAGCTCCGACAGGCGCTTCTCGACCTGGTAGGCGACCGCGTCCAGCTCGTTGCGCGCGTCCACGGCCTGGCGCAGGCTCTGGTCCTGGGCCCGGTTGCGCTCGGCCTCGGCGACCATCCGCTCGACCTCCGCGGGATCCAGGTTCGAGCCCTCGCTGATCGTGATGCCCTGCTCCGCGCCGGTGTCCTTGTCCTTCGCGCTGACGTTGAGGATGCCGTTGGCGTCCACGTCGAACGTGACCTCGACCTTCGGCTCGCCCCGCGGGGCCGGCCGGATGTTCTCCAGCCGGAACCGGCCGAGCACGCGGTTGTCGGCCGCGGCCTCGCGCTCGCCCTGCAGCACGACCACGTCCACCGCGCTCTGGTTGTCGTCGGCGGTGGAGAAGACCTCCGAGCGGCGCACCGGGATGGTGGTGTTCCGCTCGATGATCTTCGTCATGACGCCGCCCTGGGTCTCCACGCCCAGTGACAGCGGCGTGACGTCCAGCAGCAGGACGTCCTTCACCTCGCCCTTGAGCACCCCGGCCTGGACGGCCGCGCCGAGCGCGACGACCTCGTCGGGGTTGACGGACATGTTGGGTTCCTTGCCGCCGGTCAGACGCTTCACGAGCGCCTGCACCGCGGGGATCCTGGTCGAGCCGCCGACCAGGATGACCTCGTCGATGTCGCTCGCGGTGACCTTCGCGTCTTCCATGGCCTGCTGGACCGGGCCCAGGCAGCGCTCGACGAGATCCGCGGTGATCTGGTCGAAGGTCGACCGGCGCACCGTCTCGGTCAGGTGCTTGGGGCCGGCGGCGTCGGCGGTGATGAACGGCAGGTTGACCTGGGTCTGGGAGACCGAGCTCAGCTCCGTCTTGGCCTTCTCGGACGCCTCGAACAACCGCTGGAGCGCCTGCGGGTCGCTCCTCAGGTCGATCCCGTTGGCCTTTTGGAAACCGTCAGCCAGATAGTCGACCAGCCGCCGGTCGAAGTCGTCGCCGCCCAGATGGCTGTCGCCGGCGGTGGAGCGCACCTCGACCACACCGTCACCCACATCCAGCAGGCTGACGTCGAAGGTCCCGCCGCCCAGGTCGAAGACGAGAACCGTCTCGTGCCCCTTCTTGTCCAGGCCGTAGGCCAGGGCCGCGGCGGTCGGCTCGTTGATGATGCGCAGCACCTCGAGCCCGGCGATCTTCCCGGCGTCCTTGGTGGCGGTCCGCTGGGCGTCGTTGAAGTACGCCGGCACGGTGATCACCGCTTCGGTCACCCGCTCGCCGAGCGATTTGGACGCGTCCTCGGCGAGTTTGCGCAGCACCAGGGCGCTGATCTCCTCGGGCGCGTACAGCTTGCCGCGCACGTCGATCCGGGCCGTCCCGCCGGGCCCCTCGACCACGTCGAACGCGACTGCCTTCGCCTCGTCGGACACCTCGTCGAAGTGCCGGCCGATGAAGCGCTTGGCGGAATAGACCGTGCCTTTGGGATTGAGGATCGCCTGGCGCCGGGCAAGCTGCCCGACCAGGCGTTCGCCGTCTTCGGTGAAGGCCACCACGGACGGCGTGGTCCGCGAGCCCTCGGCATTCGGTATGACCGTCGGCTCGCCGCCCTCCCAGATCGCGATGACCGAGTTGGTCGTGCCTAGGTCGATTCCTACCGCTTTCGCCATGGGGACGCTCCTTGCCCAGGTCGGCCCGGCGTGAGACGCCCCGGTAGGGCATGCTCATATGATGCCGTTACCGTACAAGTCGCAATAAATGCGACACCTTCGTTCCTATCATCGTGAGCACACCCCCGCGAGCCGGTCACGGTTCGACACGACGGCCGACCTGGGCGACAGCGGGCAGAGCCTGAGACCTGAGGCGTTGGCCGAGCTCACGCAGCAGCCAGACCGCGGTGGGAGGCCTGGAGCCCGGTACGGCGCCGGAAGCGACGGAGGGCGTGAGCAGCTCGCGCTTGAGGCCGGCGTGGTGGCCATCGGCTGGGGCTACTCAGCGCTCTGTCACCGGGCTACCGCTACCAGGCACCCCTGACAGTCAACGTCACGGCGATACAGAGCCTTGTGGCTTGGTCGAGGCAGGCGCAGGCAGGAATCGCCCCTCCGACCTCGACCGACGGCCACTTGGCATTCGCCGCCGGATCGGACGGCCCCGGTCGATCCTGCGATACCTTGATCGCACTGCCTGATTGTTACCGCCGGGGCCGGTGATATCCGCGTTCGATGGAAGGGGCCGATGATGGCACGTCGCGGACTGTCCCGCTCGCTGGCCTCGGTTCCCCTCGCAGCCCGCCGCCGCTCCACCCGTGAGCGGCTCTCCGAGACCCGCACCGTGCGTGAGGCGCTGGTGTCGCTGGCCGGGCTGGTCGGCAAGCCGGTGGTCAACCAGGCCGGAGACCCGATCGGCCGGGTCGTGGACCTGCTCGCCCGCTGGGACGGCCAGGAGGCCTACCCGGCGATCACCGGCTTGGTCGCGCAGATCGGCCGGCTGCGCTCCCGGGTGCCGTACGACGCGGTGGGGCGGGTGGGGCAGGACGCGGTGCATCTGCGCAGCGCACGGCTGGATCTCCGCGAGTTCACAGAGCGCGTCGGGGAGGCGGCGCTGGCCGCCGACGTGCTGGATCACCAGCTGGTGGACATCGAGGGCGTGCGGGTCGTGCGGCCCTCGGATCTGTATCTGACCACGGATGCCCAGGGGCAGCTGCGCCTGGTGGGGATGGACACCGGTTTGCGGACGTTGGGCAGGCGGCTGGGCCCGGCCCGGCTGCGGGACCGGGTGCGCCCGGAGAAGGTGATCGACTGGTCGGACGTGCAGGCGTTCGGCACCGGCGCCGGCCACGGCGGCGTGAAACTGGCCGCCTCTCGTAGCGAGTTGCGCCTGCTGCACCCCGCCGAGCTGGCCGAGCTGCTGGAAGACCTGGGCCGCACCGAGCGCCGGGAGCTGCTGGGATTGATGGACCCGGAGTCGGCGGCCGACGCGCTGGAGGAGATGCGGCCGCATGAGCTGGAGCAACTGCTCAGCGAGACCGATCCGGGCGAGGCCGCAGCGCTGCTGGCCCGGATGGAGCCGGATGAGGCCGCCGACGCCCTGCGCGACCTGGATGAGGACCGGCGGGACGAGCTGCTGGCCCGCATGCCGGAGTCGCCGCGGGCGGCGCTGCGGGTGCTGCTGGCCCAGGACGAGCACAGCGCGGGCGGGTCGATGACCACAACGGTGGTGCGGGTCCGGCCGGATCAGAGCGTCACGCAGGTCCGCGAGGTGCTGGCGGAGCACGAGGCGCACATCGCCGACATCGACTCGGTGGTGATCGTGGACGCCGACGGGCGGCTGGTGGACGATGTGCCGCTGGGCGAGCTGCTGCTGGCTGATCCGGACACGGTGATGGCCGACCTGGTCGGCCCGCCGTGGCCCGTGACCGTCCCGGCAGACTCCGACGTGCGGGAGATCGCCGACCGGTTCATCCACTCACGCCGCATGTCGGTGCTGGTCCTGGACGACCAGGAGCGGCCGGTGGGCCGGATCCTGGCCGACGACGTGATCGACATGCTGATGCCCGAGCACGGCCGGATCCGTTTCCCGCGGGTGCTGTCGTGACGACGGGCCGCGAGACCGCCGACGGGGGTGCCGCCGGCGGACAGGCCACGGGTGGGCAGCCTGCGCCCGGGCGTCGCAGGAGTCTGCGGCGCACGCTGTTCGCGGCGCTGGCGTTCGTCGGCCCCGGTCTGATCGCGGCGAACGCGGGCAACGACGCCGGTGGCATCGCCACCTATGCCTCGGCCGGGGCGCAGTTCGGCTACCGCACCCTGTTCGTGATGCTCATCGTCACCGTCGCGCTGGTCGTCGTGCAGGAGATGTGCGCCCGCCTGGGCGCCTACACCGGCGAGGGCCTGGGGTCGTTGATCCGGGAGCAGTTCTCCATCCGGATCACAGCCTTCGCCATGGTGGCGCTCCTGGTCGCCAACCTGGGCCTGGCGGTCTCCGAGTTCGCCGGCATCGCCGCGGCGCTGGACCTGCTCGGGGTCAGCCGCTACGCCTCGGTGCCGATCGCCGCGGTCGCGATCTGGGCGCTGGTGGTGTTCGGGTCCTACCGGTACGCCGAACGGCTGTTCCTGATCCTGTCGCTGGCGTTCCTGGCATATCCGGTCGCCGCGGTGCTTTCCCATCCAGACTGGGGCCAGGCGGCCAGCAATACGGTGTGGCCGCACCTGATCGGGTCCAAGGACTTCCTGCTGCTGTCGGTCGCCCTCATCGGTACCACCATCACCCCGTACATGCAGTTCTACGTCGCCGGTGCGGTGGCCGACAAAGGCATCGGCCCGGCCGAGTACAAGGCCGAGCGCGTCGACACTGTCGGCGGCGCCATCTTCTCCGACCTGATCAGCATGTTCATCATCATCGCCACCGCCGCCGCGATCACGGTGCGCGCCCCGCTGGACTCTGCCTCGCAGGCAGCCCAGGCCTTCGAACCAGTCGCCGGGCGCTTCGCCGAGCAACTCTTCGCCATCGGCCTGCTCGGAGCCTCCGCCCTGGCCGCCGCCGTCGTACCACTGTCCACCGCTTACGCGATCAGCGAGGCCATCGGCGCCGAACGCAGCGTGGGCCGGCGCTTCCGTGAAGCCCCGCTCTTCCTCGGCCTGTTCACGGCACAGATCTTGATCGGCGCTGCGATCTCCCTCATCCCCGGCAACCTGATCCGGCTGCTGATCAACGCCCAGCTGCTCAACGGGATCATCACCCCGATCCTGCTGACCTACGTCCTCATCCTGGCGAACCGCAAACGCCTGCTCGGCGCCGCCGCCAACGGCCCGGTGTTCCGGGCGGTCGCCACGGCAGGCGTGGTCATCGTCGCGATCATGGCGGCGGCGGCGCTGGCCGTGACCGTCCTCGGCTGGTTCGGCATCGGCTGACCCGCTGACTCCCGGACGGCCACTGTGGCGATGACAGCATCCCCTTTCAGCACAGCACCACGGCCGAAACCGGCGCTGACGCGTCCCGCCGCCTGCGAACCGGAAACCGGCCGGGCATTCGCGGAAATGGCCGACTGCGTACCCTGAGGGTGAAGACCTCGGTCTGGCCTCGCAGGGCCCTGACGCCCGATGATCGGCGCGAACGTCTGTGAGGTGCTGAACGCCTCGTCGTGGCGTCCCGATAGTCAACGCGGCTAGTTGGCGCCGACGACTTTGAAGTCCTGGGTGACGAAGACGTGGTGCGGCCAGTTGACACCGATGTTGTGGACCTCATACTCGCCGTTGCTCAGCTGTACGACGCGGTCGACGACGCCGCCCGGATACGCGGCCAGCGCGGCCTGCGTCGCGTTGTCGGCGGCTGTTCCGCTGACGATCGTTCCCGATCCCTCGCTGTAGTTCGCCGGGATCTGCCCGACCTGCTTCGACGTCGACGGTGCGCCCTGCAGGAACGGCACCACCCCTGCCGCCGTCGAAGCCGCAGATCCGCCGGTGCCTGCCGGTTGCACGACGACCTGCGTGGCGGCGATCGTCGTTCCGTTGACCGTCCCGAGGGCGAGCACGGATTCCCCTGTCGTGATGGCGCTCACCGAGGCCGGGTTCGCCCCGTTGAGGTAGGTCGTTGAGGCCGCCTCGTTGATGCTCACCGTCTGACCCGTCGCCGTGGCCATGGTGAAGCCCGACTGCGACACGCCGGCCACGGTGCCGGACGATCCACCCACGGCAGGTCCAGACCGTGCATTGGATCCCCCGCCTACAGGGCTGTGGCTGCTGGCGTTACCCGGCACGGCGGCCCCCGCTGTCGCCGACGGCGCCGCGGCAGCCGTCGATGAGGAGGACGCGGCGGAACAAGCGGATATCCCGAGCGCCGCAGTCACCGGCACGGTCACCATGATCAACTTCCTCGCTCGGTTCGGCATCATGATCGCGGCTCCTCTGGTTCATCTTGCGCTTTCGCCCAGCGTCGCTGCCATTCATGAGAGCTGTCTTCAAGCGGGCTTCGACTCCTGTGAATCCTGGCGCCGGCACCAGCAGGTGAGACGGAAGGCTTGGTCCAAGCAGAACGAGGCCACCGCACATTCAGCCTGCTAGGGGTGCCCCGTCCCACAGGCGCGGCGTGCTGCCGAACGGGTGGACGAGCGGATCCCTCCCTGCGGTGGCAGCCTGGGGGAAGCGGCGAGGCGCGACATCGCCGAGTGCCACCGCACCGCTAGGGGCGGCCGCTGGCAGACGGACACCGACGTCGCCCCCCACGAACGACCAGGTCGACGTGTCCAACGTGGCCGATACGTCGGCACCCGCCTGGAGGACGCGAGGGCACTGGAGGTGTGTGATGAGTGCTGATCGCTCCCACGAGAACCGTGATGGTCACGTACTGGTCCTCGATGCTGGCTCTTCGAGCCTTCACATCGCTCTGTTCGCGGCGGACGGTGAACGGGTGGCGGATCGAGACGTCTCGGAGCCTCCGGGGCCTGCCGCGGCGGCGGAACTGCGGAACTTCCTCAGCGAGGTGCCCGCTCCTGCGGCGGTTGGTCACCGCATCGTCCACAGCGGTCCGCACCTGACTGGACATACGCTGATTGACGCACGCGTACGGGCTCTGCTGGCGGACGTCGCCGATCTCGCGCCGTTGCACGTGACCCCTGCCTTGCATGTGGTCGATGCCGCACGGGAACTCCTGCCCGACGTTCCTCACATCGCCTGCTTCGACACTGTCTTTCACAAGGATTTGCCGGCACCGGCGCGCACGTACGCCGTGCCGGAGCGATGGCGAGCCGAATACGGGCTGCGCCGGTACGGCTTCCACGGGCTTTCCTACTCGTGGGCACTGCAGCGGACGGCGCAGGCCCTGGGCCGACCCGTCGACAACCTCCAGGTCGTGCTCGTGCACTTGGGCGGCGGCTGCTCGGCCTGCGCCGTCCGGAACGGACGCAGCGTGGACACCACGATGGGCTTCACTCCGCTGGAAGGCCTGGTGATGAGTCGGCGCAGCGGCAGCCTCGACCCCGGCGCGCTACTGTGGCTGCAGCGGCGGCACGGTCTGAGCACGGACGAATTGGATGACACACTCCACCGGCATTCCGGTCTGCTCGGCCTCTCCGGTACCTCGGGAGACACCCGGGACCTGGTGCGCGCCCGCGCGCAGGGTGATGCCGCGGCCGCGTTGGCGCTGGCGACGTTCACACTCAGCTGCCGCAGGGGCGTCGCCGCGATGGCCGCCTCGCTGGACCGGCTGGACGCCCTGGTCTTCACGGGGGAGATCGGCGAGGACCAACCTGAGGTACGCGAGGAGATCTGCTCGGCCCTGACTGTTCTCGGTGTACGAGGCGGGCTGCTCGTCCCCGAACTGGAAGATTTGATGCGGGAAGGCCACCGACGCATCGATCAGGCGGTGAGAGGTGTCCCGGTCCTCGTGGTCGCAACCGGCGAGACGCAGCAGATCGCCGCCGAGACCCGACGGGTGCTCGGCGGCATGTGACTGGCCAAGGCAACTACCGGCGCATTCACACTTCCCTGGCCCGCGCAAAGAACCGGCCTCCTGTACCTGGACATGATCGCGAGGGGGAAGATCTTGGGTGGAGTTCTTGGCGGGGCTGCGGGTCATGGAGCTGTTGATGTCAGGGGCGAGATGCATCAGGGCTCTTATTACTTGGCGTCGCGGAAGACGGCCCAGATGGCCAGGGCGACTCCGGAGAACGCGGCCCCGGTCAGCGTCACCGCGTTCCATCCGCCGCTGGCGAAGACCGCGCCGGAGGCCGCCGAACCCGCCACACCG
This sequence comes from Catenulispora sp. GP43, assembly GCF_041260665.1. Taxonomy (NCBI): domain Bacteria; kingdom Bacillati; phylum Actinomycetota; class Actinomycetes; order Catenulisporales; family Catenulisporaceae; genus Catenulispora; species Catenulispora sp. GP43. The sequence continues at coordinate 271,242 of NZ_JBGCCT010000002.1, read as the reverse complement.
CCGAGGAAGACAGAGGTCATGTACGCCGTGGTGATACGACTGCGGGCCTCTGGGCGCAGCCGTAGGGCCACCGCGAGGTTGGTGACATGCGCGCCCTGCACGCCCAGGTCGAGGACCACGATACCGAGGATCAGCGGGAGCAGCCAGTGGCCGCCGTGGACGCCGAGCAGGAGCCAGCCGAGCAGCATCGCGGTGAACATCAGGCCGCTGACGGCCCGGTCCCGGCCGGCGTCGACGGCCCTGCCGGTGGCCTTGGCGGCGATCGCGCCGGCCGCCCCGGCCAGGCCCAGCAGGCCGATGGCCGCCTCGCCGAACGAGTACGGCGGCCGGGCAAGCTGGAACGCGATGGAGGTCCACAGGACCGAGAAGGAGCCGAAACCGAGGAATCCGAAGGCCATCCGCAGCCGCAGCGCCGGCTCCTCACGGACCAGCTTCACCACGCTGCCGAGCAGAGCGCCGTAGCCGAGACGCGCGACCGGCGCCACGTCCGGCAGGACTCTGCGAAGCACCTCGGCCAGCGCGAGGGTCGCGACCGCCGCGACCGCGTACACCGCGCGCCATCCGGCCAGCTGGGCGAGCAGTCCGCCGGCGGTCCGGGAGAGCAGCACACCCATCAGGACGCCGCTCATTACCGAGCCGGTGACGGCGCCGCGCTGCTGGGGCGAGGCGAGAGTGGCGGCGAGGGGCACCAGGACCGGTCCGGCGACCGCGGTCGTCGACAGCACGGCGGCAGCGACGGCCAGCACTGCGAAACCGGGGGCCGCGGCCGAGACCGCGAGTGCTACGGACGTGACGAGCAAGAGCACCACAAGGAGCTTCCTGCGGTTCACGATGTCGGCGAGTGGTACCAGAAGGGCCAGGCCGACGGTATAGCCGATCTGGCCGAGGGTGGCGATCAACGAGGCGGTGCCGGGGCCGAGGGCGAAGGTCCGGGCGATCGATGTCAGGAGCGGTTGGGCGTAGTAGAGGTTCGCCACGGCGGTGCCGGCCGCGACGGAGAACAAGGCGGTCGTCTTCTTGGAAAGACCTGCGTCGGGGCCGAGGCTCTTGTGGATCCCGGTCGGAACTCCCACCTTCTGATGGGCGAGGGCTGATGTGGTCACGTCGGTAAAGGTAGGCCCCGTGAGCGAGACGATGAATGGCTGAAAGTCTTGATTCAGTGTCTGATCGTCTCGCGTTCTGCGGGCTACAGTAGTGCGATGGACATCCTGAGCGACACCCTCGACGCGCTGCGCACAGGCCGCCCCGGAGTGGTCCGCACCGACGCGCACGCGCCTTGGAGCCTGCGGTTCCGCCCCATCGCAGGGGCCGGATTCCATGTGGTCGTCGAGGGACACTGCCGTCTGCTGCCGCCGGTCGGCGGCCCGGTCGCACTCGGCCCCGGCGACATCGTGTTCCTGCGCCGGGGCGGCGGCCACGTGTTGTGTGACGAGGTGGACAGCGCGATAGTGGACTTCGTGCCCGAACACGTCGACGCGTCCTCGCCTATCGGCCGCTTCGCCCTGGAGGGCCCCGGCGTCCGCACCGTGCTGTTGTGCGGCGCGTACTCGCTGGACATCGACCGGCCGCATCCGCTGCTCGGCGAACTGCCGGAGGTGATCCACCTGCCGGCGAGCCCGGGCCGGCACCCGGCGTTGCGCTCGGCGGTGGACCAACTCTGCGCCGAGGTCCACAACCCCCAGCCGGGTTCGGACAAGGTGGTCTCGACCCTCGTCGACCTGCTCCTTCTCTACATCCTGCGATCCTGGTACGCCGAGCAGCCAAAGGAGCAGGCACGCGGCTGGTCGGCCGCCCTGTCCGACCCCCTGGTCGCCCCCGCACTGAAGGCGATCCACGACGATCCGGCGCACCCGTGGACCGTGGAATCGCTGGGCTCCCAAGCCGGACTGTCCCGCGCCGCCTTCGCCCGGCGGTTCACGGCGCTCGTCGGCGAGCCACCGCTGACGTACCTGACGACCTGGCGGATGACCACGGCGGCCCGCATGCTGCGCCAGTCCTCTGATCAGCTCGGCGCCATAGCGGAGAACGCGGGCTACACCTCGGAGTTCGCGTTCGCGAAGGCGTTCAAGCGCCATTTCGGCATGCCGCCGGGGGTGTATCGAAAGCGGTCGGTATCACAGGGGTCGGATACCGCAGTGATGATCGGGACCGGAACCTGATCGTTTCCTGGTCGCCGATCGAGCCGGCGCTAGAACGTCCTGCTCGCGATCTCGCCAGCCGCCAGTCCGCCACCCCTGAGATCTTCGAGGGCCTGGCGCGCCTCAAGTGCCGAGCCCGCACTTGCGGTCTCGTTACCTCTTGTGGGTGATCGTTTTCAGGGATCCGCTGCACCGGTGAGCCCAAGTGGGTGCTTCATGGTGAGACCCGCCGGGCGAGCTTGAATTCACTCAGGAAGCGGTTTGGGAGGCAACCCTGGGATATTTCCGCCGCCTGCGCCTCCATCGCCGCCCCCACCACCGCCGCCGCCGCCGTCTCCCCCTCCACCGCCGTCGCCGCCACCCCCGTCTCCTCCAGCGTCGCCACCGCCACCGTCAGAACCGCCCGCATCTCCACCACCGCTGCTGTCACCTCCGCCACTGCCGCTGCTGCTGTCACCTCCGGTGCCGCTGTCTCCGATGATGCCGCCCACGCTGCTGCCGTCTCCTCCAATTGCGCTGCTGCTGTCTCCCGCGCTGCCGCCGTCTTCGCCAGCGCTGCCCCCGCTGCTGCTGTCGCCGCCCTCGCTGCCGCTGCTGTCGCCTCCGCTGCTGCTGTCACCGCCTCCTCCGGAGCCGTCGCTACCGCTCCCGCCGCCTCCCCCGGAGCCGTTGCTACCGCTCCCGCCGCCTCCTCCGGCGCTGTCAGGCTTACCGTCGATCGTCACTTCGGGGAGAGTGATGGTGCCTGTTCCCGTGGCGCTGTTCCCCTCGATGACCACGGGCGAGATGGTGATCGTGGTAGAGGCGGTGTCACTCGGATCGGCGGAGATCACTACTGGTGGGATCGTGAACGCCGGGGTGCCGGGAGGAACATCGCCGGGCGTGCTGACGATGGTCGGGGCTGGTTGCTCGTCGGCGCCGGTCGCCGACGGGACGACGATGATGACCGGGTCGGTCGTGATCACAGGAGGCTGGCTGGCCTGGCTGAGTATGCCGCTCTTCTCTTGGTCCAGTTGGTCGAGCTCCCTGATGAAGCCCTGCATCTCAAGTTCCCAGTTCTTGATCGCCGCCATGTTGGCGATGCCAGCAACCACAGCGGGGACCTCGGTGCCCGGGGTGAGCAGGGAAGCGGCCGACCCTATGAGACTCAAGAACTTCACCTGGAAGGCGGACTGGGCGTTGCTCCGAATCTCGGCTTCTCGCTTCTCGATCTCCTGAATTCGCGTCGCCTGCTGTTCCGTGAGTGGCATGGCCTACTCCTTGTGGGGTCGCACTGCCAAATAGGTGACTGTCTTCAAACGAGACAGCTGCAAGGAAGCACCCGATCATTGGCAGGAACGGTACGTCGCCTGTCCACAAATGTCGGTCATGTCAACTCTAGGGCATTGACAAGCTGGTCGCTGCTTGAGAGCGATGACAACCAGGCTTGCCAAGCGATTACCGGTTGATTACCGGGGCGCTCCATGATTGTTGAGGCCGCTCCGCCGGGAGTCGGCCGCTACATCGCAATAGCCTGACGGAGCAGGCCCCGTCGGCGTTTTATGGGGGGACACATGAAGATCGGCACTCGCATCGCCTCCGCGGTCGGGACGACGGCCATCGCAGTCGCCGGCATCGGCTTCGTGTCGGCCGGAGCGGCGAACGCTACGACGTCCTACGGGATCGTCGAGAACGCCTGGAGTGGCTTCTGCCACGGCTACATGGACGGTGAGAAGTTCGACGACGGCAGCTACAACATCCTCGCCCAATTCCAGGACAGCCTGGGCTCTTACGATCCGAACGAGTGCGGAGGCTGGATCGACCAGTCCGGGGACGGCGGGCGCAGCTGGCACGGGCTCATCGGGTACCAGCACTTCGGCGCCAACGGCGGGAATCCCATCGGATGGGTCAACGACAGCTCCACCGTGATCCGCGTGTGCGTCCAGTCGCGCGCGGACAACACCGCCCGGTGCAGCGGCTGGTGGTAACCAGACCCCGCTGACCGGCACTCCCGGGGGATCGGGGGACCAGGAGGGGGAAACGGCCCTCGGAGAGCGCCGGTCAGCGGCCTTCGGCCGACGCGAGCCGGGCGGCCGCGTCCGCCGACCGCGGGTCGTGCAGCCCTTCCCAGAGCTGGACGGCCTGTCGGAGATGTTCGCGCGCTTCGGTGCGGCGGTCCAAACCGAGCAGGGCGCTGCCGAGGTCGGTGAGGATCTCCGCCTCGCCGATCCGGTTGCCGAAGGAGCGCGTCACCGGAAGCGCCTCCTCCAGACAGCCCAGGGCCGCTGCGAAATCCCCGCGGCGCAGGTGGACAGTGCCGGTATTGGCCAGGGCCACCGAGTCTCCGTCGAGGTCGCCGAGTTCATGCCAGATGGCCCTGGCGGCTTCAAGGTGGAGCAGCGCCGCGTCGTAGTTGCCGAGCCGAGTCTCGAGGACAGCCAGGTTGTTGAGGCAGTTCGCCGCCGCTGGCTTCCGCCCCAGTTGCCGGGCAAGCGCGAGGACTTCCAGATAGTGCGAGTGCGCGTACTCATCGCGCTGCTGCCGCATATAGACGACACCAAGGTTGCTGAGCAGGGCTAACTCGCCCACGGCGTCGCCCGTCGTCTGTCTCAGTTCGAGGGCGGCTCGGAGACAGGCTTCGGATTCCTCAGTTCTTCCCGTCTGTAGGAGTAGCGCGCCGTGCGCGCTTAGCAGACGTGCCTCGGCTTCGACATCGCCAAGGGTGCGCGCGCTCGCCAGGCCGCTGGTGTTAACAGCCGACCACTCCACGTAACGGCAGCTCTGCCGGAGATACCCCAATGCGTAGGCGGGGATGAGCCAGGCCAGCGTGTGCAGCCCGTGCGCGGTGGCCGCCGCGGCGGTGGCGACCAGCGCCGTGGTCTCACGATCGCACCAGGACAGCGCGGCCTCCCGGGTGGCGAACTCCAGGGCGGGATGGCCGGGGTCGGGCGGGGGCAGCTCCGGCCTGCGGCTGTTCGGGAAGAGCGTGCCATCCGCAGCGGCCAGTGACACCAGGGTCCACCGGGCCAAGCGCTCCACCGCCGCGTCTCGCTCGGTCTCGGCCTCCGCTAGGGAACACTCGGCGGCGTAGACCCTGAGCAGATCGTGGAGCCGGTAGCGGCCCGGCAGCGGGTTGTCCAGCAGGCAGGCGTCCACGAGGATTTCGAGCGCTTCCTCGGCCGCTTCCATCGACCTGCCGAACAGCGCTGCGGCAGCCGGCAGGCTGATCTCCGCCGATCCGCACAGTCCGAGATGCCGCAACGCCCTGGCCGGATCCGCGGTTTCCGCGTCGGTCACATGTGACACGCTGCCGGCGACTGTCCACGCACCACTGTCCAGGTCCGCGTAGCTGACCTGGAAGCAGCCCCTCACGGCGACGTCCGCCAACCGCAGCTCGTCCAGCCGACGGCGCTCGTCGGCGAGTCGCGCCGCCAGCGTCGCCATCGGCCACGAGGGACGGCTCGCCAGCCGCGCGCCGGCGATTCGCACCGCGAGCGGCAGTCCGGCGCAGTAGCGGAGCACAACCTCGGTGGCTTCCGGGTCCGCGGCGGCGCGGGCCGGACCGATGATACGGCCGAGCAGAGTTTGGGCCTCGGCAGCGTCCAGTCCGTCCAGATCGAGATGGAAGGCGCCGTCGAGTCCGGGCAGCTTCTGGCGGCTGGTGACCAAAACGGAGCAACTCCCCGTCCCCGGCAGCAATGGACGGACCTGGGCGGCGTCGCGCGCGTTGTCCAACACCATCAGCAGTCTGCGACCGGAGGTCAGCGACCGGAAGGCTGCGGCCTTGGCCTCCTGGCCGAGCGGTATGGCCTGGTCCGGCACCCCGAGGTCACGGAGGAAGCCGGACAGGACGTCGTCGGGATTCCGCGGGGCGGCCTCCCGGCCGCGCAGGTCGACATACAGCTGACCATCAGGGAAGACGTTCTGTAGACGGTGCGCAGTGTGCAGAGCCAGCGCCGTCTTCCCCACGCCGCCCATGCCAGTGATCGCGCAGACCGCCAAGGGACGTATTCTGCTGCCGAACTCGAGGGGCTGATCCAGACTCTCCAGCGCTGCGCACAACTCACGCACTTGCGTCTCGCGACCGGTGAAGTCGGCTATGTCAGCGGGTAGTTGCGCCGGTCCCGGTCGTCGGCCCGCAAGAGGCGGAGCGTCTGCTCCTGTCGTGACCTGGTCGCCACCCGGCTGCGCGCTCGTGTCCAGGATCTGCTGCTGGAGGGCCTGGGCCTCGGCGCTCGGTTCCAGTCCGAGCTGGTCCACCAGGTTGCGGCGCAGCTGCTGGTAGACGTCCAACGCATCCGCCGAACGACCGCCGCGGTACAGCACTTGCATGAGCTGTACATGGAAGGTCTCGACGAGCGGATGTTCTGTCACCAGCACTGAGAGCTGCGTCGCGAGGCCGTCGTGGAGCCCCTGCCGGAGTGCCGCGTCGAAATGCCATTCGAGCACTTCGCGGTGGGTCTCCACCAGGTGTCGGACGTCGAGGTGCACCGCGTCCACCGGCGCGTCGTCCAGCGGGGTCCCACGCCACAACCGCAGCGCCGCACTGCTCGCCCGGCTCACCTCCGGCCAATCCTGCCGCGCTCGCGCCTCCCGCGAGTCTCGTACGAGCGCCGCGAACTCGTCCGCGTCGAGCTCTCCCTCGTCCACGCGCAGGAGATAGCCCGACGGAACGGCCCGCAGCCGGTCCCGCGCCTCGTCTCCAAGCAGCCGACGCAGCTTGCTGACATGGTTCTTCAACGAGGCGGCGGCGGTCGGCGGCGGGGCCCCGTCCCAGAGCACGGTGCGCAGCACCCCGTGCGAGACCGGCCGATTCGCACGGAACAGCAACACGGCCAGCAGCGCCCGGTGCATGGCGCTGCCGATCGCCACCGGCCCGCGGCCGTCGTCGACCTCCAAGGGTCCCAGCAAGCCGAACCGCACCGTACACCTCCCCGCGACCCGCGATGATCCAGGCCGGACGTCTTGATCAAAGCGTAGTCGTCGGTGGGCGCGCGAACGACCCGAAGGGTCCTGACCTCAGCTTCCGCTCGACGCGGAGCCGGTGCTCGTCGCGGCGCTCGTACTGCAACCCACGCTGTCTGTCGGTCTTGGCGGTCGCGTCGCAGCCGTAGAACAGGCGACAGGCCATCTGTGCACGCCTTCCGCCGGAGACCGGGACCAGGGGGCACATGGCTTCATGCGCGCGGTTGCCCACACGTTACTGCGCGGTTGCCGGCCGCATTCGCAGACTCCGGATTGGGGCCGCTGAAGGTCGTCACCGCCCGAAACTCCCGATCCGGTTGCGGCAACCGTGCCACCAGGTCTGCCGGCGGCTCGTGCTCGCTGCCAATGGCATCGACGAATCGCTTGGCATCCGCCGGCCCGAAGCCCTCGCCCGCTTGCCGCGCTGCCCTCAGCGCCTCAAAGCGGCGACCGGCTTGCAGCAGTTCTCGGATCCGAACGTCCAACTCACGCGGCTTGACCTGGCTCCGCACCTTCGCACGGTACTGGTCCTCCCACTCGTTCCCTTCGGCCCCGAACTGCGGATGCACCATGTGCAAGCTGCCGTCCAGGCCGTCGACGAGGAACGGCCCGTGCCCGATCAACAAGTCCCGGAAATCCCGCGTCTCGGCGTATCGCTGGGACTGACAGACGACCAACCAGCCGAACTCGTGAGCCTTCACATCGATGATCACCATCGGCGGACCCAGGACCTCTCGCATTTCTGGGGAGTGCGCCATCCACTGGGCGGCCAGATGCGCCTCCACCACCTCGGTCGCCCACAGACACCCGGGAACCTCCGGCCCGGCAGCCGAACCACAGCACCGTTGCCGCCATCGGAGCGGCTTCTTGCGGGCTCTCCGCTTCCCGGTGATGATCACCGGGTTGTCGGGGTCGTCGTCCAGGGCGGTGAACCCGAGGTCGCCGATCGCGCCGAGCCCGGCGGCGCGCAACTTCGCGCAGATCTTGTTGTGCCTCGCGGCGGTCAGGTCCGAGGCACGGCCGGGTTTGGCCGCCGAGATCCACAGCAGGTTCCCGCGCTCGTCGGTGATCGCGAGGAACAGCAGTCCGTGGGCCTTGTGCTTGCCGGAGTAGTTGCGCCGATTCTGTTTGCCGGTACGGCGTCTGGTGCGCACCAGCGTCAAGTCGATCAGGACCACCTCGCCACCGGATCGGGTGATCGCCGCCAGCGCCCGGTCCAGTCTCGGGGCCTTGGCCGCGAGCAGAGCGATCGTCTCCAGCACCCAGCGGCGCACGGTGGAGGCCGATACGCCGTTGCCGCCGGCCATGTCGGAAAGGCGCTGGTCGTGGCGGGCAGATCATGCCTTGTCGGCCTTGCTCCGTGGTGCGGCGCGGACGTGGATGTGTTCGCCTTGCTTGCCGAACAGGCTGAGGATCTCGACGGGCTGGTCGCCTGCGGGTCCGAACCAGTGCGGAAGCCGGGTGTCGAACTCGGCGGCTTCGCCCGGGCCCATGGTGATGTCGTGGTCGGCCAGGATCAGCCGCATCCGTCCGGACAGCACGTAGAGCCATTCGTAACCCTCGTGGGTGCGGAGTTCGGGTTCGTTCTGTTCGAGCGGGATGATCGCTTTCCAGGCCTGTAGACCACCTGGCTGTCGGGTCAGCGGGACCACGATGCGGCCATGGTGGTTTCGCGGGGTGAACCGGACTCGCGGGTCGCCGACCTCGGGTGCCCCGACCAGCTCGTCGAGGGGCACTTGATGGGCTTGGGCAATCGGCAGGAGCAGCTCGAGGCTGGGTCTGCGTTGTCCGGCTTCCAGCCGGGACAGGGTGCTCTTGGAGATGCCGGTGGCCGCGGCGAGTTCGGTCAAGGTGACGCCCCGTTGGGCTCGCACCCACTTGAGGCGGGGACCTACTTCGGCCAGGGCTGCAGTGATCGCCGGCGAGTTCTCCATACCGTCAGTCCACCACCCCGTTCCCGGAAATGGCAACAGAAGTTGTCAGTTCCGAGCCGCTTGGCGAACTCTGTCGGTGGAGGTGATCGCTATGGAGGCGACGGTCTATGACGTGGTGGTGGTCGGCGGTGGGGCAGCGGGCCTGAGCGCGGCTCTGGTACTGGGTCGGGCCCGGCGCCGGGTCGCGGTGGTCGATTCCGGAGCGCCGCGCAACGCTCCCGCAGCACACATGCAGGGCTTCTTGTCCCTCGACGGCATACCGCCGGCCGACTTCTCGGCCGCGGGACGGGCCGAGGTGACCGGCTATGGCGTCGAGTTGGTCGAGGATCAGGTGGTCGGGATCGATGCCGGGTTCTACGTTCGTCTGGCGGGTGGCCGCGTGTTGAAGGCGCGGCGGATCCTGGTGGCGACCGGTGTCCGCGACGAGCTGCCGGAGATCCCCGGAGTCCGCCAGCGGTGGGGCCGGGATCTCCTGCACTGCCCCTACTGCCACGGGTGGGAAGTCCGCGACCAGCCCATCGGGGTCCTGGGCACCCATCCCGGCTCGGTACAGCATGCGCAACTGGTGCGGCAGTGGTCTGACGACGTGGTCTTCTTCGTCCACACCTATGACCTGACCCCGGCCGAACACGTCCGGTTGGAGGCACGCGGGGTGCGGGTCGTCGGCGGCGAGGTCGCGCGGCTGGTAGTCGAGGACGACCGGTTGACCGGTGTCGAGCTGATCGACGGTCAGGTGGTGGCTCGGACAGCGGTGTTCGTCCGGCCCGGCAACCTGCCTCACGCCGACGGTCTGCTGACCGGCCTGGGTTGCGAGATCGATCAGGCGGGCTTCGTCACTGTCGACGCCACGGGCCGTACCACTGCCTTCGGTGTCTGGGCCGCCGGCAACGTGGTCGATCCGCGCGCCCAGGTGATCACCTCGGCGGGTGCCGGGTCCGCAGCGGCGATCGCGATCAATGCCGACCTTGTGCAAGAAGACGTTGAAACCGCTGTGGAACGCCACCATGCCGCTGGTCGCGTGTTCTCCGCCGCGATGGAGTCCCGCGTCACCCAGGCCGTGCTAGGCGATCGCCGGCACGGGCTCTAGGACCGCCACTTACCCCACGGTTGAGGTGGCCTGCGAGCAGGCCACCTTATTCGCCGCGCCACTAAGAGCGTGGATCTGCCTGACCAAGGAGTCCTTCGCATGTCTGTCCAAAGTCCTGTACTGATTCCCAGCACCCCGCGCCCGGCGCCGTCGCGCGCGATGCTCGCGCTGATGTCGTCGTGCGTGGTGGTGGTGGTCGCGATGGTCGCCGCGATCAACCTGGCCCTGCCCAAGCTGTCGGGCAGCGGGCTGCACCCGAACTCCACGGAACTGCTGTGGATCGTCGACGCCTACATTCTCGTGTTCGGCTGCCTGCTCATCCCCGCCGGAGCGCTCGGTGACCGGATCGGCCGCAAGGGCGTGTTGCTCACCGGCCTGGCCGTTTTCGCGGCCGGCTGCCTGTCCTGTGCCGCCGCGCCGAATATCACGGTTCTGCTAGCCGGGCGTGTGGTCACCGGGCTCGGCGCCGCGCTGGTCATGCCGGCCACCCTCTCGCTGCTCATGCAGGTCACACCGCCCGAACGCAGACCCCACGCCATCGCGACGTGGACAGCTGCGACCGGCGCAGCCGGCGCCCTCGGCACCCTGGGCGGCGGACTCGTTTTGCAGTGGCTGCCCTGGCAGGGACTGTTTCTGGTCATCGGACCGTTGGCGCTGCTGCTCGTTGTCGGGGTGATGCGAGTCGCGCCGCGCGGTGAGCGGCACCCCGCCAGCCTCGACCTGATCGGTACGGTCCTTCTCGCCGCAACCGTCTTCGCGCTCTTGTTCGCCATCATCGAAGGACCGGACCACGGCTGGAGCTCAGTGCTCGTACTGGGCTCGTTCGCCGCCGCGGCACTGCTGTTCGCAGTGTTCATCGCTTACGCCCTGCGCGCGGCGCACCCGATATTCGATCCGCGGGTCTTCGCCATCACCAGGCTGCGGACCGGGACGATCGGCGTGGCGGCCGTCTTCTTCGGCATGTTCGCGCTGTTCTTCGTCAACGCCCAATACCTCCAATACGCCAGGGGATACGCCCCCTTGGCCACCGGCCTGGCCATCCTGCCGCTCCCCGTCGGGATGATCGTGGTCAGCCGACGCAGCCTCGCGATCGCCCGACGATTCGGCACCCGCACCGTTGTCACCAGCGGCATCGTCCTCATCGCAGCCGGTCTCGCAGCGCTGTCCTTCGTCACGTCCGCGACTCCCTACGCGCTCTACGGCCTGGCGCTCCTGGCTATCTCCACCGGCGCGGGGCTCAGCGTTCCCAGCCTCTCCACGGGCATCATGGCCTCGCTCCCGCCGGCCCGCGCCGGCATGGGATCCGGACTCAACAGCGCTGCCCGCGAAATCGGAAGCGCCCTCGGAGTCGCAGTCGTCGGGACCGTTCTCACGAGCCACTTCACCAACGCCCTGCCGGCATCCCTGCAAAAGCTCGCCGGCTCCACCTCGCAGACACTCGGCGCCGCTCAACGACTCGGGACCGCCGTCCACGCCCAAGCTGTCAGTGCCTTCACAGACGCCATGGCAAGCGGCTACCGCGTCATCGCGGCGATCGTCCTGATCGCCGCGGTCGCGGTCGCCGTCTCACTGGGCGACGCGTAAAGGTATCGCCGGACATGGGTACGGCCTTCGCGTGATCAACGCGAAGGCCGTACCCATGGCGTCACCGGCTGGCGTACTCGTCGTGGCGGCGCCACCGGAAGCCGGACTCGTTGCGACCGAGTGGTGCGCGGTCCTGGCGCATCCTCACCAAGGTGCGGATGAACGCCGCCCACGCCGCCACGCTGCCGCGCGCGCTCCTGGTGCTGACCAACGCCGAGATCACCCGCTGACAGACGATCACGAGCGGCGGTCACACCCGCCGACCAGCCCGATCACACCCGACCAGACCCAGGCCACCCCACCCCACCCCACCTGCGAAATCAGGATGAAAAATCCTCAGTGATTGCAGGACCGCGCGGCGGAAGTACGGATGCGCCCGTGGATTGGTCAGCAGGTGTGAGACCGCGGTGTCGCCGGCCGACTCGCCGCCGATCGTGACGTTCTCCGGATCACCGCCGAACGCCCCGATGTTCTCGTGCACCCATGCCAAGGCTGCGAGCTGGTCCTGCACCCCGAGATTCACCGCCTCCGGCAACCCGCCGCCGAGCAGGCCGAAGTGCACCCAGCCCAAGGCACCGAGCCGGTAATTCGGCCGCACCATGATCACGCCGGCCTCGCGGGCCAGGTTCGCGCCGCGCTCCAACGCGAACGAGCCGGAGCTCACCGCGTTGGCGCCCCCGTGGTAGTACACGTAGACGGGCAGGTTGCCGCGCGGCGCCGAGTCGGGTACCCAGATGTCCAGGTAGAGACAGTCCTCTGCCGCGTCGTTGTGCCGGTACGTTGCGTTGGTGCACGGCGGCCAGGCCATGATCCCGGCCACGCCCGGGTCGGTCTCCCGGACCACGCGCTCAACCTCACTCTGGTTGACCGCGTTGAACTGGTACGACGCGGACCCGGACCGGCTCGCGTCGCGGATCCCGGGCCACGGCTCAGGCGGCGCCGGGCTGCGGAAACGTAGTGGCCCGACGGGCGGTGCGGCGAACGGGACTCCGCGATAGGCGGTCACCCCTTCTTCGCGGATCCCGCGAAGCAGCCCGGTCGATAGCCGGGCGAGACCCTGCGCATCCATTGCGTGCATGACTGGCGTCTCCTCACTCGTGCCAAGTTGGCTGTACGTACGGTGTGGGAGATCCTTAAGGACGCCGGCGTCGATCCGTCGCCGGATCGGGCCTCGACCAGTTGGGCGGCGTTCCTGCGTGGTCAGGCCGAGGCGATCCTGGCGTGTGACTTCCTCGAGACGGTGACGCTGTCCGGGCAGCCGCAGTACATCCTGGCCGTCATCGAACACGCGCCACGCAGAATCCGCATCCTGGGCACCACGACACACCCCACGGCTTCGTGGGTCGCGCGGGCCGCCCGGAACCTGGTCATGGATCTGCAGGACGCCGGCAGTTCGATCAGGTACCTGAGTCGCGACCGTGACGGAAAGTTCTGTGCCACATTCGACGAAGTGCAGGCGGATGCCGGTATCCAAGTCGTGCTCACCGGGGTTCGGATGCCGCGGATGAATGCGGTGATGGAGCGCTGGGTCGGCACTTGTCGCCGCGAGTTGCTGGATCGGATGCCGATCTGGAACCAGGCTCATCTGCTGCACGCGCTGCGCGAATTCGAGACCCACTACAACCTGCATCGGCCACACCGCTCGCTGGACCAGGACGCATCACTGCAGCCCGCGCCCGAACCGATCACCAGCAGGGCCGACATCGTCGACCTGAACGTGCGAAGACGCGACCGACTCGGGCGGGATCCTTCACGAGTACGAGCTCGCTGCCAGACCTGCATGGATGGATCGGCACCCACAGCGTTGATCCGCCATGTCCCGCTCGTCAAGCCGCCTGACGCCAAGCGGATTGTCCGACATGCGGAAGGTAGACATGTGGCTGAAAATATCAGACTTTAGGCTGCGGGGCTGTTCGGGTGGTGTATCGACAGCGTTTCGGAGCTGTACGGGCTGATTGTTGCCACGGAATGCCGTAGCCTCCTGGAGTTCGCGTCTCGCCCTCGCTCTTCTTTGGTTAGGGAATGGCTTTGACCTCTGTCTCTTATGACACCACATTGCCGCCACAGATTGGAGCGTCAGGTGTCGGATCTGCGACTGCCGACGTGGGGCGGCGCCCGCAGAATCACCACTTCAGCACGACGGACCTGGTATATGAGCCCGTTCCCGAGCCGGTTGCCGTGGCCGACGGGGGGCCGGATGTCGAGGGCAGGCCCTTGGTGGCAGGTCACGCGCGGGACGAGAGCCACTCGCAGCGCACGCCACGCGCCGGTGTGCTCGGAGTGCTGACCGCAACGGTGTTCGCCGCCCGGCGCCGGCATCCGTGGACGTCGGCGGCGCTAAGAGTCCATGAGCGGTTGGTCGGGCACTATCGTGATCAGGTGGTGCGCCTGAACGGCGACGGTTTGCTGACAGCGCCACACGGCGAGGTAGCCAGTAAGGCATTGGCCGTCGCGCTGGGCGCGTTCGCAATCCAGTGCGATGCCGAGCAATTGTCGGCTAAGGCACTGGCCGCCAGCCAGGAGGCTGTAGCGGTGTATCAACGGCTGGCCGGGGTCCAGCGCGCATACCTCCCCGACCTGGCCAACGCTTTGAAGTATGTCGCCAAATGCTATGACGCCAACGGCCAGACAGCGGAGGCGTTGGCGGCCACGGAGCAGGCTGTCGTCGTTTATCGTCAGTTGGCGAGCACGAGTCCCGAGCTGCACAGCGCCGAGCTCGCCACGACGCTGGGCGCGCTCGCCACACGATGTGAGGCTCAAGGCCGGGCCGCCGAGGCGTTGTTGGCGATCGAAGAGTCCGTCACCGTCTACCGACGCCTGGCCAGCGTCAAACCCGACACCTACATCGCGGAGCTGGCGGCCAGCCTCCACGCGCTGGCCATCCATGCCGCTCGCGCCGGGCGGAATGCCGCCGGACTGGCCGCCGCTGAAGAAGCCGCGACGCTGCGCCGATCGCTGGCCCAAACCGATTCCGAGAAGTACCTGCCCGATCTCGCCGCCTCTCTGCACCTTCTGGCTAAACGCCACGATGCCGCCGGGCAGCCCCAGCGGGCTGTCGTCGCGTTGCGCCAGGCTGTCGTCTGCCATCGGCGCCTGGCCGATAAACACCCGAACGCCTTTTGCCCGGATCTGGCCGCCAGCCTGACGGACCTGCTGATGCGCATGGACCCGGACCAGCCCTCACCCGAGACGTTGGAACTGGCCCAGGAAACCGTCGATGTCCTTCGCCGACTGGCCGCCGACCACACCCTGCGCGACTACCACGTGGACCTGGCGTCGTGCCTTCTGGTCCTCGGCGGGCAACTCCAAGCTGCCGGCCGTGCCGATGATGCCTCGGCCGTCGTCGAGGAAGCAGCCACGTACCTGCGTCAGCTGGCACAGGAAGATCCGGCCGCCCACCGCGTCGACTTGGCGGCCTGTCTGCTGGTGCTGGCCGAGCACCTTGAGGCCGTCGGCCAACCTGACCGGGCGCTGTCCGCCACCGATGAAGCCGCGCGGCACTACCGGCAGATGGCCGCGGACGACCCGACGACGCAGAACGCCGACCTCGCCAATTGCCTGCACATCCTGGCCCTGCGGCTGGCTGAGCGGGGACGCCGTGAAGGCCTCGCGGCGCTGGAGGAAGCCGTCGAGTGCTACCAACGACTCACCGCAGACCAGCCACACAGCTATGGCAGCCAACTGGCCGCCAGTTTGTCCCTGTTGGGCAACTGGTGTGACGCGGTGGGGCAGACGGAGAAGGCCCACACCGCCACCGGCGAGGCCGAACGCCTGTATCGGCAACTGGTCCGTCTCGACCCAGACGCCTACACGCACGACCTGGCCGCGCACCTGCTGACCACCGCCACCCGCGCAACATCGCCCCACAACCTGGAGACCATTCCCATACTGCAGGAAGCTGCCAACCTCTACCGGCGACTGGCGCACGCCCAGCCCGAGGCGTTCCGGGCCCAGCTGGCCGCATGTCTGGTCGCGCTGGCCGACCGGCTCCACGGCGTGAGCCACTGGGCTGACGCCTTGTCCGCCATCGAGCAATCCATCGCCTTGTATCGGCAACTGGCCGACACCGATCCGGCTGCCTACCGGCCCCTGCTCGCCGCCAGCTTGCACGGCATGGCCCGCCAACTCGGACCGCACGCACGACTGATTTCCCTCAATGAAGCAGCCGCGATCTACCGCAGTCTTCCGGACACCCACCGGCAAGGCCTCGCAGCCACCTTGCACACCCTGGCTGCAGCCTATGAAGAACTCGATCGAACACAGTCAGCAGCCACCGCTCGCGCCGAAGCCAACGCCATCAACGAGCAGCGTCGCGAACGCTCCGTGGCTGTGGAGTAGCCGAGGTCGCCGATGCGGTGACGGTTCCTGCTTCGACGTCGTGCGACCCTGTCAGCGCCGACTGGAACGGCGCAAGGCTCCGGTGAAGCCGGCGGAGTCGGCGTCGACCAGCTGTGTACACGCGTTTAGTCTCATTTCAGCCGCCAGGCCAGTCCGGGTAGCTGGCAGGACTGTGGTAGGTGACCTCGGTGTCCATGTCGGCGCCCGCCGCGGCGGCGATCCGCCTCACGTCACGCCACGAACGCGCCTGCTTGAACTGATCTCCCACGACGACCAGCCCGTAGCCCTTTTCCGGTTCGTACGGGCCGACAGCCATCTTGATGCCCATGCATCAAGTAATTTATATCTTCAGCCTTCAGTGCACCGCTGTTCGGGGGAACTCCCGGTGCGCTGCCCTTCATTCCGGCTCCAGGAGGCCCAGCGGCACCTTTTTCGGCCCGGGCGGACGTGACCCTCTGATGCTCCCCGCAGGCAGTGGAAGAGGGGCGCAGACGCCCGCCGGGACGCCGGGTCAACCGGGCGGCCAAATCCTCGTCCACCCCCTTCCGATGCTGGTACACGTTTCGATCCACTCACCCTGAGGCACGCTCCGGCTGACCACTATCCACAATCTGGGGTCGCCGCCGAAACTCGGGCCGGTCAGGACTGTTGCAGCCATGGCCGTGAGGTTGGCGGTCGCCCACTCCCGCCACGGCCTGGCATCGTCGACATCGACGGTGATCCGGTATCTGCGGCCCAGGTGCGTGTGGGGTAGCGATTGGATGTACATCGAAGCTGTGAAATGGACGAGCGGCAGCGTGCCGTCATCCCACAGGCTGAAGGCGGGATCGATCGCTTTGGCGGAAACGATGCCTAACCAGGCGTCCGTAAAATGATAGAGGCGCACTACCCCATCTTCGTGGATGAATGCCCTGGTATTTCCGAAGACACGTGCGTTTGCAGGCGGGGATGCGCTCGCCGATGCCTTTGCCGGTCGAAAGCGGCTCTTCGAGCGTGGTCGTGCTCGCTCGGTAGGCGGCGTCAGGGCCGTGGTGAACGTCGGCGGTATCCGCGTGTGGGCTACTCGCGATCTGCTGCGGCGTGGACTGTCGGATCAAGAGTGTGGCTCATCGCGCTGAGTACGCGGATCACAGCCTGTATGTCGTGGGGGTCGACGGAGCGCAGCGTGGTGCCGCGTTCCCGCTCGAATGCCTCATCGCCGCGGCGTAGCAGTTCGGTGTCGGCCGGAGTCAGGGTGACGACGTTTTCGCGGCGGTAGTGCTGTGCTGTCTCGACAGTTGCAACACGTGCGGCGTTCAGCGCCGGGGTGCGCGAGTTCGGCGATGTCCTCGACGGCCTGGGCGTAGTCGTTTGGGCGAACAAGTGTCAGCCCCAGATGGCTGTAATCCGTTGTTCCCTAACACGGCCATCGCTGCCTCCTGGACTGACTGATCAACTACAGCCAACAGGTCATCATGAACGGACCGAGTTACTGACCCGACAAGCAACCCAAGAGCGCCGCCGCCAAGGAGGACTCACCAAGAACAAGTAGACACGACAGGCCGAGACCCCGGCCCATTACGTGACGCGAGGGCCGGGGAATAACACCATGGTTCACACCATTCGCTCCCCACTCGAAAACGAGCGGGAGCAGAGCCGCTTAGAGGATGCCCGTCAGCAGAGCGCTGAGGGCGGCTACGAGGCTCTCCACAAAGGTGATAATCATGCCGGTACTCCTTTCTTGAATCTGGATGTCCAGTCGAGCTTTGCGTGCTCCGCACGGGGGCCTCCCCTCGGTTTGTCCCGGCTATGCGGCGATGCGTCCATATGAGTGTCTATGAAGAACGCGAACGCGTACGGGCCCGTCAAAGCAACGGTCCCAGCCCGCGAACGGTGCTGCGGGTCAAGGTCGAACGGGACGGGCGAAGGCCGCTGGAGGCAGTCTGGGGCGGGTCTGGCTCACAAGAGATTCGGCGTCAGGACCGCCCTCAATGACAATCCTGTGGGATACAGTAAAGGCCAACCTCAATGACTCAAGGGTCACAGATCTCTTATTCAATCCCGGGTGTGCACGGCAGGGTCGCAAGACGTCTCCAGCAGGTGGTGTACGCGCTGGTCCAGGGCCAGTCAGCGGGGATGCGCAGGATCGCATCGCGGGCGTGATGCACCAGTCGGCCTGGGCGAGTTCGACGGACGCCCGGATGCGGCAGCGGCGGGCCCGGGAGGTCCAGCGTTCACGACACGATCTTGAGCCTCCGCCACCTCGGGGAACCGTCACCGTGTCACCAAACTTTCGGACCCGTGGTCGCCGGATAGATCACCGACAGGGTCCTGAACTGCGACGATCCTGGGTCCGAACCGGCTGTGTGCCTGCGAACTGCCGAACCCGGGCGATACGGCCCATCTCTACCGGCGCCTGAGCCATGCGTCCGGAGTACCGGCCGTTTGAGGCGTCGAAGCCTAGGGGAGTACCCGGTAGTAAATGTACGATTTAGCCATGTAAGATATAGTATCTTCTTCAAGGGGCCGTTGATGCTCACTAGCGATTTCGTTCCCACGGTCGAAAAGTCACTAGTGGAACTGCTCACCCAGCGGGCACAGTCCCGACCACATGAGCGGGCATTCACCTTCGTGGATTTCCCTCATCTTGAATCCGCCGGTTCCCACCGTACGCTGACCTGGCACCAGCTCGACATTCGGGTGCAGGCAGTGGCCGCTCAAGTAGCGCAGAGCGCGAATCGGGATGACCGCGTGGTTTTGCTATTACCGCAAGGGTTGGACTATGTTGCCGCTTTCCTTGGGTGCCTGCGGGCCGGCGTGGTGGCGGTGCCGCTGTTTCCCCCGGATGCTGCCGGCCATGCGGATCGTGTGGCCTCCGTGCTCGATGACTGCGAACCAGCCTGCGCCCTCGTAGCCGCCGACGAAACGCAGGAGAATCGGACGTTCCAACGGACGGCGGAGTCCCGCAAGATTCCACTGATTCCGGTCACAAACGGAAGCGCGACCCTCGACTCTCGAGGTCAGATGCCCGGTATCGTAGGCGACCCCGCGTTCGGGATATCGGATACCAGTTTGGATAGTCTCGGATACTTGCAATACACCTCTGGGTCTACCCGGGCTCCCGCTGGTGTGATGATCAGCCATCGCAACGTTGTCGCTAATGCGCTCCAGGCGCTTTCATGTCTTGGCACACCTCTGCCACAGTTGACCACCGTGAGCTGGCTGCCCATGTTCCACGACATGGGCCTGATGCTCGCCATCGTGGCCCCGATCGTCGGAGGGCTACCTTCTGTGCTGATGGATCCCGTTGCGTTCCTGCAGAAGCCGGAGCGATGGTTGCGTTTGCTCGGCCAGTATCCCGGAGTCGTCTCAGCCGCGCCGAATTTCGCATACGACTATTGTATGGCGAAATTCGACCATGAACAGATTGGGGATCTGCGGCTCGACCGGGTGAAGATGCTGATCAACGGAAGCGAGCCCGTCATGCCAGGCACCGTAAGCCGTTTCCAGCAGACTTTCGGCCCAGCGGGCCTGCGCCCAGAGGCACAGCGCCCATCGTACGGCCTGGCGGAAGCTACCGTGTTCGTCACGACCGGTGTTGGAGATGAACTCCCAGTCAGCGTTGCCTGCCTTCGCGATCGGCTGGTCGAGGGCCGCATCGAGCCGGTCGCTCTGGGGACGGATGTGCATCCAGACGGCACGGACACGATCACGACGTTGATGAGCTGCGGTGTTCCCGTCGGTCAGGAACTACGGATCATCGATCCGCGTACCCGGTCCGTGCTTCCTGATGGCGACGTGGGTGAGATCGCGGTACGAGGCCCAAACGTCGGCCTGGGGTACTGGAAGCGCGCAGAGGAGTCGGCCGAGACGTTTGAAACGCTCGTGCACGGTACCGGTAGCAAGCCCTGGCTGCGCACGGGTGACCTCGGGGCGATCCATGAGGGGCGACTGCTGGTGAGCGGCCGCCTCAAGGATCTACTGATCGTGAACGGCCGCAACCACTACCCGCAGGACATCGAGGAAACGGTGCGGGCGGCTCTGGGCGCTTTCCGCAACGAGCGGATCGCGGTGTTCTCCGTTCCCGGGGAGGGCGGAGAAGAGGTTGTCGCGGTTGCCGAGCGGCGTCGCGACAAGACCCCACAGGGCGCCGAACGGGCCGAACTCGAAGGCACGGTACGCAGCCGAGTCGCCATGGTTCACGGACTGCGGCTCGAAAGGCTCGTGCTGGTCCGCCCCGCAACAGTCCCACGAACATCCAGCGGCAAAGTCGCACGCGGCGAGTGCCGCACTGCATTTCTTTGTGGACACTACGACGCCCCCCAAGAGTCGGCAAGCTGACCTCGCACAACCCCAACAACGAAGTGGGGTTCGAGATGTAAAGAGCACGAGAGAAGGATGTCTTCCCATGCGGAATCCGGATCTAGGGGCCGAGGTACGCGAGCTCGTCCTACGGCGACTGCACGAATGGCACAAGATCGATCCGGCATCGGTCGCACCTGGCAGGCCGCTCGCAGAACAAGGCGTGAATTCGAGCGATGCAGTAGCACTCGCCGCAGGGCTGTCGGAGCTTGCCGGGGTCTCCTTTCCGGCGACGCTCCTGTGGGAGGTTTCGACGCTCGACGAGTTGGCGCACTTCGTCAGTGAGTCAGCCGAGGCCGCGGGCCAGGCGCGGCGATCCGAGTCCTCGAGTTCGGGCCTCAAAGCCGGGGCCGTCCAGATCGCTGTGGTCGGCATCGGCTGCCGCCTGCCCGGGGCCGCCTCGGCCGAGGAGTTCTGGCAGATGCTGGCCGAGGGCTCGGACGCGATCACCACGCTGCCTGAAGGCCGGTGGGACGCGTTCGCCTCGTGTGGCGATCCCGTAGCCGCTGGTGTCAGCATGCGCGGAGGCTTCCTCGACGACGTCGCCGGCTTCGACGCGGAATATTTCGGCATCGCGCCGAGCGAGGCCGTTGCGATGGATCCCCAGCAACGCATCCTGCTGGAGGTGGCACATGAGAGTCTGGATCATGCCTCGATCCCCGCGAGCTCGCTGGCCGGTACGCGGACTGGGGTATTCATCGGCGTCAGCGGCAACGAATACGCGCACCTGACTACTTCCACTCTCGATAGCGTCGAGGCGTGGACCGCGCCGGGAGTGGCGCTGAGCATCGTGGCGAATCGACTGTCCTACATGCTGGACCTGCGCGGCCCCAGCCTCGTAGTGGATACGGCGTGTTCCTCTTCGCTGGTCGCGGTGCACCAGGCGGTCTCTAGCCTCGTCAACGGCGAGTGCGATACCGCACTGGCGGGCGGGGTGAACGTCCTGCTTTCCCCGATGGTCACACTGGGCTTCCAGCGCGCCGGCGCGCTTGCGGCGGACGGCCGATGCAAAACCTTCGACGCTGCGGCGGACGGCATGGTGCGCAGCGAGGGCTGCGCTGTCGTTGTCCTTAAGCGGCTTGCGGACGCGGAACTGAATGCGGACCGCGTACTGGCCGTGATTCAAGCCAGTGCTGTCAACTCGGACGGCCGTTCCAACGGGCTAATGGCTCCCAACGGCGCATCTCAGCGGGCGTTGCTGTCGGAGATTTACGCCAGAGACGGCGTCACTGTGCCGACGGAAGTCGACTATGTCGAGGCGCACGGTACAGGCACGGCGCTCGGAGATCCGGTGGAGGTAGGGGCGCTGGGCGCCGCAATGGGCTGCGGTCGCGACCCGGACCGACCGCTCCTGATCGGTTCGGTCAAGACCAACCTGGGCCATCTCGAGGCCGCAGCCGGGATTACGGGGTTGGTCAAGACCGTCCTGGCGCTCCATCACAGCGAGCTCCCACCGATCCTGCATTTCGAACGACCCAACGGCCACGTCGACTTCGACGCCCTTGGCCTGCGGGTGGTCACCCGGCCCGAGCCCTGGCCGCGCTATTCAAGCCGTGCGACGGCGGGTGTATCGGCGTTCGGCTTCGGCGGCACCAACGCGCATGTGGTGCTTCGAGAATATGAACCCTCTGTGGTTTCCTCTGCCACATCTAATGTCATGGCGCCGGCTGTGATCGCCCTCGGCGCGCAGTCAGCCGGTCGCCTGCGGGAGGCCGCGGGCGACCTTGCCACCTGGCTGGATTCGCCGCACGCGACCAGGGCGCGCCTCCATGATGTCGCGCACACGCTTCTAGGGCGCCTCGGCACCGGCCGGTACCGGGCCGCAGTCGTTGCACGCAGCGGCGAGCAGGCTGCCGAAGCCCTGTCGCGACTCGCGGCAGACGAACCACACGCGGGCTACGTCGAATGTGACACAGATGGTACTGACGGTGCCACGCCCGGTACGGTCTGGGTTTTTTCGGGCTACGGTTCGCAATGGCCTGGCATGGCTCAGCGCCTGCTCGACGAGGAGCCCGTCTTCGCTTCAGCCGTCGATGCGGTGGAGCCCGTGCTCGAACGGTACGCGAGCTTCTCGCTGCGGGACATCCTTGCCACCGGCGCCGCGGTAACCGAGCCCGCGGTCGCGCAGCCGACGCTCTTCGGACTCCAGGTGGCGCTCGCCGCCCTGTGGCAGTCCTATGGCCTGCGGCCAGCCGCCGTGATCGGGCACTCCATGGGAGAGATCGCTGCGGCCGTCGTCGCTGGAGCTCTGTCGCTCGAGACCGGCGCCAGTATCATCACCTCGCGCTCCCGACTACTCGGTGGTCTGACAGGCGGGGCCATGGCCGTCGTAGGCTGGTCTGAGGAGCGGGCCACGCACTCCGCCAGGGACTTGGAGAGCATCAGAATCGCTGTCCACTCGTCCCCAACACAGGTCGTGGTCGCAGGATCGGCTGCAGACGTCGCGTCACTGACCTCCCGCGCCGAGCGCGCCGGAGCGACGGTAGGCATGCTGGACATCGCGGCGGCCAGCCATACAGAACACGTCGAGCCCATCTTGCAGACTTTCGCGACGGAGCTCGGCACAATCAAGTGTCAGGATCCGACGTGCCGGTTCTACCCGACCGCCGCCCAGCACCCGCGCGACACCGGTCCCCTCGACACCAACTACTGGGTGCGCAACCTACGCGCGCCAGTACGCTTCCACCAAGCGATTGCCGCAGCGGCGGAGGACGGTCATCGAGTCTTCGTCGAGATCTCACCACACCCGACCCAACTGCACCCCATCGCCGAGACGCTTTGCGCAACAGGGGTCAAGGACACGCTGCTGCTGCCCACGTTGCGCCGCGGTGTGGACGAGACGGTGGGATTTCGCCTCTCGCTGAGCGCCCTATTGCTCCGCGGCAATTTGGAACCGGTCCCTGGCAGACGGCCACTCCACCCCGGCGCGCGGATCATCGACGTGCCCTCTGTCCGTTGGCGCCACCGTACGTACTGGGCCGGCGCTCGGCAGAGCCACCCAGCCCCAGACGCCGACGATGTACTGCGGAACTCCCCAGCAGCGCAGCAAGCGTTGAGCCCGATTGACCACATCAGGGCTTGTGTCGCGCAGGTCATGGGCTACACGCCATCAAGCATCGACGACCACACAAAGCTGACCGAACTCGGCCTCGACTCGCTTCAGGCCGCACGTATCGTGGTCATCATCAAACAGGAGTTCGGTGTCCAAGTTCTGCCCCGGCTACTCCTCGACGCAGGTACCGTGGCTCGCGTCGCCGACCACCTCAAGACAGTGGCGCCGGCATCCGCATCGCACGGCTGCAAGCCGCAACCGCGCGACATGACCGAGCGATTGATCGCGCACGCTTGGCAGACCGTCGGCGGCAAGCCGCCAGCCGGCGTCGATGACGAATTGACCGGCTTGCGCCTGGAGCCGCGCTTGGCGACTGAGCTCTCTCGCGCTATCGGCACGAGCATCGGACGCCCCATCGAGATTCCAAGCCAGGCGGATTCGCCCGTCACTATCGCGTCTCTCGCTGACTGGCTGCGGCCCTTGGTGGAAACGCCGGTGGAAGGCAACATCCGTGCACTGCGTCCCAGTGGAACCTGTCCTCCGCTTTTCCTCATTCATCCTGCCGGAGGTTCCTCCGCGGTATATCGGCCGCTGTGCAGCCGCCTCACAGCAGAACAGCCCTGCTTCGGGCTCGAACCGCTAACCCATGTCACCGATGTCGGAGAGCGTGCTGCAGAATACGCACGCCTGATCCAGGAATGTCGCCCCGGAGGACCGTGGGTTCTTGGTGGGTGGTCTTATGGCGGAATCGTAGCGCAAGAGACCGCGCGGCTTCTGGCGGACGACGGCGAGGTCAGAGCCCTGCTGCTTATCGATAGCGTGCTACCGCTGCCTATCCTGGATGCCAGCCCGGAGCAGATCACGCGCACTCGATATGAGGCCTTCGCCGCCTATATTCGTGACACGTATGGGGCCGACCTGGCGCTACCGTATAACGAACTGGCCGCGATGGACGAATTGCAGCAGATTGACCTGATCATGGGTCTTCTTGAGAAAACGATGGCTCTGCCGCCATCTATCCTCAAACACCAACGCGATTCTTACATCGACACGTGCAGCCTGGAGCGGCACATTCCAGCCGTTTACCACGGACGTACCATCCTATACCGAGCGAGCCAGCCGGCCCCCCACACCGTTTCCGACCCGCGCTACCAGAGGGACGATAAGGCCCTCGGATGGGATGAGTGGTGCACTGACCTGGCAGTGGCTTCCGTGCCGGGACACCATCTTGCCTTGCTCGATCCGCCCGTCGTCGATGTTCTGGCCGACTTGCTCACCGCCGACCTTCTACATGCTGAACAGGACTTGGCTCCCGAAGGCTCGTCGCGCCGACGCTAGAGGGCGTCTCCGCCGATATTCGCCCAGCTCGAGGCCTATGCAGCGAGCTGATTCTTCGAGTTGGAAGAAGCCCAGCACTCCGAGTTCAGAGCACGACGGCATTCATTGTGCGAAGCGGTTCTGCACGACACGAGGACTACCTAGATATGGATGAAGACACCGCGGTCGTGCAATCTGTGACCGAACCGGTCTCGCCGGAATCAGAGCCGTCGGCATCACGCCGCAGACTCATTCGCCGAGGAGAATCGGTTGCCACGGTTCGCTCCGGCCCACGTTCGGCCGTGGTGGTCAACCCTGCTTTCACGAGGCTATGGGTCGGGCAGGTCGTGTCTGGGGTCGGTGACCAGCTTGCACTGACGACCATGGTGCTGTGGATGGGTGCAACGCTGCTGCGTGGCGAGAGCGTCGCACCTGCGGCGGTCGCCGGATTGATAGTCGCCGAGGCGATCACAGTGTTGATCGTCGCTCCTATCGCAGGAGTTTTCGTAGATCGCTGGGACCGGCGCCGCATCATGCTGGCCACTGACTTGGTCCGGGCTGGGCTGTTTGCAGGCCTTGCCTTCGTCGTGTCAATGGGCGCGAGCACTCGGGTGTCAATCGTGCTCTTATATGCCGTGACGGTGGCATCGTCGGCGGCGGCCCGATTCTTCCTCCCGGCTCGCGCCGCGTACGTTGCGGACATCGTGCCGAAGACCAACGCGAGGGTGCGAGCCTCAGGAATCGGCCAAGCCACCGACGCCGCGGCGATCATCACCGGGCCGCCGCTCGCCGCACCCTTGCTGTTCTTCGCAGGACCGCAGTGGGCTCTGGGGCTCAACGCAGCTTCGTTCCTTCTCTCATTCACTGCTGTGCGTGGCATTCACGTACCGGCGGCTGCACGACCGACTGCGGACGAGTCGTGCACTCGAGCCTCGAGCTTCCGAGAAGAAGTCAGCGCCGGATTGCGGTTCATCTTACGAAACCGGGAATTGGCTGTGCTCACGGTCTCCATCGTGGTCAGCACGCTGGGATCAGGAGCGCTCAGCGCGCTTGGCGTGTTCTTCACCACCCGCAACCTGCACGCAGCGGCGAGCTTCTATGGCCTGCTCGGGCTCTCCCTCGGGACAGGAGTGGTGGCGGGAGCGCTGGCCAGCGGAGCGCTGGCCGCACGTTACGGTCCAGCGCGGGTCATCAGCGGAGGGCTGCTATCTGCTGGGCTACTGGTAGCTGTGTATGCCAAACAGGGCAGCAGTTGGCCCGCACTAGCTGTACTCGGCATGCTCGGCGTGCCTGTGGGTGTGCTGAACTCCCTCATCGGCTCGATGCTGCTGGCCGTCACGCCACGCGAACTGCTCGGCCGAGTCAACGCGACGATCAGCCCGGTCCAGCAAGTCGCCAGCCTTGTGTCAGCGCTGGCCGCCGGCTGGCTTGCCAGCAGCGTGCTAGTGGGGATGGATGAGGATATCGGCGGCCTTCACTTCGGACCGATCGATACGATCTACTTCATCAGCGCCTTGCCCATCCTGGCTGGAGGCGTCTACGCCATGATTGCACTGCCTCGCGCGCGTCCTGAAGCGAATTCGTGATGCACTTAGCTCTACGTCTAACCTCAGGAATTGATCAACGCTCTGCTCTTGGTTCTGGAACCAGGCTGAGACTACCGGTGGGCGAGGAATGAGGGGTATGCCGCGGCCGAGCCGTTCACCTACCGTTCGGCGCGAGCGCTAGTCGCCGGCACCGGGCGGGAGATGGCGCGCAACGTTGCGATCGGCGATCTGACGGTGGCCACCGGGTTGCGGCTGGCGAGTTCACGCACTTGTTGCCGTCGGGGATCCCGGTGCTGCCGCTGGAACCGACGGCCGTGCCGATTCCGCTTCCGGGCCCTGGCGGGATCGCCAAGGGCCAGAAGGCGCGGACGACGTGAGCCTCTTATGTGGCCTTGGCGTCGGTCCCCGATTACCTGGGCCTGAACCGGGAGGCAGCGACGGTCGTCTCGTCGTGGCGTCCGCCGCGACGGTGGGATGAGCCGTTGCTAGTGATAGGGCCGGATGCTCGAGGCGGACAGATCACAGAGTCCGTTGGTCGTGGGCGTCGCTGACTATTGCCGAGCGGCGGCGTCTGATCGTGCCGGACGGAGGCTCGTATCTGCTCTGCCGGTGAAGAACGGCGGCGGGCCGTTCACTGCCTGAGCCATGGTGCTCGAGCGCACGTGCGACCGGATCCGGGCCTGGTTCGAGCCCAGGTTCGGTATGTGAAGCCCCACCAGCTGCGCACCGCTTCTCTATGCGAGCTTTGGAATTCCTGGCCACCGGCCACTATCGGCAGGCCGCGAGCTGGTGCTCGACACGGACTCGGACACCGCTGGTGTTCTATCTGTCCAAGGCCTACCCGCTGCTGGTGCTACGTGCCACCACCATCGCGTTCCGGCCGACCCTGGAATGGCGCCGAGAAGAAAGGGCATGCGGGCCGCCAGAAGATCTTCGACGGACTCCTCGGCCGCCTCGATCAGACGAGCGCGCTTCCCGGCCCATCACCACGTCGCATGACACGATCAAATTTCGTCCTCTTACATCTCTCCTAGCGGCAGTTCATGCTAATACGCTTCATACCATGACAACGAGAACCTTCATGGTGACCGGGGCGTCAAGTGGGATTGGACGGGCCTGCGTTGATGAGTTGGTGCGCACGGGTGCTCACGTGTGGGCCACGGTACGTTCCGACGCGGACGAGAAGGCGATTCTGCGGGATCACCCGAGGGCGGTCCGGGTACTGCGAATGGACCTTTCCGATCCGGATTCGGTGCGCGCCGCTGGGGAGCAGGTGGTGGCGAACGGCCCGCTCGACGGCCTGGTCAACAACGCCGCCACGCCCATGCCGGGACCGCTGGAGTACATGCCGCTCGCCGACTTTCGAAGACAGTTGGAGATCAACCTGACCGGTCACCTGGCAGTGACTCAGGAGGTACTCCCCGCGCTGCACTTGGCCGCACAGCAGGGCAGGTCAGCGCGCATTGTGCAGGTGGGTTCGATCATTGGCCGAATCGCCGGAACCACCCACGGTCCCTACCAGATCTCGAAGTTCGGCGTCGTGGGCCTGACCGACAGCCTACGCGCCGAGCTCGCGCCGTTCGGCATCAAGGTCGTGCTGATCGAACCCGGTGCCGTCGCGACGAAGACGTGGACCAAGATGGCGGCTGCCTTCGCCGAACTCCAGGACACCCTGCCAGCCGCCGCACAAGAAAAATACGCATATCAGATTGCCACAGCACGGACAGCAGCCAGGCGCACCGCGCAGCGTGGCTTATCCCCGAGCCGCCCCGCGAAGGTTATCGTTAAAGCGCTGACTGCCCCTCACCCCAGACCCCGATACCTGGTGGGTCTCGACGCTCACCTCGGAGCCCTGGCCGCCAGATTGCCGGATCGGCTGCGATACCGACTAACCGCCGCCAAGGCGTGATCCCGGCTACAGCCACGCGGTCGCAAACGGTTGCGAGATCGATGGAAGGTGGGAGTCGACAGTGGACGTATCAGACAATCCTGAGATGGCAGTGTGTCTCGATGACTGCCGAGAAAGCGACTCAGGAATTCTAGCCCCTTTCGCGCGTCTGCCAGTGCTCACGATCGCGGGCGCGGCCGCGGCAGCTCTGCTGGCGGTGAGCGGCCGATTCGGATACTTCGGCGACGAACTCTACTTCCTTGCCTCCGGAAAATATCACCCGGCCTGGGGATACGAGGACAACCCATGGCTGCTTCCGCAGCTCGCCAGACTCCTTGAACTCATGTTTCCGGGCTCGGTGGCCGGCATGCGGCTGCTGCCCATGCTACTGACAACTATCGGGGTTGTGCTTTGCGCACTAATCGCCCGCGAATTCGGAGGCGCGGCACGCGCACAGACCACGGCCGCGGCGGCGTACGCGCTCTCATTTCAGCTTCTCGCGTCTGGTCATCTTCTGGCCACCTCTACGGTGGATCCGTTCTGCTGGGTGCTGGTCAGCTGGCTCGTGGTGCGCTGGGTGCGAATCCGAGACGACAGGCTCCTGTTGTATGCCGGAATCGTCACGGCAATCGCGATGCAGGCCAAGTTCCTTATCTGCTTCTTCTGGCTCGGGCTGGCGGCCGGTGCCCTCATTGCCGGTCCTCGCGAACTGCTGCGCCGTCCTCTGCTTTGGGCTGGTGGCGCGATTACCGTGCTACTCACAGTGCCAACCATCATCTGGCAGGCTGACAACGATTGGCCGTACCTGCTAATGCGTCAGGTGGTCTTTGAGCAGGACCAGCGGCTACTTGGCGGTCCGTTGGCCATGGTGCCTCTCGCCGTGTTGATGGCAGGCTTACTTGCAGGGGCCTTCCTGGCTTGCCACGGGTTCTATTGCTTACTGCGCGCTCCAGAGCTCCGTGAGTATCGGTTGCTCGGCTGGGCGTGCGTCGTCGTGCCCCTGGTGCTGGCGGTCTCCGCCGACCGCTACTACTACCTCGCGGGGCTGTACGCGGTGCTGTTCGCCGCTTCGGCGGCACGTATCGAGCGTTGCCCTCCAGCACGCTGGTGGCGCTGGGTTCCCACCTGGCCGGTGTTCGCATTGTCTGCCCCGTTGGCAATCTACTTCAGCCTGCCGGTCCGACCGGCCGACGGGCTTACGGGCGTCACCCTTGTGGACTTCGTCTCCAGCGGCAGCTACGGCTGGCCCCAGCTCGCAGAGACCACGGCGAGCGCATACCGTCGCCTGCCGCCCGATCTTCGCGCGCACACCGCTGTGATAGGCGACTCCTACTGGCAGGCCAGCGCGCTCGATGTATACGGCCGCGCCGACGGCCTGCCGGCGGCCTACGGGCCCGAACGCGGTTACTGGTATGCCCGGCGCCCGCCCGCGACCACGCGCCAGGTGCTGTACGTTGGCGGCGACGGCCGCTGGATCGGCGAGTTCTTCAACTCGGTACGCCGTGTGGACACCATCCATCTCGCCCACGGGAGCTCCGAACTCGCCAACCAGGACGTCCCCGTATGGCTGTGTGCCGAGCCCCGCGCCCCTTTGAACAGGCTGTGGGATCGGATACACCGACCATGACAACGCGGCGCAGTGATTGAACGACCCAGGCCGGACCTTCCCGGTTGGATCATGGAGTGACGTCGGTGGAGCACGGCGCGCGGTGGCACTTCTGAACTGGCGCCTTGGATGTACAACCTGCTCCACTCCGGCTCCTTCTAACCCTGAGTGATGTCTTCATCACGGGGTGGGCTCAGCCTGTCGCTTTCACGGTCGCGCCCACATGTCTGTCCCCAGCCGCGGTTGCCAGCTTCGTCACCCCCTCGGTTCGCCGACAAAAGGCGACGTGACGGCCTCAGAGGCTGAGCCCAGCCTGCCAGCCGCCCGGAGGCTAGGTCCGTTAACCGTGCGTGGCGGACATCCTCCCGCACCAACGCCGACTCCCCCAGCCCGATCGAGAGAGAAGAACCATTGTGGCCATCATGCCGCGTCCGACTCGGGGCCTAGCCTCAGCACTCGCCCTGGCGCTCACGCTAATTGTCTGGTTCGCAGCCGCACCCACCTCATCGGCCAGCTCTCCAGGTAGTGCATATCCGGCCGCAGTGAATATTCCGACCCCACCGCCACTGCAGGTGCCGACATCCCCATCAACCATGAAATCGATCTCGGTTACGCCTCCCTCTGGTCAGGCTGACGACGGCTCGTACATTCAGTCCGAGGATTGGCTCGACCGGCGCATGGCCGACATCGACATCAGCTCCACCGCAGTCGGCGGAGTGGTCCCGACTCGGATCATTGTTCCAGCCCGCTGGACCACCGACCCAGGAGGCGAAACGTGGCCCGTCCTCTACCTGCTGCACGGCGGCAATGACGATTACACCTCCTGGACCCGGGAAACCGATATTGAATCCTTCGTCTCCGCCAAGAACGTCATTGTCGTCATGCCTGATAGCAGCCGCACCGGCCTGCCGACCCGCTGGTGGAACAACGGTTGGAACAAGCCCGACTATGAGACCTTCGAAGCCGTGGAGCTCATGCAACTGCTGGAACGCAACTACCATGCAGACTCAACACGCGCTGTGGCCGGCGTGTCCGCCGGCGGCTACGGCGCCATGATCCTGGCCGCTCACTTCCCACGGACTTTTACCGCGGCGGCATCCTACAGCGGGATCGTTAACACGACTGATCCCGGCACATCCATGATGATGGGCCTGACACAGTCCTGGCAGGGAATCAACCCGAACCAGGTGTGGGGAAATCCGAATGATAGTTCCGCTGCTAGAGTATGGATTAGGAACAATCCTTACGCGCAAGCGGCGAACCTTCGCGGAACTTCGATTTTCCTATCTTGTGGTGATGATTCCGTAGGGGGCGGTGGGTTCACAATGGAAAGGCTAGGGAAGTTGTTGGAGGGCGCGATGCTGCGACCGCAGAACATCGCGTTCGCTAATCGGCTCACCATGCTCGGCATCCCAGTGTTAACCGACTTCTACGCCGGCGGCTCGCATGACTGGTCGTCTTGGAGAGACACTTTCGTCGCTTCCTGGCCGATGCTCGCCGCCAGCCTCCGTCTGCCCTCCTAGCTCGGCTTTCGCTGCTTTCGCAAGCCTGATGAGGTCAGGCTGCCAAGTCCAGTCCTACTTGGGCCCGGGCGTGTTGACCACCGCCGCCTGGCGGCATCGGTCAACGATCACGGGAATGCCGATCGGACGCTGCTTGGTGCTGCCGCGCTTGGGGATGAACACCCGCCGGACCGGACGGCCCGTCGTCGACGCCGTCTGGTGTTGGACCTGCTCGGCCAGTCCAGTCTTGCCGATGGGGTCCTTCACCACGACGCCGTCGACGCCCGCCGTCTTGCGCCCGGCGTTGACGTCCGTGACCCGCCGCACGCTCAGCAGAGCGTTCGCACGGGACCGTAGTATCAACTTCTGCAAGTTCCGGACCTTCTCCAGGTCCCCTTCCCGCGACGCCATGAAGATCCGCTGCCGCAGACGCCGTACGCTGTCCTCGACGGTCTGCCAACCCACCGTCAGCCAGTCGAGTACCTCGCCCTCGGGTCCGTTCGCCTCGGCGACGGCGGACGCGACGACCTGCGTCGCGTTCGGCATCACGTCGGCGTCCAACTCGTCGCTCGGTTCCGGCATCGGTGATCGCTTGTCCTTCACAGGCTCACCCGGCCCACGTCATTTTCGGGTCCGGACGGCGAGCCCGGTATCCGGCCGGTTATGCGAGGCCGCCAGCAGAGGGGCTGGCCTTGCGGTCTCGGTTTCCCGCTGCCTTTCGGCCGCCGGCGTTGGCTTCATGGGCCGTCCTGTCCCGCTGGGTAATGCGGCCTTCCTCGCGGTCGGCTTGCCAGGGCCGTGATTCAGTCCTGGACCCCATCTGGGTTTCCACGTTGCACACGTATGAGATCCGGCTGGGGTGGGTGCCCCCTATACCCCGGGGACGGCGGTGTCCTTGCGGCCGGAAGAACCCGTTCCAGCCGCCGCCTGCCGCTTCACAACGGCCAGTCCCTCTACCCCCGCCCGAACAGGTCCATCTACGGAGGGTACTTCGTAACGAGGCGTCATCGTTTTCCGAGGGCCGGTGGCGGTTTCGTCCGTGACGCGACGCACTGGGCGGCCCAGGCGGCGGTCGGATGCCGGGGGATGCCGAGAAGGTGGACCCGACGCG
Source organism: Catenulispora sp. GP43 (assembly GCF_041260665.1). Lineage (NCBI taxonomy): Bacteria > Bacillati > Actinomycetota > Actinomycetes > Catenulisporales > Catenulisporaceae > Catenulispora > Catenulispora sp. GP43. The sequence goes on along the minus strand of NZ_JBGCCT010000002.1, from coordinate 238,853 downwards.
TGCGGTGCTCGATGACGAACGCGACGTAGAGCCTGGTGAGGGTGACCGCGCAATCGATATGGAAGAAGTCTGTGACCAGCGGGGTCTGGGCCTGAGCCTGCAGGAATGTGCGCCAAGAGTCGTCGCGGTGTTTCGGTGGCGGGATCCGGTGGCTGCGCAGGACCTTGCTGATCGTGGCCGCAGCAACGCAACAGCGTGCCCGTGGTGATGATCCGGTGGCCGCGCAGTGTCTTGGGCAGGAGCTTGGACAGCGCCGCGAGCACCGCCCGGTTGCTCCAGGTGAGCCTCGGCTTCGGGTTGGTCCGGCGCAGCACCGCTACTTCCTGGCGCAACACCAGTGTCTCGGCGTTCTTCGACGCCTGCGATCGGGCCAGCAGCGCCAGCCAGGACAGGCGGTTCACGAGGATCCGGTAGAGCAGACCGACGGCCTCAGACCCCGATAGTGCCACGTGATCACCCGAGGTCAGGCCGGTTGGCCGCCGTCTTGCGGATACCCCGTGAGGAACACATACCGAATCGAACGTTCATTAGGCCTCTGAGATCTTACCCCTTGAAGCCCCGTAGGTGGCGTGGAGTTCGGCCCGAGAGCGAATCAATGTAGCGCCCACAACGAATTCAGGCACCGCCGCAACAGGCGCCCCCTTCTACACTAGGGAGCCAGTCTGATACGCAGTAGCCTGAGACACGACATCAATGATGTCCATTTGATAGGCGTCGCATCCGTTCGCCGGTCCCACGGAATGCTGGCCAATACCCTGTCGGAACTCAAAGAGGATCACCGATCTCTCCAGGTCGGAGCAGGGTCGCAGCCCACGAGGCTGGCGAGCTCCGCTCGACGGGCTCAGCGCCGGACGGGCGCTGCTGGCTTGCGCCGCTGAGGCAGCGTATACATCCCCAATATGAGTGACGTCGATCTCTTCGATGTTCACGACTAGTGCCACATTGGGTATTCCCGTAGTGCAGCCACATATCAGCCGGTATTCGAAGCCGGCTGGTGCTGGTGACTCGCGCTGCGTCTTTGGGGGGTGTCATGTGAACAATTCGCATGCTCTCCGGCCCTACAGGGGTCTCCATCCTAAACGCAGGGTTCGACGCCGTACCGACCGCTTGTCCTGCCCGCGCAGCAGGGGATGCGGGCCCGGAAGCCGACAGGGCCATGTCAGCCTCCAGCAAACACGTCCAAGGGCAGCAGCTGGCGTCCAAACTCCACCAAATCAACCGTTCAAAGTAAAAGGAAACACTCATGCCTATTTCTCCGAACCAGGGACCCACCGGCGGCGGGAACGCCGTCACTATCACCGGCACCAACCTCGCCGGCGCGACCGCCGTCAAGTTCGGCACCAAGTCCGCCACCATCACCGCCAACACCCCCACCTCGGTCACCGCCACCGCCCCGTCCGGCGCCGGGACCGTGGGCGTCACCGTGACCACCGGTGGCGGGACCAGCAATCCGCTGTCGTACTTCTACGTGGGGGCACCGTTCAAGGCGACGCTGAGCAACGACTCCGGACCGACGGCCGGCGGCAACACCATCACCCTGTCCGGCACCGGCCTGTCCACCGCCTCCAGCGTGGCCTTCGGTGCCAACAGCGCCACGCCCACCGTGGTCTCCGACAGCCTGATCAGCGTCACGGTGCCCGCCGGCGCGGCGGCCGGATCGGTCGGCATCACGGTCCACACGGCCGGCGGCGCCAGCAACGGCCTGTCCTACACCTACGTGGACGCCCCCACGGCCACCTCCGTCACCCCGAGTTCCGGTCCGACCTCCGGCGGCACCGGAACGACAGTCGCCGGCACCGGCCTGACCACCACCGCCTCCGTCACCGTCGGCGGCGCCGTCGCGCCGTTCTCGGTCATCAGCGACACCGAACTGTCCGTCGTCACCCCGCCCGGGACCGCGGGGGCGGCCGACGTCACGGTCAGCACCGCGGGCGGCTCCGCCACTCTCACCGGCGGCTTCACCTACGTGGCCGGCCCCGGCATCTGATACACCACCGCAGCCCGGCAAACCAGCCGGGCTGCGGCCCACCTAACCCCTGCGGGGCAGACGCCGCATCGGCCTCTGCCCCGCAGGAAACCACCCGTACCACCATTCCCGCCGCTGAGGACCCGCGAGGAGAACGTGTTGAACACCCCAGACCCCACTGCCTTAAAGAATAGGGATGATTTGAGGGTCGGACGTGGACGAAACCGGCACGACGATGGCGGAATCAGCGGACAACGAAGCTCCCGGTATGCGCGTGGCGTCCAGACAACCCAGCACCTCCGACTCTAGCCGCCGGTAGCCGGGGTGGAGTCGCGGCGTCGACTCCGCCCCGTTCACACGCTCGGGGAGGCGACCAGTTGGTAGGACGCGGCGTTGCTGACGCCGCCCGGCGTGGTCGCCGTGACGGTGACGGAGCCGGGGGTGCCGCCTGGGCTGGTGGCCACGATTTCGCTGTCTGAGATGGCGACGAAGGGCGCTGCGGTTCCGCCGATCAGGACGGATGTGGTCAGGCCGAAATGGCTTCCGCTGATGGTGACCGCGTTTCCTCCATTCGCCGGCCCCTGAGTCGGGGTGAGGGTGGTGATGACCGGGACCGCGACATAGGTGTAGTAAGGGCTGCCCACCCCAGGCAGGCTCGTGCCGCCCGGCGTGGTCACCGTGACAGCCACAGTCCCGGAACCGCTGGGGGCTTGGACTGTGAGCTGATTGTCCGAGACGACCACGAGGCCGGTTGCCGCAGCGGTGCCGAAAGGACAGCCGTGGCGAGCGTCAGGTTGGTGCCGGTGATGGTGACGGTGTTGCCGCCGGCGAGCGGCCCCATCGAGGGGGAGATACTGGCGACGGTCGGCGGCGGGACGTAGAAGTACAACACCCCGTTGCTGGTGCCTCCCGGGGTGATGACCGTGACGGCGACCGGCGCCACGGGCGCGGCAGATGCGGCGGCGGTGATCTGTGTGGCACTGACCACCGTAAACGCCGCAGGCACCGAACCGAACAACACGCTGGTGGCACCGGTGAAACCGGTCCCTGTGATCGTGACCGTGTTGCCACCCGTGCTGGGGCCCTGCATCGGACTGAGACTGCTGATCGTCGGCGCCAGGACATAGGTGTAGGTGACGGCATTGCTCGTGCCGCCTGGGGTAGTGACCGTCACCGACACCGATCCGGTGCCGGCGGGAGCTGTCGCGGTGATCTGTGTGGCACTGACCACCGTGAACGCCGCCGTCGCCGAACCGAACTTCACCGCAGTCGCACCCGTGAAACCGGTTCCCGTGATCGTGACGGCCGTACCCCCGGCCGGGGAGCCTTGGACCGGGCTGATGCTCCTGATGACTGGCGCCATGATGCGATTCCTTCCTTCCGGTGGCTCTCATCGTGCCGGGCTCCGGCGGGCGGCCTGCGGGGGTTCGTGAAGACACTGTGATGGAACGGATCGGTCTCAATACTTTCAGTTATCTGCGCAGATCGCGGGGCTGCAAGGGCATTGATGCGATACCACCCTTTCGTGTCTGCCGAGCCGCTTCCGGGCTCCGCGACCGGCCCGTGCCCGGCCACGCATGATGCGCCACAAGAGCCCTGATCCCGCAGTGCGCCTGCCGAATAGCTCGTCCACGCAGGTCAACCGGTATGGGGCTGTCATGTCGGTGGTGGGCCCGGTATCGGCTTACCCGCTGTGATCTGGACAGGGACTCGGGCATGATGGCCATCGCCCCCCCCGAGGACCGGGCGTTCCTTGCGGCACTGCTCAAGCCCCTGCCCCGTGACTCACTTCGCCGGCTGCATCTGATCGTCAATCCGGACACGGTGTTGCGATGGCACCGCGATCTGATGCGCCGGCGCCATGCGAACACTTGCCGGCCCCGGCGAACCGGACGCCCGCGAACAGTGGCCTCGATCCGGCGGCTGGTGCTGCGTCTGGTTCGGGAGAACCGGAGTTGGGGTTATCGCCGGTGCCCGGTGAGCTGGCCACCTTGGGCATCAAGATCGCCGCCTCGACCGTTTGGGAGATCCTCAAAGATGAGGGCTTCAACCCGGCACCGGAGCGTACCGCCACCACTTGGGCCGATTTCCTGCGCAGTCAGGCCGACGCGTTGCTGGCGTGTGACTTCATCGAGACGGTCACGCTGACCGGGCAGCGCCAGTACATCCTGGCCGTCATCGAGCATGCCACCCGGCGGGTGCGCGTGTTGGGCTCCACGGCCCATCCCACCGCTGCCTGAGTCACCCAGGCGGTAAGGAACTTGGCCATGGACCTGGAAGACGCGGGAGCCACAGTCAAGTACCTGATCCGGGACCGGGACGCGGAGTTCCCGTCGCTGTTCGACGAGATCCTCGTACAGGTGGGGATCCAGGTCGTGCTCAGTGGGATCCGCATGCCGCGGATGAACTCCGTCATGGAGCGGTGGGTGCAGACCTGCCGCCGCGAGTTGCTGGACCGCACCTTGATCTGGAACCAGCGTCACCTGCTGCACGCCCTGCGCGAATACGAGACGCACTACAACTGCTACCGCGCTCACCAAGCAATAGGGCAGGCCGCGCCACTGCGTGCAGTGCCCGCACCGATCACCGGCCCACTCCACATCACCGACCGCGACATCCGCCGACACGATTGACTCGGTGGCATCATCCACGAGTACCAATACGCAGCCTGACCTGCCTGGACGATATTATCGGGCCCGTTGGCCGAGTTTCTGACCAGGGCAGGTGCCTCGACGATCTCACCGTGGCTTGTTCTCAGGGGTTCGGAGGCCGCCGGTCGTGGTGGCGAGTCTACCGCCGTCCTACTGAGTCGTCTTGCGCGTTGTCGAGGTCGGCGCCTTCGGCGACCATACGGGCCACCTCAGAAAGCCGCTGGTTGTGGTTGCGGGCGTGCGTGCGCAGAACGGTGAAGGCCTTGTCGACGTGGATCTGCATCCGTTCGGCGAGGACGCCTTTGGCCTGCTCGATGACGATCCTGCTGGTCAGGGCGTGTTGCAGCTGGGACGTCGTCGCGGCGCCGCGGGCGGCGGCGCGCTGGTGCAGGATCCCGATCGTGGCGGCCTCGGCCAGCGACCGGCCCAGATCGAGCTCGGGGTCGGGGAGCGGGTCGGGGATGTCGGCGAAGAGGTTGAGCGCGCCGATGACGGCGTGCCGGTTTTGGAGCGGCAGCGCGTGGGTGATGGCGTAGCCGTTGTCACGGGCTCGGGCTGCGAAGGCCGGCCAGACGGTGGCGTCCGCGTCCAGGGTCGCGTTGGTGACCAGGGTGCCGCTGCGGTAGCAGTCCAGGCACGGTCCCTCGTCGTTCTGCGCCTCGAACAGTTCCAGCAGCCCGGTGACCTCGTCGGAGGCCGCCATGGGGTGCAGTTGCCCGCGGTGGTCGGCCAGCAGCACCCCTGCTGCGGTGACCGCCAGGAGCTCCACGCAGCTTCTGGTCAGCACGCAGAGGTAGTCGATGATGTCGAAGTCGTCGGCGAGGGTGTCTGTGAGCGCGACGAAGGTGTCTGCGATGCGCTGCTCGCGTCGTGCGGTGGTCGACTTCCCGTCGTGCTCAGGCACTTGTCGGGCCTCCTCCCGGCTTGCCTGAGACAATAGTCGAATTCGCTATCGTCGAGCGTCTCTCGCGCCGAACTGACGTCCCCGTTCGGCGGGTTCGATCGCGTCGGCGGGTGATCCTCGCCCAAGTACGGGCCCGCACGCGCCTCGGCCGCCTTGACAGCGGCCTGCACGGTGCACCCGACCTGGCCGGTGCGACCAGGTCGGGCCCGACGGCTCGCACGATCTACAGCGCCCGTCCGCTAACCTCGGAGACGTGTCCACGACTTCGTCTGCCCTGCATTCGGGTCCGCGCGCGGCGTGCGGCCGTCGGGCGGAGCCGCACTGCGGACGGCGGCTGCGAGGTGCCCGCCGGTGAACGGGGACGTGGTGCAGGATGCGTCCGGGTCCGACGGGTCGGATGAGCGGTACGCGGTGGTCGCGGTGGCGGCTTCGGCCGGCGGTATCACCGCGCTGGGGGTGCTGCTGGGCGCGCTGCCGGTCGGGTTCCCCGTCCCGGTGCTGGTGGTACAGCACCTGGACCCAAGACACGAGACCGTGATCGCTCACGTGCTAGGGCGCAGCACGCAGCTGCCGGTCAAACTCGCCGAAGCAGGCGAGCTCGCCCGCCCCGGCACCATCTACGTCGCCCCTCCGAATCGGCATCTGCTGGTCGGCGCGGCGGGCCTGCTGGCGTTGTCGGACAGCGAGCTGGTCCATTTCGTGCGTCCGTCGGCGGACTTGCTGTTCGAGTCGGTGGCCGGCGCCTACGGCGCGCGGGCGATCGCCTGCGTGCTGACCGGAACCGGCAAAGACGGTTCGATGGGCGTGACCGCGGTCAAGTCCCGCGGCGGCACTGTGATCGCCGAGGACCCGGTGTCGGCGGAGTTCAAAGGCATGCCGCAGGCGGCCGTCGACACCGGTGCGGTCGACTTCGTGCTCCCCCTGGACGAGATCGCCGCGGTCGTCCGCGGTCTGGTCGAGCCGGCAGACCGTTGATCGGGAACGGCGCCGCGCCCGCCCCGGAGCCGGGCGGCGACCTGGAGGAGCTGCTGGTCTTCATCCGCGATGCACGGGGGTTCGACTTCACCGGCTACAAGCGTTCCACCCTGGCCCGGCGGATCCGCAAGCGGATGGCCGACGCCCGCATCGCCGACTACGCCGACTACCAGGACCGGCTGGAGGCCGACGCCGAGGAGTTCCGGGCGCTGTTCAACACGATCCTGATCAACGTCACCAGCTTCTTCCGGGACGCCGAGGCCTGGGCCCACCTGCAGCGGGAGATCCTGCCCGAGCTGATCGCGGCGCGCGGGGCCGACGAAGACATCCGGGTGTGGAGCGCCGGGTGTTCCAGCGGCCAGGAGCCGTACTCCCTGGCGATCCTGTTCGCCGAGGTCCTCGGCGTCGAGGAGTGCGTCAGACGGGTCAAGCTCTACGGCACCGACGTCGACGAGGAGGCCCTGCGCGAGGCGCGCAGCGGCCTGTACACAGCCAAGGCCCTGGAGCCGCTGGCCCCGGAGCTGCGGGACAAGTACTTCGAGCCCAACGGCGCCCAGTTCGCGTTCCGCCCCGATCTGCGCCGCCGGGTCATCTTCGGACGGCACGACATCACCCGGGACGCCCCCATCTCCCGCCTGGACCTGCTGGTCTGCCGCAATACCCTGATGTACTTCAACGCCGAGGCCCAGTCGCAGATCATCGACCGGTTCCACTTCGCCCTGCGCGAAGGCGGCCACCTGTTCCTCGGCAAAGCCGAGATGCTGCTGTCCGACGCCGAGCGCTTCGAAGTCGCCAACATGCGCCAGCGGATCTTCCGGCGCCGCCCGGGCGACGCGGCGACCCCCTATCACCCGGCTCCGCTGAAGATGGACGGCACCACCGGCACCGAGGTCCGGGAGGCCAGCCGCAAGCGGCAGCTGCGCGATCTGACCTTGGAGACGTCGCCGAACGCGACCATCGCCGTGGACCCCGACGGCGCGATCGTCCTGATCAACGCTGCGGCCCGGGCGCAGTTCGGTCTCACCACCTACGACCTGAACCGGCCGTTCCGGGACCTGGAGATCTCCTACCGGCCGATCGAGCTGCGCTCGCTGATCGAACAGGCCGAGACCGAGCGACACGCGGTCCGGGTCCCCGCCGCCGAGCGGCAGCTGCACGACGGCGACACCCAATTCCTGGACATCGTCATCCAGCCGATGTCCGCCGCCGACGGCCAGCCGGTCGGCGTCGCGGTGACGTTCCTGGACACCACGATCGCGACAAGGCTGCACAACGAGCTCGCCCGCACCCGGGGGGACCTGGAGGCGGCCTACGACGCGCTGCAGTCCACGAATGAGGAGCTGGAGACCACCAACGAGGAACTCCAGTCCAGCATCGAGGAGCTGGAGACCACCAACGAGGAACTCCAGTCGACGAACGAGGAGCTGGAGACCACCAACGAGGAACTCCAGTCCGGCAACGAAGAACTGGAGACCATGAACGAGGAGATGCGGATCCGCTCCAGCGAACTGGACGAGGCCCGCAGCTTCCTGGAGGGCGTGCTGTCCAGCATCGCCGCCGGCGTCGTGGTACTGGATGCGGACCTGCGGGTGCGCAGCTGGAACCGGGGCGCGGAAGACCTGTGGGGGCTGCGCAGCCGCGAGGTCCACCTGCAGCCGTTCTTCACCCTGGACTTCGGCCTGCCGACCGACGAGGTCCGCAAAGTCGTCGCAGCCTGCCAGGCGACCGGCGCCCGGTCCGGGCCGGCGGACGTCGCCGCCGTAAACCGCATCGGCCGCACCATCCTGTGCTCGATCGCCTGCTCGCCGATGGACGGCGGCGGCGTCGTCCTGCTGATGGAGGACACCGGTCGCGGCTGACACGGCAGATATGGCTCTTGTCGCTTTTGGCTTTGGCCGCCGCGGGCGTCGGCGTATCCTGCGAACATGCCCCTGCCGCCTGAATCCGGCCGGGAACTCGACCAAGCACTGCAACACGCGGCAGTCGAGCACCGGCGAGCAGCCCGCGCCGCTGAGATCGCCACCCGGCACGAGGCACAGATGCTGACGGCCGCGGAAGGTATGCGGGCGTTCCACGCACGTATGGTGGTCATGCACCGGCAGGTGGAGCAACAGCATCGAACCGCGGCCCGGATCCACACCGCCCACGCCGACCGGCTGCGCCGGTGGACCGAGGGAACCGCCGATCCGCAGCAAGTCCAACCCGGGTTCATGGCGGCCGTCGCCGAGACCCTCGGCGCGTCGGGCGCAGCGCTCACCCTGTTCGGGCCCGATGATGCCGAGACCCCTGCGGCGGCCTCGAACCCGGCCAGCAGGACCGCCCAGCGTCTGGAGTTCACCCTCGGCCAGGGGCCGGCCCGTGAAACAGTCCATCTGCGCCGCCCGGTCACCGCGGCCGGGAAGCAGATGGCGCAGGCATGGCCCATCTACGGTCCCGCCGTGGAGAAACTGGGCATCCGTGCGGTCGCGGCCGTCCCCGTGACCACGGTCGGCGCCCCCCTCGGAGCCCTCACGGTCTTCGACCCGCCGATGGCCCACGGCCCGGACCTGGAGACCTTCCTAGCGGCCGCGGACACTCTGGCCGCGTCGCTGCTCACACCGTGGGGCGCACCCGGAAATGAGGAACCCATCGGCTGGCCGCCGCTTCTTGACCAGCACGATTCGTGGGCCGTGGTGCATCAGGCCGTCGGCATGGTGTCAGTGCAGTGTCGCTGCGGCACCGCGGATGCCCTCGCCCTGATCAGAGCGCACGCCTTCGCCGAGAACCGGCCAGTAGACGAAGTCGCAGCCGACATCGTCGACCGCACCCTGTGCCTACCCTGAGGAAAACAACAGACCGCCCTCGGCATGCCGTGAGTCCGGTCTGTGGGTGCCGATTATTTCGTCCACGCAGGTCAGGCTGCATGCTCGTACTCGTGCAGGATGCCTGTGGGACCTGTCCTTGCCGAAAAATTCTTCCATGCTGGTCAGGCGGCTGGTCGGTATTCGTTGATGACGCCACCCGCGAGGTGGGTTCGTCGGATACGGAAGGCGTCGAGGTCGGTGATGTTCGGCGGCAGCGGCTTGAGCGGGGCGGGCCCGGACAAGCTCATGTGCGGCCGGTGGCTGTTGTGGTGGAACTCGTAGTCGTGCAGGATCTGGCGCAGATGTTCGTGGTGCCAGACTGGGGTGCGGTAAAGGAGTTCCCGGCGGACCGAGCCGATCCAGCGCTCCATGATCGCGTTCATACGCGGGGTCCGCACGTTGCACAGCACGGTACGGATGCCTGCATCGGCCAGGACAGAGTCGAAGGCTTCGGTGAAGTTGGAGCCGCGGTCGCGGATCAGGAACTTCACCGTGGTCGCGGCGTCTTCAAGGTCCATAACCGGATCGCGTGCCATCGGTGTGGTCCACTGGCCGGTCGGATGGAGCGTGCTGCCGAGGATGCGGATCCGACGGGTGGCATGCTCGATGGCAGCCAGGACGTAGACCTTTGCGCCGTCCATGAGGTCGGCGGTGAAGAAGTCGGCGGCGATGATCCCTTCGGCTTGGGACCGCAGGAAGCTCGCCCAAGTCACCGAACCGCGTCGTGGGGCGGGTTCGACGCCGGCGTCCTTGATGATCTCCCAAACGGTGGAGGCGGCGACGTGCACGCCGAGGCCGGCCAACTCGCCGTGGATACGCCGGTAGCCCCAGGCCGGATTCTGGCGTGCCATGCGCAGAACCAGGGTCTTGATGTTCCGGTGCGTGGCCGGACGGCCGTTCTTCGGGCGGGACTTCTTCGTCCAGCGGCTCCGCAGCAGGTCGCGGTGCCAGCGCAGGATGGTGGCTCTTCAATCTTGACCGTGGCATCAGGGCCTTGATGAATACGCAACGCCCGTGACCTTCTGTGATCATCCGAGATGCGAAGCAAGGATAGTCGGCGAAGGGTCACGGGCTTGAACGACGATACGGCAACGCTGCTGCTTGGGCTGGACGGGGTGAAGGTCGTCTCGGCCGAGATGGACGAGACCGGGATTCCGATGCTGGCGCTGGTCACGGCGTGTGATGCAGCGCGGTGTTGCCCAGAATGCGGAGTCCGTTCGTCGCGGTCGCTGGGCCTGGTGACCACCAGGCCCCGGGATCTGCCGCTGGCCGGTCGGCCGACGCAGTTGCGGTGGACGAAGCGCCGGTGGGCCTGCGAGAACTCCCGGTGCCCTCGCCGGTCGTTCACCGAGGCGCTGCCGACGATCCCGGCAAGGACCCGATTGACCAGCCGTCTTCGCGCGTCAGCCGGGTCCGCGGTGGCAGATGGCGGTCGCACGGTGATCCAGTCCGCGCGAGATCACGAGGTCTCCTGGCCAGTGGTGCAGGCCGCGTTCGCTGTTGCCGCCGAGGCGGCGCTGCCGAAGACGGTCCCGGCCGTAGAGCATCTGGGCATTGATGAGACCCGCCGCGGCAAGGCGAAGTTCCGCCTGGTGGCAGGCCCGGACGGCGGCGAGGTCTGGGAAGTGCTGGCCGACCGGTGGCATGTCGGCTTTTGCGACCTGTCCGGCGGAGCCGGGCTCCTGGGACAGGTCGAGGGCCGCACCGCGGCCAGCGTCAGCGCCTGGATTGAGAATCAGAGCCAGCAGTGGCGGGCCGGGGTGCGGGTCGTGGCGATCGACATGTGCAGCGTGTTCAAGGCCGCCATCCGCGACAGCCTGCCGCACGCCATCTTGGTGGTGGACCGCTTTCATGTCGCCCAGCTGGCGAACACCGCGCTGACCGAGGTCCGTCGCCGGGTCACCGTGCAACAACGCGGCCGACGCGGCCGGAAGGGCAACCGCGAGTGGGAGTTGAGGAACCGGCTGACCCGCTCAGCCGCGCGGATGCACGCCGACCACCTAGATCCGATGGTGGAAGACCTGATGGCGCTGCCGAAGAAGATCGGCGTCCCGATCCTGGCCGCCTGGAATGTGAAGGAGGACCTGATGGACCTCCTCGCGCTGCACGGCACCGGCCCGACCGCGCCATGATCCGCGGGCTGCTCGTCCGCTTCTACGAATCCGCCGCCGCCTCCGGCCTGCCAGAGATGGAACGTCTCGCGAACACCGTTTCCACCTGGTGGCCGCAGATCCTCGTCGCGATCACCACGGGCGTCACCAACGCCGCCTCCGAAGGCGTCAACCGCCTGATCAAGACTGACGCCCGCAGCGCGTTCGGCTACCGCAACCCCGCAAACCAGCGCCTGCGCGCCCGCTGCGCCACCACCCGCCGCGCCCGAGGGCACCTCAGCCGACGCACTAGCGGCCGTCACAGCCAGCCGCGAAGGAACGTGTGAAGAAAAGCGACCCCCGGCACATCCCGGACGCTCGCGCTGCAAGGATCGCGTCATGGCTGAGCCAAGGACGGTTCCTGAAGCGCAAAGCCCAGCAGGGCGGCGCGGCCGAGGCTGTTTCTGGGCGCTGGCGGTCGTCCTGGCGTTGAGCGCAGCCGGCTATGCCACACGTCAGGCGGTGGCGCCATGCTGGCCCGAGGACCCCACGCGAACCGATCCACACTCCTACCACCGCAACGAGTGTTCGTCCGGCTGGACCAATTCGGCAACCGGCACCCTGACAGGGGCTGTGCAGTACTACCGCATCCCACTACCGCCGACGTCCAGCGATGTGCGCTACTACAGCGACGACAACTCATTCAACGGCCCCGACACGCTGTTCTTACGTTTCTCCGTCCCGGCGCCAGACACGGCGACCCTTCTGAAGACGCTTGCCGCTGTGCCGACGGCAAAGACCGCGGACGAGGTGACGGCTGACACCGGCCGACCCCAGTCATTCGTGCAAGGGCTCGGTCCAGACTGGAGCGAGGACTCCACAGAGGGATCCGCGGTCTACCAGTGGGACGGGGCGTCATCCGGCAACATCATCGTCGAGAGACGATCGACAGACACGGTCGTCATCCTTGTCATCGCCCAGAGCATGGGGTAAGCGGCCCCAGAAAGCTGCACCCATCCCAGGACCAGCACGTAGATGATCAGCTACTTGATGCCACACCCAAGATTGATGAGCCAGGATGGTATCCGGGGTAACGAACAGACGTAGTCCAGCGCGGCACGCTTTGGGTGCTAGACCGAGCAGCAGCGCGATGATCGCGCGATCGGCCCAGTCAGGTCGCGGACGTCTTCCTGCCGCGGCGAGTTGGCGCTGCAAGACGGCCAGGACGTAGGCGAAGCGCAGGCACACGAGAACTCACGATCCCACCGCCGGTCAATTGCCGTCACCATGATCTGGATAGGCGGCCGGACCAGCATGGATGAGGTTCTCGGCAAGGACACAGGTCACTCCACTGCTTCAGCTTCTTGCGCATGTCTTCGCCGGCCGCGTCCGAGGCAGGATCCATGTCGGTGATACAGGCCACGCGCACCGGCAGTTCTGCTTTGTCGTTGCGCTGAAAGATACGTGCGTAGCGGAACAGGCCGACGTGGCCGCCGTTGACGATGCTGACGCCGCTGCGGCTGAACGAGTGCCCCGGAGCAGTGGCCGGCGCCGACAGCAGCAGGGCTTTGGCGGGCGATCCACCGCGGTGGCTCGCCCGAGCCGGGTGATGCCGGGCCCGGCCGCGACGATCCAGTCTCCGATGGTCCCTTCGAGCGGGGCGACCGCGCCGCGCGGAAGCTTCAGACCGGCGATACGCGTGCGCGGCGCCGGCCGTCGTCACCGGGTTCGGCCGGGATCTCGAACAGGCGTCCGGAGAGGACGCCGACGAAGACGAGGCCGCCGCCGGCCCAGCGGGCGCCTTCGGCGAATGCGAACCCGCCCTCGGCCCAGATCTCGACCGCCTCGGCGGGGATGGTGCTGATCGCGGGTCTCCGCGGCTCGTTCCTGGTCAGCGGAGGGTGGTGCCGGACGGATGGTCGAGCAGTGCGAGGCTGTCCCGGGTGGGCAGGCCCTCCCAGTCGCCTTCGGCGGCGACGGCGAAGGCGCCGGCGGCCACTGCGCGACGGAGCCGCCGGTCGAGGTCCAGGCCGTCCAGGAGGCCCGACAGATAGCCGGCGACGAAGGCGTCGCCCGCGCCGACCACGTCGACCACGGGCACCTGGTGCGCCTCGGCGTGGGCGCTGGCCGCGGTGGTGAACACGTCGGCCCCGTTGCCGCCGCGAGTGAGCACGAGTTCGCGGGTGCCTTCGGTCAGGAGCGCGTCTACCAGGGCCTTCTCTTCCAGCACGGGATCCGCGCAGACCAGGTGCAGTTCGTCGGCGGAGGCGATCAGGATGTCGGCCAGGCGGGTCAGGGGCAGCAGCGTTTCCCGTGCGCGCTGCGCTGACCACAATCTGGAGCGGTAGTTCACATCCAGGCTGACGGTGATGCCGAGTTCGCGTGCTTCACGGGCCGCGGCCAAGGCGGCTTCGGCACAGGTCGGGCTCAGCGCCGGGGTGATCCCGGTCAGATGCAGAAGGCGGACTCCGGGCGACAAGGCGGGCAGCACGTCCTCGGGGCACAGGGCTGATCCCGCCGACCCGCCACGGTAGTAGGAGACCTGGATCAGGCCGCCTATACGTCTTTCGCGTGCCAGCAGGCCGGTGGGTCGGCCTTCGCCGTCGATGTGGGCGTGGCTGACGTCGACTCCTTCGGCGAGCAGGGTTCGGAGAACCAAGGCGCCGAACTCGTCGTCGCCGACCCGCCCGATCCAGCACGAGCGGTGCCCGAGACGGGCCAGGCCGATGGCGACGGTGGATTCGGCTCCGGCGACGGAGAGGTTCATCGGTGCGCCGAGCCGGACCGGACCGGTGGCGCGCAGCGCCGCCATGGTCTCGCCGATGGTGACGACGTCCGGCGTGGTCACGCGGCCACCGCCTCGGCCATGCGCAGCCGCCAAGCCGCGGCGCGGGCGCGCAGGCCGTCGTGGCCGCCGCCGGACGCGGCATCGCCGATCAGCGGCGAACCGACCCCCACGGCGGCCGCGCCGCCGGCGAGGTAGGCGGCTGCGCCGTCGGCGTCCACTCCGCCGACCGGGACGAACGGCACAGTCGGGAACGGATCCCTCAGCGCCTTGAGATACGGTGGTCCGCCGAGGGAGGCGGGGAAGACCTTGACCGCGGTGGCGCCGTAGGCCAGGGCCCCGATCACCTCGCCGGGTGTCAGGGCGCCGACGAACGTCGGCAGTCCGGGCGGGCCAGCCTCGCGCAGGTCCGGGCCGAGTCCGGGGGTGACCAGGAAGGCGGCTCCGGCGTCGGCGGCTCGCGCCGCGTCGGCCGCTGTGACGACGGTGCCGGCGCCGAGCAGGGCGTCGGGGCCGAGTTCGCGCCGGGCCTGTTCGATCACCCAGAGCGCGTTCGGGGTCGTCAGGGACACCTCGCTGGCGGTCAGTCCCTCCTCGGCGAGGATCAGGATGGTGCGCAAAGCAGCCGTCGGGTCGGAGCCGCGAACGATGGCGAGGGTCCGGTGGGGGAGTGCGGTGACATCCATGGCTTCGTGTCTCTCGGGGATCAGTGTTCGTGGCGGCGGGCCGCGGTGATTTGTAGTGCCCACCGCAGTTCTCCGGTCGGTGGCACGACGGCGGCGTCGTGCGGCCCGGCGTCGGCAAGGTCGAAGACGCTGCCGAGCATGGGCTCGACACCGACGCTGCGATACGGCGCGGAGTGTGGGAAACCGCCCATATTGCGCCATAGTGCGATCGAGACGGGCACATCGGGTTCCGCGTACAAGCGGAGGTTCAGAACGTCGGGACCGTCCGCGACTCCGATCGCGTCGCAACCGACCAGGACCGCGCCGACCGCGGTACCGTCGTCGGGACCGAGGCGGTCCAGGCGCAGTCCGCGGGGTTCGGGCCAGTTGCCGGTGACGTACGGCGCTGAGCTGGGCCAGGTGTCGGTCAGAAGTCCCGCGGCTTCGGGGAACAGGCGGGTCGGTGTGCCCTCGGGCGCGGACAACACAGCTTGCTCAGACAGGTCGAGCAGGGCGTGCGCCGCCCACAGGAACCGGTAGCCGGGTTCGGCGCGCAGTGTGTAGACGAGGTGCAGCGCCGCGGGCCCGGCGATGATCCGGCGGTCCAGCTCGAAGTCAGGACATTGCACCATGGTGCGACCGCTGTGCGCCCGCCAGGGCCGGGACCATGCGTCGCCGTGGTCGGGGAGCCCCCGAATCGTGGGAACGCATTCCTCCACGCCGCCGACGTCGACGAAGGCGTCGCCGGGGCGCACCGTCCGGCGCGCCGGATCGGGGCGCCGCCACAGCCATTCCCTGCCGCCCGCGCGCAGTGACGTCCAGCGCCCGCCGCGCTCGGCGTCGAACTCGACGGCCGGCTGCTGGACGGTCACCATTCTGCGAACGACCCGTCCGCGTGCTGCCAGACGGGGTTGCGCCACCGGTGGCCGACTTCGGCCGCACGGCGCACCGCCGCCTCGTCGATCTCGATGCCCAGCCCCGGCCCGGTGAAGCGCTCGATATGGCCTTCGCGGACGCGCAGCGGCTCGGGGTCGGCCAGGTAGTCGAACATCTCGTTGCCGCGGTTGTAGTGCAATCCCAGGCTCTGTTCCTGGATCAGGAAGTTGGGTGTCGCGAACGCCAGTTGCAGGCTGGCGGCCAGGGCGAGCGGGCCGAGGGGGCAGTGTGGGGCCACGGCCACGTCGTGGGTCTCGGCGGCGGCGGCGATGCGTCGCACCTCCGAGATGCCGCCGGCGTGCGACAGGTCCGGTTGGGCGACCGCTATGCCGGTGGTGAGCACGTCGCGGAAATCCCAGCGGGAGAACAGCCGCTCGCCGACCGCCAGCGGGACGCTGGAGCATTCGACGAGGCTGCGCAGGTCACGCGAGTACTCGGGGAGGACCGGTTCCTCGACGAACAGCGGTTGCAAGGGTTCGAGCATTGGAAGCAGACGGCGTGACATGGCCGTGGACATCCGGCCGTGGAAGTCGACCACGACGTCGCGGTCTGGACCGAGGACCGCGCGGACCGCGGCGACCCGCTCGACGACCGCCTCGGCCTGCGCGGGGGTGTCGATGTGCCGCATCTGGGCGGAGCCGTTCATCTTCACCGCGCTGAACCCGGCCTCGGCCTGGGCGGCGGCCAGTTCGGCCACCTCGGTCGGCCGGTCGCCGCCGATCCAGGCGTAGACGCGGGCGCGGTCCCGCACCGGGCCGCCGAGCAGTTGGTGGACCGGCGCGCCGTAGGCCTTGCCGGCCAGGTCCCACAGCGCCTGGTCGATTCCGGCCACCGCCGAGGACAGCACCGGGCCGCCGCGGTAGAACCCGCCCTTGGTGAGCACCTGCCAGTGGTGCTCGATGCGCAGCGGGTCCTCGCCGACGAGGTAGTCGGCGAGTTCGTGGATCGCGGCGCGGACGGTCTCGGCCCGGCCCTCCACCACCGGCTCGCCCCATCCGGTGATGCCCTCGTCGGTCGCGACGCGCAGGAACAACCACCGGGGGGCGATCAGGAATGTCTCCAGCGATGTGATCTTCATCCGGACTCTTTCGGGTGCGTGCGGGATATCACGGTCCGCAGGTCGGCGGTGGCCTTGGCGAGCAGATCCTCGACGGCTCGCGCTGCCGCGTCGGGGTCCTGGGCGCGTACCGCGTCGAGGACGGAGCGGTGGGCGGGTACGGCGTCATCGGCGTGTTCGGCGCCGTGGACGAACCGGTCGCGCACGCGCAGCCCGGCCTCGATCACGACTTCCATCCGGGTGAGCAGTTCGTTGTTCGCCGCGGCCAGCAGCGCCCGGTGGAACAGCAGGTCGGCTTCGACGTTCGCTTCGACGTCGCCTTCGGCGGCGGCCATCGCCGCCAGCGCCTCCTCCAACGCCGCCAGGTCCTGCTCGGTGCGGCGGGCGGCGGCCAAGCGGGCGCCGGCTGGCTCGACGATGGCGCGGACCTCGGCCAGGTTCTCCAGGAAGCCCTCATCCGGTACGCCCATGCCCTGCCAGCGCAGCAGATCCGCGTCGAGCAGGTTCCAGTCGGCGCGGGGCCTGATGAAGGTGCCGCGTTTCTGCCTGGAGTCGATGAGCCCCTTGGACGCCAGCACTCGAAGCGCTTCGCGGACCACGGTCTTGCTGACGCCGAGTTCGGCCTCGATCTTGTCGGGGTACAGCGACTGGCCTGGGGCGTAGACTCCGCGCACGATGCGCTCGCCGATCGCCTCGACGGCCTGTCCGTGCAGTCCTCGCGCCGTGGTGTTCATGAAGGGCCTTTCGTTCGCGCCGGTTCGCGGCGTGGATGGTGGTGTCAGTCAGGAGGATGATTTGACCACTGACCATCCGCCGTCCACTACCAGCGTCGTTCCGGTGATGTAGGAGGCGTCCGCCGAAGCCAGGAACGCCACCGCGGCGGCCACCTCTTCCGGCCGTCCGAATCGCTTGGCCACGGTCTCGGCGACGCTCGCCGCGCGGGCGTCCTGCTCGACGCGGTCCCAGGCCGCCGTCATGATCGGCCCGGGGACCACGGTGTTGACCCGGACCCGCGGTCCGTACTCCACGGCGAGCTGCCGGCCCAGCGCGCACAGCGCCCCCTTGGCCGCGGCGTATGCCGGATGACCGGGCAGGCCGATCAGCGCGTGGACCGAGGAGGTCAGGACCAGGCAGCCTTCGTGTTCGGTCAGCAGCGAGGCGAAGGCGCGCATGCCGAGCCACGAGGCCTTCAGCGTGACGGCCATCTGGCCGTCCCACTCCTCCTCGGTCAGCGCGTGCGCCGCCTTCACGACGACCGTGAACGCGTTGCTGTGCAATACATCCAGGCGGCCATACCGCTCACGTACGTGCGAAGCCAACGCCTCCCACATCGCCGCCGAGGACACGTCGCCCGGCCAGTACTCGGCCCGGCCCGCGGCGAACCCGATGTCGCGCACCACCTCGCGGGCTTCCTCGTCGGCGATGTCCACCACCACGACGGCCGCGCCCTCGGCGGCCAGCCGCCGTGCTGTCGCCGCACCGATCCCGCTCGCCGCGCCGGTGATCACCGCGACCCGACCGGCGAACCGGTGACTCCTCTGCTCGTTCACGGCTCAACGATAGGCTCTGATAATTATTTATGCAATAATCTTGACAGCTCCGAGAGCCCGCTCTTAGGGTTCGAGAGCTGCGACGACACGTCGCCGACGCGACCGGTCGCAGTGGCAAGACCGCGGGGAAACGCCCGAACGGGCGCCGGAAGACAACCCGATCGTCGCCGGCAAGCGGAAGATCACAGGTCCGTCACGGCCGGAGTACGAATCAACGCATCGGGTTGACCACATCATATTCCTGCCTATCTCGTGGAAAATCGGGCGAGGCGGATCCATGAGGCGAGGAACCTCGTCATCTCCCTGGAGTCGGACATGAACAGCTCACGCACCCGCGGCGCCGCCGCGATCCTGGGCGTCGCGGTGGTGCTGGCCGCCACAGCGTGCTCGACCGGCAAGTCCTCCACCGCCGCCGCGGCCCCCGCGCCGGCAGGCGGCCAGATCTCCCTGACCTACCTGCAGAAGCAGGGCGACCAGCAGTACTTCGTCGACGAGGCCGACGGAGCCAAGGCCAAGGCCGCCGCTCTCGGCGTCAAGCTGACCGTGGTCAACCTCGGTAACGACGCGAACCAGACGGTCAGCGACGTGCAGGCGGCGATAGCCCAGAAGAGCAGCGGCCTGATCATCGTGCCGCCGGACCCGGCGGTGGGCCCGCAGGTCATCTCCACGGCCAAGAGCGCCGGCGTGTCGATCATCAGCTCGGACGACCAGGTGTGCGCCACCGGCCCCGACCCGTCCAAGTGTGCCGCGACCGACCTGCTCCCGCGCATCGGGTTCAGCGGCCAGCAGATGGGTGCCGCGGTCGGCCAGGAGGCCGGACAGCTGTTCGCCAAGTCCGGCTGGAGCGCCGCCGACACCCGCACCATCTCGGCCTGGGAGCAGGACGTCACCGTGTGCACCGACCGCGTCAACGCGGCCAAGAGCGCCTTCGCCACCGCCGCGGGTGCGAGCGTGGCGAACATCGACGTGGCCACCGACAACACCCCGACCGGCGCCCAGGACAAGGTCGCCGCCACGGTCACCGCCAACCCCGGCGTCAAGCACTGGGTGATCTGGGGATGCAACGACGAGAACGTCCAGGGCGGTGTCACGGCCCTGCAGAACACCGGCGTGTCCCCGGACAACATCATCGGCGTGGGCTTGGGCGCCTACCTGGCCTGCAAGGACTGGAAGTCCGGCCAGCCCTCCGGCATGAAGGCCGCCCTGTTCATCAACGGCAAGGACATCGGCGCACTGGCCGTGCAGACCATGTACGACAAGCTCAAGAACGGCAAGGCGTTGCCGCAGGAGGCCTTCGCCCCCACCAAGATGGTCGACCCCACCAGCTGGCAGTCCGCCGGTCTGGTGTGCAGCTGACCCGACCATGACCAGCCCTCAGACCGTCACGACGTCCGCCGGGCTCGCCGCCGAAGCCGTCTCCAAGCGCTTCGGTGGCGTTCAGGCCCTGACCGACGTCTCCGTGCACTTCCCGGCCGGCCGCATCACCGCCCTGATGGGCGAGAACGGCGCCGGCAAGTCGACTCTGTTGAAGATCCTCACCGGCGACCACCGCCCCACCGCGGGCCGGGTCCTGCTCGACGGCGAGGTCCTCGATCTGGGCTCCCCGCAGGATGCCCGCCGGGCCGGGATCCGCTTGATCCCGCAGGAACCCGAGATCATCCCGCACGTCTCGGTGGCCGAGAACATCTACGCCGGATCGCTGCCGCGTCGCGGCCCCCGCGGCTTCGACCGCGCGGCCCTGCGTCGCCAGGCCGCCGCGGCGCTGGAGCGGTTCGGGTTCGCGAAAGCCCTGAATCCAGACCTGATCGGCGCACAACTCACGCCGGCGCAGCGCCAGATCGTGGAGATCATGCGGGCGCTGACCGGCCGCACGCCGCCGCGCGCGGTGGCGTTCGACGAGCCCACCTCCTCCTTGTCCGAACATGAAGTGGATGCCCTGTTCACGCTGATTCGCAGACTGCGCGACGACGGCATCGCGGTCATATACGTGTCGCACCGCATGAAGGAGGTGTTCGAGCTCGCCGACCAGATCGCCGTGCTGCGCGACGGCGAACTCGTCGACGTCCGCGACGCGGCCGCCGCCGACGAGGGCACCTTGGTGCGCCTCATGGTGGGTCGCGACCTGTCCTCGCTTTTCGTGCGGCAGAACGTCGTCACCGACCGGGTCGTCCTGGAAGTCGAGGACCTCACCACCGACGCCGTCCACGCCGTGAACCTGACAGTCCGCTCCGGCGAGGTCGTGGCCCTGGCCGGCCTCATCGGCGCCGGACGTTCCGAGCTCGCCCTGGCCCTGGCCGGCGACGCGCCGATCCGATCGGGGAAGGTCAAGCTGAACGGCCGCGTCCTGCGCCTTCGCAGGCCCCGCGACGCCATCCGGGCCGGCATCGGGCTCGCGCCGGAGGAGCGCAAGGCCCAGGCCCTGTTCGCCCAGCGGAGCATCCGCGACAACACCTCGCTGGTGAGCCTGGACCGGCTGCGGTGCGCCCGCATCGTCAAGAAGGGCCAGGAGAAAGCCCTC
This sequence comes from Catenulispora sp. GP43, assembly GCF_041260665.1. Lineage (NCBI taxonomy): Bacteria > Bacillati > Actinomycetota > Actinomycetes > Catenulisporales > Catenulisporaceae > Catenulispora > Catenulispora sp. GP43. The sequence continues at coordinate 217,913 of NZ_JBGCCT010000002.1, read as the reverse complement.
GTCCAGCAGTACACCGATCGGCTGCGGGTCCGGGCCCCGTCCCTGGAGACCGAAGTCAGGACCCTGTCCGGGGGCAACCAGCAGAAGGTCGTCCTGGCCCGCTGGCTCGCCCGGGGACCGGCCCTGCTGATCCTGGACGAGCCCACCCGGGGGGTCGACGTCGGCGTCAAGACGGAGATCTACCACATCATCGCCGAGTTGGCCCGCGCCGGAACAGCGATCCTTGTCATCTCCTCCGAACTACCCGAAGTGCTCGGGCTCGCCGACCGGATCCTGGTCATGCAGAACGGCCGCGTCGCCGGATCCCTGGACCGGGCCGCGACCTCCGAGGAGGCGATCCTCGCGCTGGCGATGGCCGACGATCTCGACCCCACTCCCACCACGACGGCGGGCCGCCGCACGGCGCGCCCCGGCACCGGCTCCGCGCCCGGAGGTTCATGATGACCACCACGTCCGCTCCCGGCCGCGAGGCCGAAGACCAACGGCGGAACGGCACGAAGCCGCCGGGCCGCGCCTGGGGCGTCCGCGTCCGGCTCGGCGGCCAGAGCATCGGCCTGATCGGCGCGCTGGTGCTGGTCCTGGCCCTGTTCGGCTCGCTCAACCCCGACTACCTGAGCTGGGAGAACATCCAGGTCATCGCCGAGGCCGTGACCATCTCCGGCCTGCTGGCCGTGGTGCAGACCGTCGTCATCATCTGCGGCGCCCTGGACATCTCCGTGGGCTCCCAGGCAGGTCTGGCCTCGGTCACCAGCGCCATGGTCTTCACCTCCATGGGCTCGAACGCGCTGCTGGGCATGGGCGCCGCCATCGCGCTGGGCGCCGTCATCGGCTTGTTCAACGGCGCCATCATCGTCTACGGACGGGTCAACGCGGTCATCGCGACGCTGGCCGGCCTGGCCGCCTACAAGGGCCTGGCCGAGCTGATTTCCAACGGCCGGGCGCAGGGCTACGTCCTCAACGACAGCGTCTTCATCTTCCTGGCCCGCGGCAAGATCGCCGGCCTGCCGGCCATGGTGTGGCTGCTGCTCGTGGTCGCCGCCGCGGTCCATGTGCTTCTGAAGTACACGGACATAGGCCGGAACATCTACGCCATCGGCGGCAACGACACCGCCGCCCGCCTGGCCGGCATCAACCTCAACCGGTACATCATCGCGGTCTACGCCCTGTCCGGAATGATCGCCGCGGTCGCCGGCATCCTGCTGACCGCGCGCACGGGCTCCGGGCAGCCGGTCTCCGGCAGTGAGGGCCTGGAGCTGCAGTCCATCACCGCCGCGGCGCTCGGCGGCTGTGCGCTGAAAGGCGGCAAGGGCGGCGTCGGCGGCACGCTGTTGGCCGTCGCGCTGCTCGGCGCGCTGCAGAACGGTCTGACCGTCCAGGGCATCAACGCGTTCTGGCAGAACATCGCCCAGGGCGGCCTGTTGGTCGTCGCGGTCGTGCTCCAGCAGCGGCGGTCCCGCGAGCGGGCGGTGGGGCTGCCCGCCTGATACGCGGCGCCGGCCTTCGAGGGTGGGCGGGCGGCGCGACCGGCGTCCGGGACCATGTCCCGGGCGCCGCTTCGGCCTGCCTTCACGCAGGTCAGTGGCCATCTCGACCGACTGTTAATTAATTATGAATTTATCTTGACGGCCGACACGGGACTGCGCAGAATGCTGCACCGAGGACGGCGTGCAAAGCCGTCCGGCGCCGTCGTCGGGCGGCAGCTGGGAACCGGTTCGGACGAAACCAGGACAGCGGCCAGCCCCCGTGTGATCGAGGGCCGGCCAGCGGAGTGGAGGGTCTCAATGCACGGTTCGAAATCCGGCACGTTCCGTCGGCGGCGGCGGCGCCGCGCGGGCGTGGGCGTGCTGGCTCTGGTGGCCGGCATCGCGGCCACGATGTGCGGTGTCTCGGCATCGCCGGCCGCCGCGCTCGTGCCCTCGGGAGTGTCGACGACACCGCCGATGGGGTTCAACTCGTGGTATTTCTTCGCCAACGGCGTCACCGCCGACAACCTCGCCGCCGAGGCGGACGCGATGGCGGCCCCGCAGTCCGGGCTGGGCGGCGCGAGCCTGAAGTCCCTGGGCTACACCGACGTCGGCATCGACGGCGGCTGGTGGCTGCAGTCGCAGAGCCCGAACGCCCGCGACGCCGACGGGATCGTGCCGGGGGTGCACTTCTTCACCGCACCCATCAAAGCCACCGCGACCAGCGCCCAGCCCGGTTTCAGCGCTGACGCGGCACACGACGGCGACCCGGGGACGATGTGGCACACCGCTTGGAACTCCAGCGGCCAGCCGGTCAGCCCGGTCTCGGCGTCGAACCCGCAGTCCATCACGCTTGACATGCGAGCGGCGCACACCGTGGACGCCGTGACCTACGTGCCGCGCAGCGACAGCAGTACCAACGGGATCATCACCGCCTACAACGTCTACACCAGCACCGACGGCGCCACGTACACGAAGGTGGTCTCCGGCGGGACCTGGGCGAACGACTCCACCACCAAGATCGCCAAGTTCCCGGCGACCTCCGCGCGCTACGTCAGGCTGGAGGCGACCGCCGGAGACGGCGGCTTCGCCTCCGCGGTGGAGGTGATGCCCGACGTCGTCAAGACGGCGGCGAGCTCGACGGTCGCCACGGGCGGCAGCTCGGTGACCTACGATCTCGGGGTCTCAGACGGAGTCGGGGACACAGTTCCGGTTCCGGTCGACGCAGTGTCGTACCAGAGTCAAAGCGGTGAAACGGTCACTGGTTTCGCAGTCGACGCGAGCACCGACGGTGTCACCTACCACCAGGTCGCCACCGGCGCCCCGGGGGGTACCGTCAACCTGCCCGCGCAGCTGGCCCGCTACGTCCGCCTGGTCGCCACCGGCGGAGCCTTCGGGACCGGCACCGGCTCCGGCGGCACGGTCCAGGGCGAGGCCGCCGGCACCTACCTGTCGATGAACCAGCTCACCGCACACGTCCACAGCCAGGGCCTGCGGGCCGGCATCTACACCGACACCGGTTCGACCGGCTGCGGTGGGCAGTGGGGCAGCGGCGGCCACGAGTCGGCCGACACCACGCAGTTCGCGAACTGGGGCTTCGACTACGCGAAGATCGACCACTGCGGCGGCGACGCCGGGTACCCCACCGCGCAGTCCGACTACCTCGCCTGGGGTTCGCACCTGAGCAGCGCTACCACCTCGGGCGGCGTGTCACACCCGATGTCGCTGGAGATTTGCGAGTGGGGCGCCGAGGACCCCGACGGCCCCTGGATGTGGGGCGGTGCCGCGGGCAGCACCTGGCGCACCGGCAACGACATCACCGGCAGCTACGGCGGGGACCTCACCGCCGGAATGACGAAGATCAACTGGTCGCAGGTCACGAATAACTTCGCGCTGAACGACCACCCGAGCAACGCCGGGCCCGGCCAGCACAACGACCCGGACTACCTGCTGCTCGGCACCGGCTTCGGCGGCAACCTCACCACGAACGAGAAGCAGTCCTACTTCGGCATGTGGGCCATCCAGTCCGCGCCGCTGCGGGTCGAGACCGACCTGGCGGACATCGACTCCACCACGCTCGGCATCATCGGCAACTCCGCCGTCATCGCCGTCGACCAGGACTCCGCGTCCAGCCAGGCCCAGAAGATCATCGACACCGGGACAGTCCAGGTGTGGTCGAAGAAGCTGTCCGCCTCCGGCAGCCGGGCCGTGCTGGTGCTCAACACCGGCGCGTCCAGCACGACCTACAACTTCACTTTGTCCGGCACGGACCTGATGGGCACGCCGAGCTCGGTCAAGGAGCTGTACAGCGGCACCGACGACACCTCCGCGTTCAACACTTCCGAATCGCTGTCGCTCACCCTGGCCAGCCACCAGTCCGTGCTGCTACAGATCACCGGCGCGGGCGAGCAGCGCCCGGAGACCGTCTTCGTGCGCGACTCCTCGGGCAACCTCCAGCAGAGGACGTGGAACGGCAGCAGCTGGTCGTCCTGGAGTCCGCTGTCCCTGGGCGTGGCCGGCTCGACCGGACCGGGATCCTTCCAGGGCTCGCCGGCGGTCGTCTCCTCCCCGTCGGGCACCGACGTCTTCGTCCGCGGCGGCGACAACCACGTCTGGGAGAACACTTACACCGGCGATACCGGAAGCGGCTTTCCCGGCTGGACTGGCTGGGTCAACCTCGGCGGCAGCGTGGCCACCAGCCCCACCGCCGCCAGCCTCGGCCAGGACCGCATCGACGTGTTCGCCCAGGGTACCGACGGCGCCTTGTGGCAGAACACTTACGAGCAGGTCTCCAACGGAACCGGCGGAGGCATCATTACCCCAGGGCTGGCTTGGGGTGGCTGGAAGAGCCTCGGCGGCCCGACCGGCTCCACCTTCACTGGCACCCCGTCCGCGGTCGCGTCCCTGAACCGGATCGACCTGTTCGTCCGCGGCACCGACAACGCCCTCTACCAGCGCAGCCTGGTGAACAACACCTGGACCGGCTGGACCGGCCTGGGAGGCACGCTCACCGGCGCACCCGCCGCGGCCAGTGCCGGCCCCGGCCAGGTCGATGTGTTCATCACCCAGGCCAACCAGGGTGCCGACAACGTCTACGAGAAGCAGTGGACGACGGCCGCCGGCTGGTCCGGCAGCTGGGCCAGCCTGGGGAGCCAGAACGTGACCGGCGGCGGACTCGCGGCGGCCGAAAGCGGCTCCCGCGTCAACGTCTACGCCCAAGGCACCGACAACCACCTGTGGCAGTGGTACTACACCAGAAGTGGTGGGGCGTGGCAGCAGCTTGACAGCACGCTCACGCTCGACGCCAACAGCTCGCCTGCGGCTGCTGCACCTAGCTCCTCGGATGCCCGAGCTGTCACCTGCCCACCCAAGCGGCAGGGGACAGCGTCAGGGCCCCGGTCGTGCCAGGAGCGCGCACACCCGAGGCCGCATTGTTGCTGACGTCGGCACCCCGAACCAGTCCTGAACCAAGGCGGCGCTGAACGGGCTGGACTGGCAGCCGGCGGCGAGGCGGTGGTCGGTTCGATCGAGCCGACCACCGTCGAGTGGTCATGCCAGCAGAAGCCACCGCTGGTTCTCGTTGTCCGTGCAGGTCCAGACGAACAGCTGGGCGCCGGTGCCGTCGCAGGTGTGGAGCTGGATTCCGGCGCTGTCGGCGGTGCCGTTTTCGCGACGTGGCTCCGCTTCCCGAGCCGTCCAGACAGCGGCCTGCGTAGCCGGTGATCGGGGCCGGAGCAGGTGCCGAATGGTCGTGAACCCCGGCGGGGTTCAGAATCTGCCTGCTCAGATCGTCGAGTTCCGAACGGCTCGGGTTCCTGCGTGAGCAACTGATCGCGCTGCCGTCGGCGCAGATCGTGCAGTTCCAGGTGCATCTGGACCGGACCTGCGAGCACGGCTACACCTGGGATCTGGTGGGAGCCGCGACGCGGATCTTCGGAGGCTGGCTCGGGGCGTGGGCCGGCGATCGTGACGGCGCTGTGCGGCAGGCCGCCGCTGGTGTTCGCTGTGCCCGGCGCCGGCAAGACCGTCGTCGCCGTCATACCGCGCACCGCATGACGTCCGACGTCTATATGCGCTTCGCGCGGGTGGAGCGCCGACGAGCAGCGGCACGTGGTCGTTTCGCACCGCTGGGGAACCGGTGCCACAGGTTGCGCCATCGGCGCGCTCACTGAGCGCCATCCGCCTGACCACCAGGGTATGTGAGTGGCGGGATGGGGCCAGCCTCCACGCTGCCCGGTGTCGGCCCCCTGAGGGCTAGACACCGGGCAGCGGATGTCGCCTACATGGACGAGCGGCGGTCTCCCATGCCTGCCTTGCTGGCTGCGTTACCGCCACCGGCGGCCATGCCGGACAGGACGGGCTGGTCCGGGAGCTGGCCGTCAGGTGTCATCTTGTCCACCAGCGTGGGCAGTTTCTGTGAGATGTTCCGCGCGGCCTGCTCCGGGGTCACCCCGGTCTGGTCTGCGATCTTGGCGAGCTGCTCGTTGCCCAGCGCCTGCGTGACCTGCTCGGGGGTGACGGGCTTGTTCTCGCCCTTCCCGATCCAGGACTGGAATTGTTCGGAGATGCTGCTGTTCTTGAGCTTGTTGAACATGCCGCCGATGTCGCCGCCGACGGTCTTCTTCACCTGGTTGATCGTCTTGCCGATCCCGCTCTGCTGACCCATCTCGCTCATGACGCCTCTGCTTTCTGTGAGTGCCCCTGCACGAGCCTGGGACAACACCGCACGACACGCTTGCGCAGACAGCCATCCGAGCGATGGCGCTGCGGGCCGGATCCGCCTGGTGGGCCCGCGCTGACCCGCGAACGCCCCGGCATCAATGAGCCTGCGGCCGTGCCAGATCGCCTTGCCGTCGATTCGTCCAAACGAATGAACGCCCCCGACGCCTAACGCGGTTGACCCGAAAGGCGTCGGCGTGTGTCCCCGCAGCGGTCTCGCAGCCTGCTGAGTCAGGCCCGAGAGTCGTTGCGTATCAAAGGGAATGCCGCCCCATCGCTCTCGACCGGTGCAACGCCGGCTCAGCGGGTTCGACCGTCCAGTATCGGCAGAAAACGAATCACCGCCCCGCGAAGTGGCTGCCATTTGGTGCGCAAACCAGGACGGAATGGGACCGTTCGTTTTGGATGAAGACCGGCCGAGGGCTGGTCCCATACGCAAGGAGGCAGCAAATGCCGGCTACATTCGTGCTCCGAAAACGCGCGGGCAAGTTCAGCTTCGACATGGTCGCGGGAAACGGGGCGGCAATCGCCAAATCCGTCGCCTACAGCAGCAAGCGCGCCGCGATGAACGGGATCACGCTGATCCAGACTGCGGTCAAGGCAATCGAGGACAAGACTGAGAAACCGACCACGTCCGCCAGCAGGACGGTCGCGACCACGACCACCGGCAAGCGCACTGCGACCAAGGCGCCGGCCAAACGCGCAGGCAGGACGACAACCGCCAAGAGGGCCACCGTCAAGCCGGCCAAGTCGAAGAGCACGGTCAAGCGTGCAACGAGCAAGACCGTAGCCAAGAACGGGAAGGCTCCGGCCAAGCAGACGACGCTCAAGCGGACCGGGGTCAAGCCGCGTGTCGCGATATCCAGTACACGGCCGCGCGCCACCGCGAAGACGGTCGGCTCCACCGTGAAGCGCACCACGACCGCTGCGAAACGGACGATGGCACGATCGCGCTGATGACGGCCTCGGGTTGCGGAAGACATGACTCGAGGGCCTCGAACCCGACCAGGTCCGAGGCCCTCGAGTCGAGGCCAATCGCGGCTTCTCCCACGCCTTCGGGTGGTGCCCGATGTACGGGTGAGGGCGGCGGCCAACTCTGCCCCGGCCGTCGGGGTCGCAGCGGCTGCGATCGAGCGCCGCAGGGCTGGCCGATGCTCTCGCCTGCGGGTCGGCCCGGACGCTGCAGACTGCTGTACCCGGGTGAGGAATCCGGAGACCGGCATCTTATGGCCCGTGGGCGGGGCGGTCGACGCACTCGTGCACCAGCTAACGGCGCGTACCGGTGGCCGGGGCCAACGGCATGGGCCCACCACAGCGCCCAGACAGGCCGTGTCGTTCACAGGTGCCGTGGCCGACGGCGTGGACGGAGATGCAGTGGCGGACCGCGAGCCGAGCGGTGGACCATGTCGTGGCGAGGGACACGGCGGCCGCGACGACGGCCACCGGGAGGAGCGCTCTGTTCGGCGACACACTCGCTGCTTTCCACGGGGTCGTGGATGCCTGAACGTCCTCGGTCAGGGGGCGGGATGGGCTTGGACGCCTCGGCCGCCTGAGGAGGGTTGGGCGCTGCTGTCCCGTTCGGCTTTGACGTGGCCGCAGTCCGCCTGCGAGACGGCTTCCAGGGCCGCGCGGACGCGGTTTGCGGCAGTGATCGAAGGTGGTCGGGATCCTGTCGCCAGCCGGCCTTCGGAAAAAATCAGGGTCCTGGTATCGACGGCCAGTTCTTGTTGGAACTCGCGGGCGGACGGGCGGCGGCCGAGCCGTGCGGACAGGTCCGCGAACACGGCTGCGCCCTCGGCGGTCCAGTCCCGACGGGACGGAGCTTTGACGGTTGTGTGGTCGGTGGTCGCCTCCGGCCCCAGGTTGACCAGGCGGGCCAGGCCGCCCAGCACGAGCGCGGCCAGCAGCAGAAGATCCATCTCTTTTCGCGTCGAGATCAAACCCCGCCACCCGCGCGCTTCGCACGAAGGAGTGGCATTGCGTCAGGACTATTGCAGTGCGCTGACCTGCGCAGGTTACTGATAGTAGCCGAACCGGTGGGCCGCCCACCTCCCGGGGGAGCGGCAGCCGGCACGGCCTGGTCCTACCCGGTGGTCCAGCCCCCAGGCGCATCGGGCGCCCTGGTGGAGGAACGGTCCGCCGCTCGGTGCCACCGGGAACCCGCCTGGTGCGGGTGGATCCGTGCTGCGTCCCCCCGTCATACGACGGTTCGTATGCTGCCGCCCCGCCTTTGTGTGGTGTGCCGGTCCTGACCGGGGTTCGGCTGCCGATCTCACCCGCGCCTACGCGGGAACGATCAACCATGAAAAGGAGCTTCCGATGCCAATCTCCCCTGACAGCGGTACAACCGCCGGCGGCACCGCGGTCACCATCACGGGAACCAACCTGACGGGGGCTACCGCGGTACGCTTCGGTACCGCTGCGGCCACTGACGTCACCAACGTTTCTCCTACCGAGATCACCGCCGTCTCACCCGCGGGAGCGGGCGCGGTCAACGTGACCGTCACGACCCCGGGAGGCGAGAGCAACCCGGCGCCGTTCTTCTACATCGGCGCGCCCACGGTCACCGCGGTGAGCCCGGCTTCAGGGCCGTTCGGCGGCGGCAACACCGTCACCATCACCGGCATCAATCTAGCCACCGCGAGTGCGGTGATGTTCGCAGCCAACCCGGGCACGATCACCGGCGTCACCGATAGCACCCTCACTGCCACCGTGCCGCGAGCGAGCAGTACCGGCACTGTGTCGATCGTCGTGGTCACCGGTGGCGGCAGCGCTGACGGCATCAGCTACGCCTACCTCGCCAACCCCGTCATGACTGCCCTCGTTCCCGCTTCAGGGCCGGCTTCGGGCGGCAACACCGTCACCATCACCGGCACTGACCTCGCATCGACCGAACAGGTGGTCTTCGGTCCCAACGCCGTGCATGCCGGCGGTCAGAACGCCGCGTTCACCGTCATCTCCGACACCGAGATCGCAGCGATCGCGCCCGCGGAAGCGGTGGGGCCCGCCGACGTCATCGTCGCATCGCCCGGTGGCTCGTTCTCTTTACAAGGTGGCTACACCTACGAAAGCGGCCCCAGCATCTGACATCCCTTTCGGGAAGACCCGCAGAAGCCCCCGGTTCCAAGCCCAGGTTCGTGGGGCGACTCCGCCGATCGGACGGTGACCCGTGCCACCGACGTGGATCCTCTCACGGCGCCGTTCACCCGTGCTGGAACAGCCAACCATCCAAGGGAGTATGTGTCATGTTCACCAATACGAGATCGTTGTCCCTGCCTAGCCGGGGACTCCGGATCCCTGCCCTGCTTTCGGCCGCCGACCCCGTCCTGCCGGTGGGCGGCAACCCGCTAGGAGTGGTGCTGTCTCCCGACGGGACACGCGCCTACGTGGCCTGTAGTTCGTCGAACACGCTCGTCGTGATCGACACCGCGACCGAGGGTGTCCTCGCGACCATTCCCACCGGTGCGGGGCCGGCGTTCTTGGCGATCGCGCACGACGGGGCCCACCTCTACGCGGCCGTGTCCGGCGACGGCCTGCTCAGCGTGATCGACACCGCGACGAACACCGTCACGGCAAGCGTCGCGGTGGGAGGGTCGCCGATCGGCGTGACCGTAACCCCGGACGGCGCCCACGTCTATGTGGCGAACAACGGCTCCGACACGGTCAGTGTGATCGACACCGCCACCACCACCGTCATCTCGACCATCCCGGTCGGAGGGTCGCCGATCGGCGTGACCGTCACCCCGGACGGCACCCACGTCTACGTGGGCAACAGCGACGGCAACACCATCAGCGTGATCGACACCGCCACCAACACCATCACCGCCACCATCCCCGGGGCCGGCGGTCCCGCGGTCGTGGCGATCACCCCCGACGGCACCCGCGGCTACGCCAGCAACCTCAGCGGCAACACCATCAGCGTGATCGACACCGCCACCAACACCATCACCGCCAGTATCCCAGTCGGTATAGAGCCGCGTTTCGTGACCACCAGCCAGAACGGCGCCCACGTCTACGTGGCGAACAACGGCTCCAACACCGCCAGCGTGATCGACACCGCCACCAACACACTCACCGGAAACCTCAGCACCGGGCAAGGCCCCACCGGCGTCGCCGTCGCCCCCGACGACTCCACCCTCTACGTGACCAACACCGATGCGGGCACGCTCAGCATCATCCCGCTGACCCTGATCCCCCAAGCGGGAAGCACCGCGGGCGGCGCCACCGCGACCATCAACGGCCACAACCTCGCAAACGCCAGCGCCGTACGCTTCGGTGCCGCAGCTGCCACAATCCTCACCAACACCGCGACCTCGATCACCGTCGTCATCCCCGCCGGAGCCGGGGCCGTCCCCGTGACGGTCACCACCCCCGGCGGCACCGGATTCCTGGGCGACTTCATCTACTTCCCACCCCCGCAGATCAACGACGTGAACCCCGCCGAAGGCCCCTCCATCCTGGGCAACACCGCCGTCATCAGCGGCTTCAACCTGGCCGGTGCGATCGCCGTGTCCTTCGGCCCCAACCCCGCCACCATCCAGTCCGCCACGGACACCCAGCTCACCCTCGCCCTGGCCCCCACACGAAACCCCGGCACCGTCCCAGTCACCGTCACCACCCCGGGCGGAACCGCCGCCGGCCTCTTCTACACCTACTGGCCCGAACCGACCGTCACCAACGTCACCCCCAACACCGGGTCGACCAAAGGCGGTACCCCCGTAACTCTCACGGGCACCGACCTCGCCACCACGCAACAAGTCACCTTCCAGAACGTCTCGGCCGACTTCTGCGTCATCTCCGACACCCAGGTCACCACCGTCGCGCCGCAACAATCCCCGGGCCAGAACATCACCGTCTCGGTCACCACCGCCGGCGGCAGCAACTCCTGGAACGCTTTCACCTACCAGCAGCCCCCTGCTCTCTGATTACGATGACGGTCCGATACTCCCGAAGCCAAGGCCAGACACGAAGTAGGCCGATCCGATACACCAGCCGGTCGAACGACAACAGCGGCCTACTGACAGACGGGTCAAGTTGGGAATGCACCGACAGGCTCAGCGCCCAGGAAAGGCCCAGGCCCCCTGGGCGGATCTTCAGGAACCGGCACAAGTCGCCCGCTGCTGCCAGCCGGGTGTTCGGCGCCGCGCCGACCATCGCCGACGCCAGGAAGTAGCCGTTGAGGTCCAAGTCGTACTCCATCGACGGCGAGATTAAGAACGGCATCTCCTCCAGCCAGCTGTCCACGAAGTCCAGCGCCGTCCCTCTCAACAAGCTCCGGCAGCACACTCGACAGCGCGGGGATTCCCCGCTTCGTGACTTCGATGCGCCAGCGATTACCATCCATGACGCATCAACAGCAAGATCACGGCAAAGGTCACTGACCGGACGTACATAACCGTCGGCGATGAGCTGGGCCTCGTCGCCGTCTTTGAGGGTGAGGGTGATGAGGATCAAAGGTCTGCGGAGGTCGGCGGTGGCGGCGTGATCGGGGTCGAACAGGGACCTGCGCCGGGGTCTGGCGCGCAGCAGCCGGAACGCTGCCTCAATGTCAAGGACGGTGTCCCCGATCACGGCCAGCTGTTGCTCGTGCCGGGGAACAGGCCGCTGGTCTTTCGTCTGCTTGTTCGCTGTCGGGGTCGGTTTCGCCTTCCGGTGCTGCTTCTTCTTGCTCATCGGGGTTGTGCTGCCGTCATCAGTGGCCACCGCGTCGGGCGACGGCGGTGACGTGGGTCTGACTTGCGCGGGGAGTCGTTCACGGGCTGTGTGCTCCTCGAAGAACCTTGCGCGGCGGCGGACACCGCCGCGCCGGGTGGATCATCGTCTCGGCCCTCCGGCGGCCGGAGGGCCGAGAGCCGCAACACGACCCGGTTGGGGTTCGCGCTGCTGTCGAAGTTGGGGTGCCGTTAACGGCAGCGCCCGTGGCGGAAACGCCGACGGGCCCATGCCCTTCCCCCGGCGCGCGGGTCGGCCCGCGTCCGGGACTAACCGGCCACCGCTCTCGCCCGCTATCGCCATCGGTCGCCGGGTCACGGCGTCGGCACTCTTCGTTACCGTGGTCAGAGGCCCTGGATGCCGGAAGTGGCTGCCGGGGCCGATTTTGCGGTCCCGATCGTTTCAGCCAGTTTTTGGTATTAGCGCCGTTCTCGCCATTTCCGCCGGATAGTCTGCCGATCCGGTGCGCGGGCAGCCTGTGAGTCTGCGTGGGAAGGCAAAGGGGAGAATTATAGCCAATGAGCTGAAGTGCGGGGATGCGGTCAGCCTTCAGAACGGCTACTCGAACTGGACGGGCGGCTTCCTGGATGTCACCGGGGGCGGGCCGTCCGGTGCCGCCTACGCGGCCGAGACGGCCCCGACCGCCGCGCGCGACGGCCTCAGCGGCACCTGGAAGATCGCCTCGGCGAGCGGCAAGGCCGCCGGAGCAACGGTGGTCTCCGGAGACCTCGTCTTCTTGGTGAACCAGTACGGCGCCACGACCTACCTCGACGTGAACGGAGGCCCGGGCGCGGGCTCCAGCGCCGAGAAATACGGCGTCTCCACGGCGGCGGTCCAGAACCGCGAGGGCGCCAGCGGCGAGTGGTTCCTGTTCGCCGAGACCTCCTCGCCCCAAGACGGCGCCATCCGCGCCGGGGACGTGGTGCACATCCTGAGCAATTACAGCCAGGCCAACGGGGGCTGGCTGGACATCAGCGGCGGCGCGCCGGCAGGCGGGCTCGGGCTGCACAGCGTCTTCACCAGCTACTACTCCGACCGCGACAGCGGTTCCGGAGACTGGCGCTTCGCCCAGGCGTAGCCCGCCACCGCACGCGACCAGCGCTCCGCTGCCCGCCCGAGGCAGCGGAGCGCCCGCAAGCACGCCGCCACCCTGTAAGCGCGCAGAGGAGCGGGAGCGTGACGGTCCCCCGGTTGCTGGAGGCTCAAGATCATGCCCTGATTGATCTCATGATATGAGCCCCACGATGGCTGCCATGCAGTACGGCTCGATATCAGAACTGACAGGTCAGAGCGCTTTCACAAAGCGACGATATGTTGCATCCGACGCAATAAAGGCCGTTGCATCTCGACGAAGTCTTCAGCGTCCGCAGGGTTGAGCTGGGACAGTCCGAGCGTTCTTGCCGACTTTTCAGTTGATCGTTATCGTCGACGTGCCCAGCATAGTGGACAAATGGGTCGTATCTCTTGCCCTCCGCCCAGGTTGGGGCAGTCCCAACGCCAGACCGACCCCCGCGGTCCCGGTGCCTACTCCGTCCCCTGTCGCAGTCCCGTCGGGGGCGATTTCCCTGGTGCGGGGCGCGCGAGTGGCCGACGGCATCGAGGTCGGGTACCCGCACACGATCGTCGGCGCGGTGAGCGCGGCGTCGGAGTACCTCGACGCGGCGGCCTCCACGCTCGATCCGGACTACGCCGCGTCGGTGATGCGCATCGCCGGTGACCCGGGCAACACGGCCCTGCCGTCGAGCCTTGCTACGAGCATCGTCAAGCTGCGATCCGACCTGCAGCTGCGCTCCGACGGACCACTGGCCCCGCAGGTGACGTTCCAGACCACAGCGCAGATGTACCAGCTGCGGAACGTCGCGGCGGATGACGCCCTGGTCCTGCTGCTGACTGACAGTACGTTCATCAACGCGCACGGCGGGACGGCGCAGACCACCGGCGTGTTTCCGGTGCAGATGCGATGGGTCGCAGGGGACTGGAAGGTCGGTGCTATCGGTCGTACTGGCCAGGACTACGCCGTGCTGGCCGCCACTCCTGATACTCAGGCTGCTGTGAAGCAGGGCTGGCTCGCCCTCATCGCGGCTCCCGGTGGCACGTCGTGATAGCCGGGCGAGTGGTCTTCGAGCCACCTGGGTCAGGCTCCGGATGAGCTTGACCCGGTTTCCCGGACTGTTGCGGTGCGCTTTCACCTGACGGTGAGCGCGTGTGCTTGTTCGAACTGTATGGGGCTGAGCATTCCGATCGTGGAGTGTCGGCGGTGCGGGTTGTACCAGGCCTCGATGTACTCGAAGATCGCGTTCGCCAGCTCCTGCCGGGTGGTCCAGTGCTGCCGGTCCAGAAGTTCCAGCTGCGGGGTGCCGAAGAACGATTCGACCATCGAGTTGTCGAAGCAGTCCGGGTGTGGGCGGCTGTGGAGAGTTTCGGGCCCGTGGTGGTCACCAGACAAAGGGGACCAGTCTGTAGGGGGTGGTCGCCGCGTAGGCGCGGTAGGCATCGCCCAGTTCGCGGCGCAGCACCTCTTCTTCGACCTCGATCCCGGCGGTGAGGGAGAGCATGACTGTCATGGCGACGACGCCGAGCGACAGCCAGTTCGACATCAGCGTCACTACGCCTATCGAGGCCAGAGCGATGCCGGCGTAGCTGGGATGCCTGACGAGCCGGTACGGGCCAGAGGCGATGACTGGCTGGTCGCTGCTGGTCATCAGCTCGAAGGTGAAGTAGTCGCCCAGTGTCCGGAAGCACCACAGGCGCAAGGTGCCGCCGCAGCTCAGGGCTGCCAAGCCGATTAGAGCGATCAGCCCCGGCGGACTGATGGCGGCGTCCGGCGTGGTCCATGACAGGACGGCCCCGATGGCGATGCCGGCCAGCGGGGCAAAAGCGAAGACCCTGCTGCAGTGGTCCTGGGCTTTGGTCGCTGCCGGGCGGGTCCGTCGGCTCTGCCGGAACTCCACCGCCAGCCAGATGACTGAGACTGCGAGGAGAGCGGCGACAGCTGGCGACAGTTGAGGTGGCACGGTGCCACGCTAGGCAGCGTAAGACGTGTAAGGCTGTTCATACGGTCGCCGGCGTGCCGAAGTTCGTCTCATCGGGTGTCGCCAGGCCGCTGTCGCTACTGGACTCGGCGGCGGTTGGAGGGGGTGATCGACCAGTCGGGAACGTCGGGCTGCCTGCCCGACGCGGATTCGGTCATGCTGACGCGCGTCGGCGCGGTCCTCCCGGCGCTGGCCCTCGAGCCCAACGCCCTCGGACGCCGACCACACCACCCTTGCGGCAACGTCCGCGACGCCGACAAGGGCGGCTGCCCGTGCCGACGCTCGGCGATTGCCTCCTCGGTGCTGCCGACAAGTGAAGAGATCGAATCGACGGCTGCATGAGGGCCGGGTAGGGCGGCAGTGAATCAAGAGAAGCGACCGTGCCGCGGCCGTCTCGCCGGCAACTCCCAAAAGTTCCTGACCAGTGCAAACGCCGAGGCGCCTCGTGGCATGCGGAAGCGGCAGTCTGATGGCGTCGATGCAGGTCAAGGCATGTTTCAGTGGCAGATGTGGAAGTCTTCCTCAGAATCCGGCTTGTCAGCCGACTCGCCGCAATGACTTGCATCGATGTGGTGATCTTCACGTGGCGAGCTCTCCTGGCTCGGCGGTCGCAGACGAGCGTCCTCGGGTACGTTTGATCCACTGGCAGGCCGGGGGCGGAAGCGAGTGAGTTGGGATGACCGAAACAAGCGAACGGGGCGCTGTCGAGGGGACCCGGCGGGCCGAACTGGCTGCGTTCCTCAAGACCCGGCGCGCGAAGATCCAGCCCGAAGATGTCGGTCTGCCCGACGGGGTTCGGCGACGGGCCCCTGGGCTGCGGCGCGAAGAGGTCGCGCAGCTCGCCGGGGTTGGGCTGTCCTGGTACACGTGGCTGGAGCAGGGCAGGGCGATCAATGCGAGCACCCAGGTCCTCGACGCGCTTGCCAAGGCGCTGCGGATGGACCTGGTCGAGCGGGAGCACCTGCACGTCCTGGCTGGTGCCGTCCCGCTGCGCGGCCAGGCTGACGACCTCGTGGTCCCTGATGCGGTCTTCGCCATCCTGCGCTCGCTCGACCCGCTGCCGGCGACGCTCGCGACCAGCCGCCTGGACACGCTCGGCACCAACGACGCCTTCCACGCGCTCTTCGCCGGCTGGCACGACCTGGGCTGCCTGCACCACAACGGCCTGTGGTGCACCATCACCGAGCCGAACGCCCGCCAATGGCTGCCGGATTACGACGACGACATCGCCTACCTCGTGGCGCGACTGCGCTGCAACTACGCCCGCCACATCGGCGATCCGGAGTGGGAGGCGAACATTGCTCGCCTGTCGGCCACCTCGCCGGAGTTCGCCGAGGTCTGGGCGCGGCAGGAGGTCGCCGAGCCCCGACTGCGACCGCGGCGGGTGCTTCATCCCGACCTCGGGCTGATGAACTTCACGGTGACGCAGCTCGACGTCGCTTTCTGCCCGGAGGTCGGCATCAACGTCTACACCCCGAGCGACGCCGAGACGTGGGCGCTGCTGGCGCGGACCAGACAGGGCTGATGTGGAACCGGCGGTGATCACCCGAGCGTTGACCGTCTGATTCATGCTCATCATCGGTACCGCAGTTTGTTCACAAGGGGATGGTTATGACTGACCTGACAGTGCTGGTTGACCGGGCCGCGCTCATCGAGCTCGTCGACAGCATCTTCGACACCGTCGATGCCAAGGACTGGGATGGTGCCGAAGCCCTGTTCACCGACAAGGTCGACGTCGACTTCACCAGCCTCGCCGGCGGTGAGCCCGCGGAGATCACCAATGTCCAGCTGGTCGACGGCTGGCGCGTGGGCCTGCACGCGAAGAAGGCCAGCTTCCACACTGTCTCCCACTACCGCGTCGTCGTGACTGGCGACGAGGCATTGGTCAAGGTCAAGGGTTACGCCTACAACCTCCTGGACGCCTCGCTCGGCGGCGGAATGTGGGAGGTCTGGGGCCGCTACGAGATCCCGGCGCGTCGCACGGCCGAGGGCTGGAAGGCGACCGGGCTCACCTTCGTCGCGCTGCACACGCGTGGCGACGACGCCGTGCGAACTCACGTGCTCGAGGCGTAGCGGAGAACTTGCCGTTGTACCTCCGAGTATGCCGAAGTCGGGCATGGCGTGAGCGTAGGTCTCGGAGACCTCTTGCACGGTGTCGGCGCGTACTATCCAGACTTCTGCCGCCGGCAGGCCCATCCGGCGGCAGAAGTCTTACCTCGCGAGACCCCGTCGCCCGCTATGCGGGTGAGCCGGTCAGTACCACCCGGTGCAGTGGATGTCGCCGTTGCCGGCGTCCGCGCAGGCCCGCACCAGGACTCCGTGGTCGTCGAACTCGGTGGTGTGGGCGTCCGTGCCGCTGGTGATGGTGGCCAGGCCCAGCCTTCCCTGCCAGGTCGAGCCGCCATCGGTGCTTCGGTCCACCCACACTGATGTGCCTGCTTTCCCGAAGACCCGGCCCCAGGCGCACTGGATGCCCGGGCTGTAGCGCAGTTCGACAGTCGCCGAGCCGGCGGTGGCGGTGCGGACGGTCACGGCGTCGGTGTTGCCGCTGGGGTCGCCGTTGTCGCACGAGTCGGCTCGGGCGGGAGCCGCGGTGGCGATTGACGGGGCTGCCGGGCTCGCCATCGTCGGGACTGCCGCCGACGCCGGGCCGGCGAGCACCGCGAGCGCGGCGCAGGAGACGGCGGCCAGAGTGCCGGTGTAAGCAAGGGTCTTGGTTTTCATTTCGGACTCCCTATCTGGATCGTTGGCGGGGGATCGTTGGCTTGGGATCGTTGTCCCGAGAACGTTGGCTCGGGTCTCGGTCAGCAGTTCGGGATGGCCACACCGTTCACGTCATTGGCCACGTCGTTGCCCTCGTCCTTGAGGAAGTAGGCCGGGACGTACTGGTTCCGCGTCGGGTTGCCGCTGTCGAGGTCCGTCTTGAGCCAGTAGTGGTTGTGCTGCGCCGGGTTGCCCGCCGGGTAGTCCGGCCCCCAGACGCGGCAGTAGACGTAGTTCAGGCCCTGGTTGAGGGTTCCGGTCTGGGTGCCGCCCGGGGCGTCGAAGCCCGGTGCCTTGGCGAATGTCTGGACGTTCACCGTGCCGGGTCCGGGTCCGGGTCCGGGGCCTGGACCGCCGTCGATGTGCTTGTAGCGGTAGGCCGTGTAGTGCGAGGCGGGCCAGCCGGCGAGGTTCGCGTCGTTGATGCCGCCGACGGTGTGGCTCGGCGGGGCCACGCCCGAGGCGCCGCCGCCGAAGGTGAAGTAGGAGAAGTGGACGTGGTCGGGCTGCCACTGGTCGAACAGGATGGCGTGGCCGTCGGCGGTGTCGTCGAGCTCGTCTCCGGGCTGCAGGTCCGACGTGGCGATCTGGTCGACCAGGCCGCTGGCCACGATGCCGTCGGTGTTCGGGTTGGACGCCAGGTGCCAGGCCATGTCGACGAAGCCCTGGCAGTCGGTGCGGTACTGGGCGGTGTGCCCGACATCCCAGATATAGGTGGTCTGGCTGTAGGCCGGGGCCCGGTTCAGCCAGTCGTTCGCCCTCGCGATCACCTCGCTGCGGCTGATGGCGCCGCCGATGTCCGAGGCGTGGGCCGGCCCGGCGGTCCAGAGCAGCGCGAGCGGCGCGAGCCCGAACGAGGCGAGCGCCGTGATCCCGGCGGCCCGGCGGCGCCCGGGCGGCCGGGCGACCGCCGGCTGAATGAATGCTCTGCGCGACATGGTGGCACTCCCTGACTGGTCAGCGGCTCCGATCTGTCGGAGCCCTCTGCCAGGGGTATCGGCGCCGGTTCCACCGATCGGCTGCCGATGCGCCACCGGTCGGCTGTCAGTCCGGTACCGGAGGGCATTCGGGCAGCCCAGAGCGGGTGTGATCGGCACCGATGCTCAGATAGGGGGCCGGGACGAAGCCCCAGCCGAACCGGTATTCCCGCCCCGGGGCCTGTTCGTCGCCGATCGTGTAGTAGTAGATCTTGTTGCCGACGACGTCCGGGGCACCGACCGTCCAGCACAGGAACCAGCTCGGATCGTTGACAGCGCCGGTGCGCAGACGGGAGACGACCGGGGAGCCGGCGGCGGTCGACGGGGCCAGATACAGCGGTGCGCGGTCGACGTTCTGGCACAGCGCGGCCTTGTCCCACTTCTGGAGGAAGACGCCGTTGCGCTCGTCGCTGTTCGCCGTGTCTTTGAGGACGCACGTGGTGGTCGGGGCGTGGAAAGGTTCGGCGGCGACGCTGAACTGAGTATTCGCGGTGGTGGGCCGGGCGATGAGCCACCATGCTCCGGCCGTCACGCCAAGGGCGAGCATGCTGAGCGGAGCCAGGATCCGGATTCGGCGCCGTGATCGGTGGGGCGCGTCTGGTTCCGTCGCTGACGGCTGGGATGGTTCCGGTTCTGGTGCCGGCTGCGGTGTCAGGCTGGCTGTCGGCGCTGGCGTCGAAGGCACCACTGGCTGGAAGTCGAGCGACGGATCACAGTTGAGGATCGCACGCTCCAGCTCGCGCATAGCCGGGCCCGGATCCATCCCCAATTCCTCGGCACGCAGCCGACGGCCCTCCCGGCAGACCGCTAGGGCCTCACTGACCCGGCCCGACCGGTAGAGCGCCACCATCAGCCAGGCCCGGAGCACTTCGTCCACGGGCGACTCGTTGACGATCGTGTAGAGGTCGGGGACGAGGTCGGTGTGCCGTCCGCGGACCAGTTCGACCTCGATCCGCTCCTTGCGCACCCGAGCCCGTTGTTGCTCCAGGGCGAACGCCTCAGCGCTGGCCAGCGGGGAGGCCACGCCTCCCAGCGCCGGTCCGGTCCAGGCACCCAACGCCTCACCGAAGGCGATCGCGGCCTGCTCCAGGTCTCCGGCCCGCTGCGCCCGGCGGCCACGGTCGGCGGACTCCTCGAACGTCACGAGGTCGAGCGGGGCGTCCGCACGGTGCACCAGGTAGCCCGGCGACACGGTGACGATGCCGGGAGCCGGGTCGCCGCCGACGGCCGCGAGGATCTTCCGCAGCGCCGCGATCTGCGTCTGGACCAGGGCCGGAGCAGTGGGTGGCGGCTGCTCGCCCCAGACCGCGTCGATCAGGTGATCGGTCGAGACGACTTTTCCTTGCCGCAACAGCAGGGCGGCGAGGATTGTCCGGGCTTTGGTTCCGCCCAGGCGGACGTACTCGCCGTCGTTGACGATGCCGACGGGACCGAGGACTCTGAATTCCACATATGGAAGCGTAGTAGCTTAATTCGCAGAATATTGGCATAGGGTGCCAAAGACGTGGCCAGCATGCTCTCTTCCGGCTGTCAGCGGGCGATCGAGATCGCGAAGGGCGCGAATCCGCTGGACCGGATCACGTGCGGTACGAACAGGATCGCGGCCTCCGTGGCGCGGGCGGTTCGGATCCCACCGAGATCAGTGATCCACTCCTCGCGCCAACCGAGATCGACGAGCAGATCCTGGACGGTCTGCTTGGCCTGCTCGTCCTGACCGGACAGGAAGGCGGTCGGCGGGTGGGTCAGCGCGGCGGGCGCGGTCATCACTGTGTAGAGCATCGTGTTCAGCGTCTTGACGACGCGCGTGTCGGGGAGCGCTTCCTGCAGGTGCTCCGCGAGGCTTGAGCCGGGGTAGAGCAGGTCGGCGGGCAGTCCGTCCGGTCCGTCGACGGTGGCGTTGGAGACATCGACGAGGATCTTGTCGCGCAGTTCCTCGCGCAGGGCGGCGAGCCGTTCCAGCGCGCCGGCGCCCGGCGTGGCGTGGATGACGATCTGCGCCGCCCGGGAGGCTTCGGCGGCGGAGCCTGGTGAGCGGTCCGCCACGGTCACCTCATGTCCGGCCCGGGTGAGGGCTTCGGCGAGGCTGCCGCCGACGCGGCCGTTCCCGAGAACTGCGATGGCGGTCATGGTCATCTGGTCCTTCCGATGGTGGTCGGTGCTGGTCGGTGCTGGTGGTGCTGGTCGGTGTTGATCGGTGCCGGTGGTTTCCCGCGTGCGGTCCTCGAGGAGTCAGCGGGAGAGCGCGGCGACGGCATCGGCGTGCACGCCGGGGGCAGCGGCCAGGAAGCTCTCGCTGTCCGGGGTCCACGGGCGGCCTTCTGCGTCGGAGATCCGTCCGCCGGCCTCGGCGACGAGCAGCGCCCCGGGCAGCAGGTCCGCGCGGGCCCCGGCGAACTGCCAGAACGCGTCGATCCGGCCGGCGGCCACGTTCAGCAGGTGCAGGGTCGCGGGCACGGAGGTCCGCACCACGAGTGCGTCCTGGAGCATCGCGGTGATCGAGGACCCGACGCGCCGCACGACCTGCTCGTCCTCGTCCGGCCGTGCCTGGCTCGTGGCCACCAGGCCCAGGCCGAGGTCGGCGGTCTCGGACACGCGCAGCGGCCGGCCGTCGAGGTGGGCGCCGGCGCCCGCGAGCGCGGTGTGGGTCTGGCCGGTCAACGGCAGGTGGACCACGGTGAGCACGGCCTGGTTCTCGCGGACCAGGGTGGCGGTCACCGCCCATTCCGGCAGGCCGTGCAGGTGGTTGATATTCCCTTCGGCGGGATCCACGACCCACCACTCGCCGGGCGGCAAGGCCCCGCCGGCCAGCTCGTCCTCCACCCAGCGGGCATCCGGGCGCAGCGTCTGGAGGCGGGGGCGCAGGACGTCGAGGGCCGCGTCGTCGTTGGCGGCGAGCGCACGCATCAGTTCTTCGCGGGTCTGGTAGCGGACCACGTCGCCGAAGCGCTCACGCAGCGCCGAGCCCGCCGCGCGCACGGCGATCGCGGTCTGCGCGAGCAGATCGGCGTCGGACGCGGCCCCGGCGGCTGCGGTCGTGTCAGTGACTATATCAGTGCCCTTATTCAATTCGGGCATGGCCGTTCTCCCATCCGAGCAGGGGTGATGAATTCGAACCGGGCGATGAGGCTGAGTCTCTTGCGCCCGCATCTCGAAGGTATGTGTACCCTTCATTAACTACAAGTGCATGTGAAGCACTCCTGGAATGACTGTCATGCAATTGAGCTCTGACCTGCTCAGCGGTCCGTCACAGGGTGTCCGCGGCGTAGTCCGGCAGGTCCGGACCGGGCACCGCCTTGCCGCCGAAGCGCATCGCCAGCGCGCGTCCGGTGGCACTGCCCAGTACGAGATCGCGCAGGCGCAGCGCGGCCCGTCCGGTCGGGGCCAGCAGCCGCGCCGGGTGGCCTTCGCCCTGGCACCGTTGCGCGTACGGGCGCACGATCCGTTCGTACTCGGCGAAGGCCCGCTCGTGATCGCCGGTCCTGGCCAGCTCGCCGGCCAGCACGTACGCGGACACCACTGCCAGGCCGGTCCCGAGCCCGCTCAGCGTCGCTCCGCAGGCGGCGTCGCCGAGCAGCACGATCCGGCCCGCCGTCCAGCTCGGCAGCTGCACCCGGGCCACCGCGTCGAAGTAGACGTCGGTCGCCGCCGGGAAGGCGGCCAGCAACTCCGGCACCAGCCAGCGCTGACCGGCGTACACCCGTTGCAGCACCTGGTGCCGGTCATCGCGCGGCACGACGGCTTCGGGAGAGGCGAACAGGGCGTACGCGTCGGCCTGGGCCGGGACGCGAGCATCGCCCGACAGACCGGCCAGCGTGCCGGGCCGGTTGTGGAAGACGAGCTCGCCCCGCACGTCCCACTGGTTCGGCAGGTCCCAGCCCGCCACCTGGTAGCCGAGGTAGCTCACGCATGCGTGTTCGGGGGCGAACGCGAGCCGGCGCACCGTGGAGTGCATGCCGTCGGCGCCGATCACCAGGTCGAACCGCCGGGCCGGCGCGTCCCGGAACGAGACCAGCACCCCGTCCGTGGTCTGCTCCAAGGCGGTGACCGTGTCACCGAACACGTACTCGACCCGGTCGCCGCCCCGGTCCCGCAACGCCCCGGACACCTCGGCGCGGGGCACCTCCAGGTCACCGCCGGTGAACTCGGCGGGCAGCCGGAAGATCGTGCGCCCGCCCCCGTCGACGAACCGGCTCGGCCGCCCGCCGGTGGCCCGCGACCGCAGCTCCGTCAGCAGACCCATGCGTTCCAACACGGTCAGGTGGGTCGGGCCGCTGAAGTCCACCGCGTACCCGCCCTCGCGCGGCGCCGCAGCGATCTCCACCACGGTGACCTCGAAGCCGTACCGCGCGAGCCAGTAGGCCACCGCGGGCCCGGCGACGCTCGCCCCGGACACCAGAATCGTTGCACTCATGCCGCAGAGTCTGGACACGGCCCGAAGGCCCAGCCACTGACCGATGATCAGAGGCCGATATCGTCAGCGCATGGCAGCCAGACGGCAGATCGACCGCACGGCACTCGGCGCGTTCCTGCGCCGGCGGCGGGAGGCCCTTTCGCCGGACGGGTTGGCTCCACCGTCCTCGACCCGGCGGCGCACGCCGGGCATGCGCCGCGAGGAGGTCGCCGACCTGGCCGGCATGTCGGTCAACTACTACGAGCGGCTGGAACGGGCCAGCGGGCCGCAGCCCTCCGACGCCGTGCTCGACGCCATCGCCCGCACACTGCGACTCTCCGACGACGAGATCGCCCACCTGTACACGCTCGCCGGGCACGGGGCACCGCGTCGCGTCCCGGTGACGCACACGGTCGATCGGGGCCTGCGCATCGCCCTGGACGCCCTGGCACCCGACACCGCCGGACTGGTCTTCGACCGGACCGGCGAGGTACTGGCCGCGAACGCGCTCGGCGCGGCGATCTTCGGCGGCATGACCGGGGGCAACGTCGTCGAGCGCTGGTTCACCGACCGGGCGTGGCGCGACGCGTTGAGCCCTCCCGACGAACAGGAGCCGACCAGCCGCGCCTACGTGGCCGATCTGCGCGCGTCGCTCGTCGGTGACGACGACTCGGCGGCCGAGGCGTTCATCCGTCGGATGCGGATGGCCAGCGCGGAGTTCAGCGACCTGTGGGACCGGCACGAGGTGGCCGTCGTGCGAGCTGGGACCAAGGTGATGCTGCATCCCCGCGGCCGACTCGACCTGGAGTGTGCCGTGCTGCCCGCACAGGAGCCGGGTCAGCGGCTCACGTTGTTCCGGGCGGCCGCGCACACCCCCACGGCCGAGCGGCTTCCGCTGATTGCCGCCTCCTGATCAGGTCCTAGGCGCAGTCGCTGGGTGCCGGTGTCATTCAAACGACGGTCGAGCATTTTCGTGCAGAGTGCTTCCTGATGTGGCCTGGTTGGTTCGCGGCGTACTGCACATACAGCGGTGTGGCCGTCACGATGCGGTCCCCGGCGTAGTCGGTGAAGTTTCCAGTCACTCGAGCCAGGCCTGAGACCCGGGTAGCCGTCTCGGCAACGGACTTGCGGTCGAGGAGCTGCCTCGCAGGGCCCTGGGTCTGTGCCGGAACGGCTTCGTTCTCCCTGCCCGCGACGTTCAACGCTACAGGCAGGGGGCGCAACATCGGCTACATGGCCAGATCGGCGTGCATCTCCCACACCAGGACTTCGGCGGGCCCGGCCGCGGTGACGCGTTGGCCCCCGGTCGCGGTCAGGCGCACCGCGTCGCCGGCGCTGAGTTCTCCGGTCCCTTCCAAGCTGATCGATCCGCGTGTGACGAACAGGTGGAGGAAAGGCGCCTCGGGCAGTTGCACGGAGCGCTGCGCGGTCAGGCGCGCGGCGTGCAGGGCCGCGTGGCGGTTCTTGATGCGGATCGCGCTGGCGCCGTCGTGCTCGGCCATGCCGGACGCGACGGTGACCAGCCCGCCGGACAGCAGTTCGTGGTCGATCTCGAGTTGCTCGTAGCCGGGCGTGATGCCGGCCTCGTCGGGCACGACCCACATCTGGATCAGGTGCACCGGATCGGTGTGCGGCTCACCGCCTAGGCGCCAGGAGTCGTTCTTCTCCGAGTGCATGATGCCGGTGCCGGCGCTCATCCGTTGGGCCAGCCCCGGGTAGATGACGCCGGTGTTGCCGGTCGAGTCCTGATGGACGAGGGCTCCCTCCAGCACCCAGGTGACGATCTCCATGTCGCGGTGCGGGTGGGTCTCGAAGCCGGTACCCGGCCGGATGGTGTCTTCGTTGTGGACCAGAAGCAGCCCGTGGTGGGTGTTGGTCGGGTCGTCGGGTTGGCCGGGAACCCAGAAGGAGTGCCTGCCGTGCAGCCACGACAGCTTGGTCTGCGACCGGTCCCCAGACCGCCGTACATCGACGAGCGGCGTCGCGCCGGCGTTCACAGTGCGCCGGCGATCAGTTCGCGGGGGTGGCCGAGGCGGCCACCGCGGAGGCGAAGTCGGGCTTCACTCCCATCTGGGCGAGCATGACGCTCGCGCCGATGTAGCAGTTGAACTCCTTGATCTTGCCGTCCTCGACGTACCAGAAGTCGGCGGTCGGGATGTCCACCTTGCCGCCGGTCGGCTGGACGAGACCGGCGGGCGTCTCGAACGTGCCCCGGAAGGTGCCGCGGATGGACAGCTCGATGGCGACGACGTTGCCGATGACGTGAACGCGGTGCAGCTCCCGGTGGACGTCGGGGTACAGGTGCGCCATGTAGTGGACCGTGTCGCCGAGGCGCTCGCCGCGGTAGCTGACGCCGTTGACGATGTCGTTGAACACGCCGTCCTCGGCGAACAGGTCGATGAATCCCTGCGCGTCCAGGACGTCGCCCTCGGCCGCGTGGTAGGCCGCCCGGACCAGTTCTTCCGCGTTGGTGGTCATGATTCTGCGCTCCCCAGAAAGTAATCGAATGCTTGATTGACATCATGCGCGCCGCTTGACACGGAAGTCAAGCGGCTGTTTGAGTTTTGGCCATGGTGACGGAACGGTCGGATCAGCGCCGTGAGGCGGGGCAGCGTACGCGGGAGGCTCTTCTCGCCGCGGCCTTGGAGCTCTTGGCAGTGCGGGGCCAGGAAGGCGTGACCCTGCGCGAGATCACCGAGAAAGCCGGGGCGAACGTGTCCGCGGTGAGCTATCACTTCGGGTCGCTGAAGGCCTTGTGCGACGCCGCGATCGAGCATGCGCTGGAGCGGTACCTGGATGCGCAGATCGACGCGTTGGAGTCCGTGCACGAGGGCTCCGGGCTGGAAGACCTGGCCGCGGCGTTCGCTCGTCCGATGATGCGCGCGCTGGCCGCCGGCGGCCGGGACCTGGCGGTGATGCGGACGGTCGCGCGGGTCGGGATCGATCCGCCCGAGGGCTGGGACCGGCTGGCCGGCAAGTTCGAGCACACCCGCCGCGACGCTGTACGGCTCCTCGCCGCGCACCTGGACGGCGTGGGGGAGCAGGAGTTGGCTTTTCGCACGCGCTGCGCGGCCGGCATGCTGAACTGGCTGGCGCTGGCACCCATCGGCCAGGAACTCGCGGCGATGCCCGCCGAGCAGGTCGAGCGCCAGCTCGTCACGGTGCTGGCCGGAGCCTTCGGCGGGACGCCTTCCATGCACTGAGCTGGGGATCCGTCCCCGCCGCGGGCAACAATTCAAACGATCGCTTGACAGTGGGCCCGAGGTGGCGAATGATATCAATCAATCGTTCGATTTCATTGCTACCCGGAAAGGCGGAGGACGATGAAGATCGCACTCACCGGGGCCACCGGCTACATCGGCTCCCACGTACTCACCGAGCTGCGTGACCACGGCCACGACGTGGTGGCGCTCGTCCGCGACGCCGGACAGGCCGAGACCGTCGCCGCCCGCGGCGCGCAGCCGGTCGTCGTCGACCTGCACGACCGCGCGGCGCTCGCGCAGGTGCTCGCCGACACGGACGGCGCCGTGCACACCGCCAGCCCGGGCGACGCCACCAGCGCGGAGCTGGACTCGGCGGTCGTCGACGCCGTCATCGACGCCTACACCGGCACCGGCAAGCCCTACGCCCAGATCAGCGGCCTGTGGATCTACGGGGACAACACCGAGATCACCGAGGAATCGGTGTTCGAAGCGCCCGCCCTGGTGGCCTGGAAGGAGCCGATCGAGCGCCGCGTCCTCGCTGCCGACGGATTCCGTCCGATCATCGTGGTCTCCAGCGTCGCCTACGGCGACGGCGCGGGCGGCATGCCCGGCGTCCTGCTCGGCTCGCCGCGCGACGGCGACGGGAACCTGGTCATGGTCGGCGACGGACGCCAGCGGTGGTCGACGGTGCACGTCGCAGACCTCGCCGACTTCTTCCGCAGGGTGCTGGAGGACGACACCGCGACCGGCTACTACGTCCTGGGCAACGGCGACCGCCCGACGGTCGCCGAGCTGACGGAGGCCGCGGCCGTGGCGCTCGGCGCCCCCGGCGCGGTGCCCGGCTCCGAGCAGGAGGCCCGCACCCGCTTCGGCGACTACTTCGCCGAGGTCCTCCTCCTCGACCAGGCCACCACCGCCGACCGCGCCCGCAAGGAACTGGGCTGGCGCCCGACGCACCCGACCCTGGCCGCCGAGTTCCGCGAAGGCAGCTATCGCCGGTGACCGTGCAGTCGACAGCTCCGATGCCGGCCCCGTGACTCGCCCCGAGTCTCGCCCCGAGTCTCGGGGCCGAGCCGCGGACTGCGCGCGTTGGCGGCGAGCACGGTGAAGTGCGCGTCGCCGCGCCACTCGCGCAGCACCGTGATCTGCTGCCACAGCGCGACGAGCGGATCGGCCGCCCATCGGGGCTGACCGGAACGCGAAGTACGCCGGTCCGTACTCGGTCACTCGGTCACGCCGAGCTTCGCGGCCTCTTCCGCTGCCTCGGAGACATCGGCTACAGCAAAGGGCTGATCATCACCCCGGCCGTGCGTGCCCTGCAGGACCGCAATGCTTACGTTTCCTGGTTTGGACTACGCTCCGTCGGCGACATCCGCGGTGCCGTCCAGCTGGCGAGGAGTTTGAGGCGGTCCTCCGAGGGGGTGCCCGGCTCGGCCGTGTAGATGATCAGGTCGTATACGGCCCGTTGGGGCAGGGGCAGGGGTAGGGGCAGCGGCAGGTTCAGGGAGCGGAAGGTCATCTCCACTCGACCGACTTCCGGATGGTTCAGCTGCTTGACGCCGTCGTGATGGATCCGGACGTCGTGACTGGCCCACATGGTGCGGAAGTCGGGGCTGAGCGTGGACAGCTCGCCGACGAGCTCGCGTAGGGCCCGGTCGTGAGGGTCGCGTCCGGCTTCGGCGCGGAGCACGGCGACCGTGGCCCGCGCGCCGTCCTCCCAGTCGACGAAGAAGTCGCGGGAGCCGGGGTCGAGGAAGAGATAGCGGGGGAAGTTGGCGCAGCCCCGGTCGCTGGTGGTGTCGCTGTCGAACATCGGTGAGTACAGGGCCCTGCACAGTGCGTTGCTCGCGACGATGTCCAAATGGCCGCCGCGGACGAAGGCGGGGGCCATGGTCATGGAGTCCACCATCCATTGGACGCTGGCCGGGATCTTGACGTCCTTGCGGCGCTGCGGCCTGCGCTGGGCGGGGCGGGCCGCTCTGGCCAGATCGAGCAGGTAGGCGCGCTCGTCCTCATCGAGGCGCAATGCCAGCGCGACCGCTTCCAGCACGTCCTCGGAGACGCCGCCGATGTGGCCCTTCTCCAGCCGCGTGTACCACTCGGTGCTCACACCGGCGAGGGCCGCGACCTCCTCGCGCCGCAGTCCCGGGACCCGGCGGCGTCGGCCGGTGGGCATTCCGACCCGCTCCGGGGCGAGCTTGGCGCGTCGGCTGATGAGGAAGTCGCGGATGTCCGAGCGGTTGGCGGTGGGATCACCGGTGTGGTTTTCGGACGGAGGTTCCATTCCGTCCAGGGTACCCATGGTCCGGGCCGATAAAGAGGTTGTGTTTATACCCCCCATAAACGCGGCCTTGTCCGCTTCTGACGGCGCCGGTTTCCTGGGGTCGGCGGACTTGAACCGCATTACTTCATCGCGGGCCGCCGTCCCCCGATCCACACCTCAGGAGCACAGCCATGTCCAGCAAGACCGTACTGATCACCGGCGCGACCAGCGGTATCGGCGCCCACACCGCGCGGCTGCTCCTCGACCGCGGCCACCGGGTGGCGGTCACCGGCCGCGACGAGAGCAGACTGAAGTCCTTCCTCGACGAGGCCGGCCGTACCGACCGGCTGCTGGGTCTCGTCGCGGACGCGGCGGACTGGCAGGCCACCGAGTCGGCCGTGGACCGCACCGTCGAGCGTTTCGGCGCCCTCGACGCGGCGGTGGCCAACGCCGGATTCATGTCCGGGGACTCCATCGGGGCCGGCGACCCGACACGGTGGTCGCCGATGGTCCTCACCAACGTCCTCGGTCCCGCCCTGCTCGCCCACGCCACCCTGCCCCACCTGGAGGCCACCGGCGGACGGCTGGTACTCATCGGAAGCGTCGCCGGGCTGAAGAACTCTCCCGGCAATCTCTACTCGGCCACCAAGTGGGCCACCACCGGACTCGCCGAGAACCTGCGCCTGCACGCCACGACCCGCGGCATCGGTGTGACCCTGGTGAACCCCGGCATGATCGACACGCCCTTCTGGCAAGGCGCCGGCGTTCCCCCGTTCGCCCTGCCTCCCCAGCACATCGCCGAGGCCGTCTGCTTCGCCCTGGACCAGCCGGCGGGTGTGGATCTCAATACCCTGACCATCCGGCCCATGGGCCAACCTGTCTGACTTCTTCGGCGGCTACGGGATACCGAGCTCGAACAGCATGTACCCGGCGAAGGATCCTGAGACCACTGCGCTCAGAACCAGCACTGCCACCCGCCCCGGTGTCTTGAGCCGGTCCAGCGCCATTGCCGCCGGGATCAGCAGTGGAAACGTTGGCAGTAAGTACCGGGAGACCATGCCGAAGATCTCGTGGGTCCCGACTGCCAGCACGACAGTGCAGAGCGTGTAGACCGCGAGCACGGTCGGCGGCCGCAGTTGGACCAGCGCGACGAGCAGCGCCCCGGTCAGCACCAGCACGCCCACGCCGACCAGGTCCGCAGACGGCGCGGCGAATTCGTAGTCGCTGCGACCGGTGAGGATCGCGACCACCGCGTGTGCCGTGGACCGGCCGAAGTCGAAGTAGTGGTCCCAGGCGTCTGACTCCAGGATCGTGTAGGCCTTGACGTTGCCGGCCTGTTCGCCGACCCAGCCGAGATACCCCACCAGCCCCAGCGGCGCCAGCGCGGCGGCGGCGAGCGGTCGCCGGCGGTCGTCCCCGCGACGCAGGGCCGCCGGGACGGCTGCCCCGGCGACCGCGGCGATGAGCGTGACGGCGGTGGGCCTGCTCAGTCCGGCCACCAGGCACAGGGCGCCGGCGGTCAGCCAGCGCCGGGCCAGGACGGCGTGGCAGGTCCAGGCGGCGAGGGCGATGAACAGGGAGTCCGAATAGACGGCCCACTCCACGCCCGAGCCCGGCCAGACCGCCCACAAGCCGGCGGCCAGCAGGCCGACACGGTGGCCCGCCAGACCGGCGGCGACCCGGTAGATCCCCAAGGCCGCCGCGAACGAGGCGGCTATGGACACCGTCAGGCCGGCGCCGTAGGAGCCCAGGCCGGTCATCGCCGAGACGGCGCGGATCAGGGCCGGGTACAGAGGGAAGAACGCCGCCGAGTTCTGCTCCACCGACCAGTGGCCGCTGCCGCCCGGTACCGGGACCAACCGCGGGTGGTAGCCGTGTTCTGCGATCTGTCGGTACCACCAGCCGTCCCAGGAAGAAACGACGTCCCAGGCGTGGGTGCCGCCACCGTAGCGCGGCGCCTTGGAGCGGTAGTCGCCGGTGGTGTCCAGGAGCCACATGAGCACGAGGAAGCCGGTGAGCTTGAGCGCGCCGTAGACGGCCAGCACTGTTGGCGCGGCTTGGCGGAGGGCTGCGTCGGCGTATTCCTTCTTTGGCGGCTGGTCCCGCCGGTCCCGCCGGTCCCGCTGGTCCCGCTGATGCGAGCGCGACAGACGCGACTGTGTCGGTGTCGGTGCCGGTACCTGTGCCTCTGCGGAATTAGCGAATGCCATTCGGGCTTCCCTGGTTCGGTTCCCGCCGAACCGGTGCCATCAGCCTCATCCGGGCTGTTTTCGGGCAGGCCGGAGCGTGCCGAGGCTCGCCGCGGCGTGAGCGGGACTCGCTACGCCTCGGCGTCGGCAGGTGACGGGTGTCTGGTGGGTCTGGTTAGCGGGTAGCTGTCGTCGTGGTGGGACTCGTCGGGACTGAGGACGTGGTCGAAGACGTGCTCGAAGACGTCATGCCGATTGCCCCTGATGAGGAGTGCGGAGGACTGGTCGGAGTCTGGGACACCGTCGTCGCAGACGCTGTGGGCCCGCCGCTGGCCGGGGGAGTCTGCGGCAGGGAGCTGGGCAGTGGCGGCGTCGGCACCGAGGTCGCCGGCGGAATCGTCGGTCTGGGACCTGCGTCGACGGCGCGGGGCAGCAGCACCAGCCCGACGGCGCAGGCCGCGGCGGCGACGACCGAACCGGCGACGATCCGCCGCACGCGGGCCCGCCGCCGGGCCCGCACCGCAGCCCACAGCCGCTCGCGGTGACGCGGTTCGAAGGGCTGGGGATCCAGAGGCTGACGCAGCATCTGGATCAGGTCCTGCTCGAAGTCGTCCATCACGCCTCCTCTACCCTGCCGTCTCGGTGCTTTGTGCGAAGATCTCGCGCAGCCGTGCCACCCCGCGTGCGGTGTGCGACCGCACCGTGCCGATCGGGTAGCCGAGTACCTCGGCCACCTGGTTCTCGGACATGTCCAGGTAGTAGCGCAGGATCACGGCCGTGCGCTGCCGGGGCGGCAACTGCGCCAGCGCCGCCTCCAACCTCGTGCGCTCGGCCACGGCCGCGGCCAGGTCACCCGCCTGCACGACGTCCGGCACCTGCTCGGAGGGGCGCTCGCCCCACCACCGGCGCCGCGCCGAGCGTGCCGCCAGCCGCGCCAATACGGTGCGCGCATAGGCCTCGGGCGCTTCGTCGGCGACCCGGGGCCAGGCCGACCACAGCTTGACCAGCGATTCCTGGACGAGGTCCTCGGCCCGCTGCCGGTCGCCTCCGGTCAGCAGGGAGCCGAGCTGGTTCAGCGCCGACCATCGGGCCGCGACGAACCGCTCGAACTCCTCGGTCTGCGACCGTCTCATCCACACCGTCCCCTGGCTTGTGCGTTCTCCCCGTACCTGTAAGAAGACACCAGGCCCGCTCGGGCTATGCAGTGGGGGGAGGTGAGGTGGGTCACACATGGGGGGCGAGATCTGGCACTACGCCGACACCACTCTCAGCACCGACGGAAGCGGGCGCGGCTGGGTGTTCTCCGGCGACGTCGCCTGGACGTTCGGCACGCCCATGAACTACTGACGTGCGTCGAGCAGCCGCGCCGGCCAAACTGCGCATCGCTTGGCCGGACGCCTCGGTCCTGGTCCGCTGACCGCTGATGCCTTCCGGCCTTGTCTGAACTCGATCAAGGTCGGTCAGGCCGGGAGCGGGTCGGCTGCGGGAGACTGGCCCCTATGGAATTCTTCTGCTACCACCGCGACCGCGCCGACTCCCTCGCACTGCGCATGGAGCTCCTGGAGGACCACTGGTCCTACATGGACCGGTTCGCGCAGCAGATGATCGCGCGGGGGCCGACGGTGTTCGGCGACGAGGAGGTGCCGACGGGCAGCGTGCACATCCTCACGCTGCCCGACGCGGCGGCCGCGCGTGCCTTCGCGTTCGAGGAGCCCGGGTACCAGGCCGGTGTCTACCGGGACGTGATGCTGCGGCGGTGGCGCGACGACGTCGGGCGCACCATGTGGGAGTACCCCGGTGGCGCGCCCGAGGCCGACGGGTACCTCGTGCTCGGCCTCGGTAAGCCCCGGCCGGTCGGCGAGGTGCCCGCGGTGCCCGACGCCGAAGGGGTCATCGCGTTCGGGCCGCTGCTGTCCGACGACGGCCGGCGGTGGCTCGGGACCGTCGCCCTGCTGCGCGCCTCCAGCGCCGACGCGGCGCGCGCCACCCTGCCCCGCAGCGGGTACGCCGAGGTCGAGGTGCATCAGTGGCGGTTCGGCGGACGCTCCTGATGCTCGCCGCCGGGCACCACCAGCCCGGACTCGTACGCCGCGACCACGGCCTGGGTCCGGTCGCGCAGGCCCAGCTTGGTCAGGATCCTGCTGACGTGGGTCTTCACGGTCTCGTCGGTGACGACCAGTTCCGCGGCGATCTCCGGGTTCGACAGGCCCCGGGCCAGCAGGAGCAGGACCTCGGTCTCGCGCGGGGTGAGGGCGGCCGGGCCCCGGCCCGGGACGGCGGCCGGCGCCCGGCCTCTGCTCCGGGGATCCGGAGCCGGAGGCGGAGCCGGAGCCGTATTCGGATCCGCTTCGGCGGATGTGCGAGGCGCCGCGCCAGCGGGCGTGCCGATGGCTGATTCCGCGGCCGAGACTCCACCCCCGGGCCGCAACCGTGCGAACTCACTGATCAACCGCCGCGTCACCCCCGGCGCCAGCAAAGCCTCCCCGGCGGCCACCACCCGCACCGCCTCGAACAGCCGCTCGGCCGTCGCGTCCTTCAACAGGAAGCCGCTGGCCCCGGCGGACAGCGCGTCGTAGACATAGCTGTCCAGATCGAAAGTCGTCAGGATCAGGATCCTGGGACCGGCCGCACCCCGCGCGCCGGCCTCGGCCACCACCCGCCGCGTCGCCTCGATCCCGTCCGTCCCGGGCATCCGCACGTCCATCAGCACCACGTCCGGTTCCACCTCCCGGCACAGCCGGACCGTCTCCTCGCCATCGGAGGCGGTGCCCACGACCTCGAAGTCCGCCTGTGTCGCCAACAGGGCCGCGAACCCCGTCCGCACCACCAGATGGTCATCGGCGATCACGATCCGGATCGGTACCGACTGCGGCTGAGGCTGCGGCGGCATCACAGCGCGCCGTCCACGCCGGCCCCGGCCGGCAACTCCGCCTCGACCAGGAACCCGCCCGTCGGCGAAGGCCCCGCCGCCAGCCGCCCGCCCACCGCCGCCGCCCGCTCCCGCATGCCCGCCACCCCGTGTCCGCCGGCCGAGGCCACAGAATCAGTATCCTGACTCTCCGCCCCCGGCCCGCTGTCCCTGATCCGCAACCGCAACGTCTCGTCCGTGAACCGCAGCTCCACATCCACCGGCGCGCCCGGCGCGTGCCGCCGCGCGTTCGTCAGCGCCTCCTGCGTGATCCGGTACGCCGCCAGCTCCACCCCCGGATCCAGCGCGGCCGGCGCCCCGGACACGATCAGCCGCGTCGTCGCCCCGGACGTCAGCCGCGCCGCGTCCACCAGCGCCAGCAGCTGGTCCAGCCCCGGCTGCGGCTGCCGGCTCTCCCGCTCGTCCGCCGGGCCCGCGTCCTCGCGCAGCACGCCCAGCAGCCGCCGCATCTCCGTCAGGCCGGCGCGCGCCGTGTCGCCGATCGCCAGCAGCCGCTCGGCGCCGGCGGCCGGCATCCCGGGCGTGGCCAGCCGCGCCGTCTCGGCCTGGACCGCGATCATCGAGATGTGGTGCGCGACCACGTCGTGCAGCTCCCGCGCGATCCGGGCCCGTTCGCCGCGCGCCGTGTGCTCGACCAGGGAGCGTGCCACGGCCTCCCGCGCCGCCTGGTGGACGCGCGCCTCGGCGCGCGCGTGCGCCGCGTTCCCGGCGAACGCGGCCGCCGGGGCCAGCGCGGCCAGCAGGACCGCGACCACCCCGGCGTCGGAAGTGCGCGGCACGCACAGCGCGATCACCGGAAACGGCACCGACAGCGCGACGGCGAACGCTCCCGCCGACCGCCTCAGCCGCGATTCGGCGAAGGAGCCGGCGGCCCATCCCAGCCGATACATCGCCACGACCGCGGCCACCGCCGACCCGGCGGGCAGCACCCCGGTGATCGTCATCGCCAGCACGGACGCTGCGACCACGGCCGTGGCCGCCCCGACGGCGCCGAGGAACCCCAGCGGCAGCGTCGCGCACAGCGCCAGGAACGCCGACGTCAGCAGCACCCCGGACGACCCGTTCCGATGCTCGGCCACCCCGCGCGCCAACGCCTCGGCCAGCGCGGCCCCGGCGAGCACGGCCGCCGCCGTCCCCGCCCGCCGCTCACCGCCGCGTTCCTGAAGCACGCCGCCTATTCTGATCGACTTCCCCGCCTGTGCACCTCCCCCTGTCCGGGGACGTCTCCGGCGCCGATCGTCCCCCGCGTGGGGGACGCCTCAGACCGCTCTCGCGCGGGACGATTCCAGCACCATCCCCTTCCTAGCCTTCAGGACATGACAGCCATGACAACCAGGACCGACGCCTCACCGCCGGCCATAGCGGTCCAGGGCCTGCGCAAACGCTTCGGCGCCACCGCGGCCCTCGACGGCATGTCCTTCGACGTCGCCGCCGGGAAGGTCACCGGCTTCGTCGGTCCGAACGGCGCCGGCAAGTCCACGACCATGCGGGTCATCCTCGGCCTCGACACGCCCGACGAGGGCAGGGCGCTGATCGGCGGCGTCCCCTATGCCCGGCTGCGCCGACCGCTGGGCCACATCGGCGCCCTGCTCGACGCCGCCGCGCTGCAGCCCGGCCGCAGCGCCCGCAACCACCTGCTGTGGCTCGCGCACTCGCAGGGCCTGGGCGCCAAGCGCGTCGAGGAGGTGGTCCAGGCCTCGGGCCTGGCCTCGGCGATCGGCCGCAAGGCCGGCGGCTACTCCCTCGGGATGCGCCAGCGCCTCGGGATCGCCGCGGCGATGCTCGGCGACCCGCCGGTGGTGATGCTCGACGAGCCCTTCAACGGCCTGGACCCCGAGGGGATCGTCTGGATCCGCGGCTATCTCAAGGCCCTGGCCGGCGAGGGACGCGCGGTCCTGGTGTCCAGCCATCTGATGAGCGAGCTGGAGGGCTGCGCGGACCACCTGGTCGTGGCCGGGCGCGGCAGGGTCGTCGCCGACACCGGCGTGGCCGAGCTGATAGCGCGGTCCTCCGGGGGCCGCGTGGTGCTGCGCACCGGGGCGCGGGCCGAGGCCACGACGGCGCTGGCGAACGCCGGCGGTACCGTCGCGGTCACCGGGCCGGACCAGCTGACCGTGGACGGGCTGGGCGCCGAGGAGGTCGTCAGGGTCCTGAACGCGGGCGCCGTTCCGTTCGCCGAGGTCTCCGCACACCGTGCCACCCTGGAGGAGGCGTACATGGACCTCACCCGCGACTCGGTCGAGTTCCGCGCCGCCGATGCCACCGCCACGGTCGATGCCACCGCGACGGTCGAGGCCACGAACGCCGAGGAGGTGGCGTGATGGCCGGCCGCGACGGTTTCGGTCAGCTCGTCCACGCCGAGTGGACCAAGCTGCGCACGGTCCGCGGCTGGGTGGCCGGCCTGGTCCTGGCCGCGATCCTGACGGTCGCGCTCGGCATGCTCGGCCCGCTGGGCAGCAAGATCGCCTGCGACCACGTCGGCGACGCCCCGACCCACAGCTGCCACATCAGCGGTCCGCCGCAGGACGCCACCGGCCAGGAGGTCGACGACCAGTCCACCTTCGTGCACCGCACCCTGACCGGCGACGGCACCGTCACCGCGCGCCTCACCGGGTTCGACGGCAAGTATTCGCCCGACGGCGGCGGACCGGCCGACCCCGGCAACCCCACCGCCGGTCTGATCGACGGGCTCCAGCCCTGGTCGAAGGCCGGGATCCTGATCAAGGACGGCACCACCGCCGGCTCCGCCTACGCCGCCGTCCTGGCCTCAGGCAGCCACGGCATCCGGATGCAGTACGACTACACCCACGACACCGCCGGCCCCGCCGTCTCCGTCACCGCCGCCGAGCCGCGCTGGCTGCGCCTGACCCGTGCCGGCGACACGCTCACCGGCTTCTCCTCCACCGACGGCACCACCTGGACGCAGATCGGCACCGCGCACTTGGCGAACCTGCCGAAGAGCGTCCAGGTCGGTGTGTTCACCGCCTCGCCGGACTTCGCGGTCGTGAAGAACTCCTTCGGCGGCAGCTCGACCAACACCGGTCCGACCCTGGCCACCGGTACCTTCGACCAGATCGCCGTGACCGGCGACAGCACCGGCGACTGGACGGTCCCGGCGATCGGCAGTGCGGCGGCAGCCGACGGCGGGCCGGGCGCGCTGCAGGGCCCGGAGGCCGTGGCCGGCGCCGTGTCTAATGCCGGTGCCGGTGCCGATGCCGCCGACGGCTTCACCGTCACCGGCACGGGTGACATCGCCCCGTCAGCGCCCGGCGAAGGCGCGGGCAAGACCCCCGAGAGCTCGCTGGCCGGCACCTTCGGCGGACTGATCGCGGTGATCGTGGTCGCCGCGCTGAGCATGACCTCGGAGTACCGCCGGGGCCTGATCCGCACCTCGCTGGCGGCCAGCCCGCGGCGCGGCCGGCTGCTGGCGGCCAAGGCGGTGGTGCTCGGCGGGGTGTCGTTCGTGGTCGGCCTGGTCGCCGCGGCGATCGCGGTTCCGGCAGTGCGCGCGGTGGATCACAGCAAGCGCATGTACGTGTACTACGCCTCGACACAGGCCGAGATCCGCATGGTGGTCGGCACGGCGCTGCTGCTGGCCGTGGCGGCGGTGTTCGCCCTGGCGATCGCCACCATCGTGCGGCGCGGGGCGGCGGCCGTCGCGGCGGTGATCGTGGCGGTGGTGCTGCCGTACATCCTGGCCGTCGCCTCGGTCCTGCCGGCCGGGGCCGCCGAGTGGCTGGCCCGGGTGACGCCGGCCGCCGCCTTCGCGGTGCAGCAGACGGTCACCGCGTGGCCGCAGGTCAAGGCGTCCTACACACCGACGAACGGCTACTTCCCGCTCTCGCCGTGGCTCGGGCTGGCCGTGTTGGGTCTGTGGGCGGCCGTCGCCTACGCCTTCGCGCACCGGCAGCTGTGCCGGAGGGATGTGTGAGCGGCGCGGTGAAGGCGAGCGCGTTCGCCGACGCGCTGCACGCCGAGTGGACCAAACTGCGCACGCTCGCCGGCACCGCGTGGCTGCTGGCCGCGGCCGTGGTGCTGACCGTGGGGCTCAGCGCGGTCTCGGCGGCCACCGTGACCTGCGACGGGGCCGGCTGCGGCGAGGACCCGGCGAAGGTCGGCCTGCTCGGCGTGCTGGCCGGGCAGGCGGTGGTCGCGGTGCTGGCCGTGCTCGCCGTGGGGGAGGAGTACGGCACCGGGATGATCCGCGTCACCTTCGCCGCGATGCCCCGCCGCGAGGCGGTGCTGGCGGCCAAGGCCGCGGTCGTCGCGGCCGTGACCGCCGCCGCCGGGGTCCTGGCGGTGGCCGCCTCGGCGCTGGTCGCGCTGGCCCTGGAGCCCGGCAACGGCTTCACGGCGGGGCACGGCTACGGGCACCTGGCCTCGGCCGCGACGCTGCGCGCGGCCTTCGGCTCGGTGCTCTACCTGGTGCTGGTCGCGCTGCTCGGGGTCGGCGTCACGGCCCTGCTGCGGGACTCGGCCGCGGCGGTCGGGACGGTGCTGGGGCTGCTGTACCTGTTCCCGATCCTGGCGCAGGTCATCTCCAACCCGGACTGGCACCGCCACACCATGCAGCTCGCCCCGATGCAGGCCGGCCTGGACGTGCAGTCCACGATCGGCCTGGCGGGCCAGCCGCTGTCCCCGTGGCAGGGGCTCGGGGTGCTGGCGCTGTGGGCCTTCGGGGCGCTCGGCCTCGGGGGCCTGACGCTGCGGTTGCGCGACGCCTAGGCAGGTCTGCGGCCTGCTGCTGCCTACTCGCCCCGCAGCGTCTCCCGAGCCGCCATCAGCGCCTCGCCGAGCAGGTTCAGGCCCCGCCACTTCGCGGGGGCCTGGGCCCGCTCGTCGTCGGCGGCCAGCCCGATCCCCCAGACGCGGTCCAGCGGGCTGGCCTCCACCAGCACCCGCTCGCCGGTCGCGAGCAGGAAGGCCAGCAAGTCCGGGTTCTGCCGGAACTTCTCCACACTGCCCGCGGTCACGATGGCCAGCCGTTCGGCGACCCACTTCGCCTCGTCGAACCCGGTGATCGTCCGTCCGAGGTCCTTGGCCTGCTCGGGGTGTCCGGCGGCCAGGATCCGCGCCGCGGCCTCCGGGTCCCCGAACAGCTGTGCTTTGCCCCACATCATGTAGTGCTCGGCCGTCGTGAACCGGACGCCGTCCACCTCGAACGGCGCCGGGTACCACTGGCTCAGGCACTCCGCGCCGACGGTCCCGGCCTTCTTCGGTGTGTGTCCCCAGAAGAACAAGTACTTCGTCGCCATGGCGTGATCCTCCCGCATGCCGCCGCGACAAGTCACCGGGTTTGCAGTTCACTGGAGATCATGGCGACAGACTCCGAATACGCCCCCAGTCCCCGCGACTACGTCCGCGAGACCGTCGACCTGTACGAGTCGACGGACGGTGCCGAGGGCAACCTGCTGAACGGCAGGCCGATCATCATCCTGACCACGACCGGGGCCAAGACCGGCAAGACCCGCAAGACCCCGCTGATGCGGATCGAGCACGACGGCTCCTACGCCGTGGTCGCCTCGATGGGCGGAGCGCCGCAGCACCCGGTCTGGTACCACAACATCGTGGCCCACCCGGAGGTCGAGCTGCAGGACGGCGCGACGAAGAAGCAGTACCTCGCCCACGAGGCCGCCGGCGAGGAGAAGGCCCAGTGGTGGGCCCGGGCCACCGCGGCCTGGCCGGACTACGACACCTACCAGACCAAGACCGACCGGCAGATCCCGCTGTTCGTGCTCACGCCGCGCTGACCACGGCGGGCGGCCGCGCAGGTCGCGGCCGCCGCACCGGTAGGCTGGGGCGGGTGGACAAGGTGCACGAGGACCCGGTGGAGACCGACGCGATAACGGCCGGCGCGCAGGCGATAACGCAGACCGGGCCTGCCGAGCCCGCCCCCGAGCGGCACGCCCGGCACGGCTTGATACGCACCTTCCACCCGCGCCGCGGCCGGGCCAGCACCACCCAGGCCGACGCGCTGACCAGGCTCTGGCCGGTCTATGGCCACACCATCCCGGATCCGCACCACGAGTACCACACCCCGGCCGTCGCCCCCGACGCTGCGTTCGACCGGGAAGCCCTGTTCGGCCGGCGCGCCCCGCTGGTGCTGGAGATCGGCTGCGGCATGGGCGAGGCGACCGCCGAGATGGCCGCCGCCGACCCCGGCCGGGACTACCTCGGCGTCGACGTCCACACCCCGGGCCTGGGCAACCTGATCGCGCTGGCCGAGGTGCGCGGGCTGACGAACGTCCGGGTGGCCCGCGGCGACGTGCTGTTCCTGCTGCGCGACTCGATCGCCGCCGGCTCGCTGGCCGCGGTGCACGTCTACTTCCCCGACCCCTGGCCCAAGGCCAAGCACCACAAGCGCCGGATCATCCAGCCCGACACCGTCGCGCTGCTGCGCGACCGGCTGGAGGCCGGCGGGGTCCTGCACTGCGCCACCGACTGGGCCGAGTACGCCGAGCAGATGCTCGAGGTGCTCCAGGCCGACCCGGGACTGCGCAACCGCTTCGACGGCTACGCCCCGCGCGAGGCAGTCGGGCGTCCCCTGACCGGCTACGAGCGCCGCGGCCTGCGCGACGGCCGCCCGATCGCCGACCTGGTGTTCGAGCGAGTCGGGCCCTGACGGCGCCAGCGCCAGCGCCGGCTCCGGGGGCTCCGGGAAGGGGATCAGGACTCGGATTCCCCTTCCCGTGCGTGTCCGGCTCGCTACATTGAGTGTGTGCCGCAGATCGCTTCCCGGACCCCGGTAGACGCCGAGATAGCCAAACTCGCGGGCCTGATGCTGGCCCGCACCGACGAGCTGACGGACCTGGTGCTGAACCGGGTCGCCGAGGAGTTCCCGCTCTACATCGGCATGATCGCGCCGGACGCGCTCCACGTGACGATCAAGGACCACATCCACTTCGCGTTCGAGCCCATCACCCGCTACATGCCCCCCGACGCCCGCCCGGCGGCAACCTCGGGCCGGGACCGGGCGATGGAGGGCATCCCGCTGACCGTCATCATGGACGGCTACCGCATCGCCTTCGGCGTGCTGTGGAAGGAACTGGCCGGCACCGCGGACTCCGTCGGCCTGTCCACGCAGGCGGCCCTGCGCGCGGCCTCGGAGGTGATGGACACCCTGGACGCCTTCACCCGCGAGAGCTCCGCGGCCTACAAGGAGGAACTGCGCTACCAGGCGCGCCGCGAGGAGCAGCAGCGCGCGGCCCTGGTCCAGGCCCTGCTGGAGGGCCGCCTGGACGACACCAACGTCTGGGAGGCCGCCGAACTGCTGCGCCTGCCCACCGTCGGCCCCTACGTGGTCATCGCCGCCCGCGTCCCCAACGCCGGCGAATACGGCCTGCCGCACATCGAGCGCGAACTCGGCGGCATGGGCATCGACTCGGCCTGGCGCCTGATGCACGACGTCGAAGTCGGCGTGGCGCACCTTGCGCGCCCCGGCGACCAGTTCGACAAGATGGTCGCCGCCCTGGCCGCCGAGGGTACCGGCCGCGTCGGCGTCAGCCCGCCGTACGAGCACCTGCTGTCCACCTGCCAGGCCATGCGCCTGGCCCGCATCGCCATGCGCGGCGCGCAGGAACGGCGCACGGTAGTGGTCTTCGGCCGCGACCTCCTCTCGGCGGCGGCGGCCAGCGCGCCGGACATCATGCCGCGCGTCGCGGACGCGGTCCTCGGCGGGCTCGACGGCCTGGCCGAGGAGGACCGGACGCTGCTGCTGCACACCTTCGGCGCCTGGCTGGACGCCGACGGATCGGCGGCCGAGGCGGCCAAGCTGCTGTTCGTGCATCCGAACACGGTGCGGTATCGGCTGCGGCGGCTGGAGGAGCGGACGGGCCGGTCGCTGTCGAATCCCCGGGCGGTGGCGGAGTTGAGCCTGGCCTATGAGATCGACTCCGCACTGGTTGCAGAGGCGGGATCAGGGGGCTAAAACACCCTCTATGCAACGTCCTTACCCGACGGCCGTCACCGCCGCCGAGCACTTCGCGGCCGAAGCGGGCTTCACCCGATCCTGCATCCCCGAAGTCGGCCGCCTGCTGAGCGCGGCCGCCGCCGCCAAGCCGGCCGGCGTGATCGCCGAGAGCGGCACCGGCGCCGGGGTAGGCACCGCCTGGCTGCACAGTGGCCTGGGCCCGGCCGCCCGGCTGGTCACCGCCGAGCGCGAGCCGAAGCTCGCCGCCCGCGCCGCCGCGCTCTACGCCGACGACGCCCGCGTCGAGGTGCTGGCCGGGGACTGGCGGCTGCTGGAGGCGCACGCACCGTTCGACGTCTTCTTCTGCGACGGCGGCGGCAAGCGCGACGATCCCGAGCGCGTCGTGGACCTGCTCGCGCCCGGCGGCGTGCTCATCATGGATGACTTCACGCCCGCCGAGGCCTGGCCGCCGTTGTTCGACGGCCGGGTCGACGAGCTGCGCGTCTTCTACCTCGGCCATCCGCGGCTGGTCGCCGCCGAGGTGCTGACCACCCCGACGACCGCAGCGATCATCGCTACGCGGCTTGGGTGAGGGGTTTCGGGGTCGGCGCCCCCACCTGCCCGCACC
This sequence comes from Catenulispora sp. GP43, assembly GCF_041260665.1. Lineage (NCBI taxonomy): Bacteria > Bacillati > Actinomycetota > Actinomycetes > Catenulisporales > Catenulisporaceae > Catenulispora > Catenulispora sp. GP43. Next base: position 175,736 of record NZ_JBGCCT010000002.1, on the reverse strand, counting down.
ACCAGCCGCCAACGCGCGTCGACCACCGCCTGACGCGCCGCGCCACCAGCGGATCCCGTAAACCATTTCCAACGGGGGGAGGGGGAGAAGGGCTGCGGGCGGCCGGAGAGGGCACTGCCGGACCGCCCGCTCCCGTCACCCCTCCAGGAACGCCAGCAGTTCGCGATTGAACTCAGCGGCGCGGGTGACGATCAGGCCGTGCGGTGCGCCCTGCATCCGCAGCAGGCGGCTGCCGGCGACCGCCTCGGCGACGCGGGCGCCGGTGGCGTCCACCGGCAGGACGGCGTCGGCCTCGCCGTGCACGACCAGCGTCGGCACGGTGATGGCCCGCAGGTCGTCGCGGAAGTCCGTGGTCGCCGCCAGGCCCAGGGTCTGCAGCGCGCCGCGGTGGCTGGCCGCGGCGGCGAGCATGACCACGCGGGTGTGCAGCGGCTGCGGCATCACCGGACGGCCCGCCGAGGTCCGGCTGACCTCGAAGAACTTGGTGGCGAAGCGGTGCAGGAAGCTGACGCGGTCGTCGGTCAGGCAGCGCTGGTACTCGCGCAGCTTCGCGTCCTCCAGGAAGCCCTCGGGGTGCGCGTCGGTGCGGCGCAGGTACGGGCTCGCCGGCGACACCAGCACCAGCCGGGACACGCGCTGGTTGCCGAAGCGGCTCAGGTAGCGCGCGGCCGTGTTGGCGCCGGAGGAGAAGCCGACCAGCGCGGTCTCGCGCAGGTCCAGGTGTTCCAGCAGCATGTGCAGGTCGGCGGCCAGGGTGTCCGGGTCGTAGCCGCCGCGCGGTTTGGCCGAGCCGCCGAAGCCGCGGCCGTCGTAGGCGACCACGCGGTGCCCGGCCGCCAGCAGGTCGGGGATCTGGAACTCCCACTGGCCGACGGACAGCGGCCAGCCGTGGAGCAGCACGACCGGCCGGCCGGAGCCCCGGTCCTCGTAGTGGATGTCGACGGGAAGGTGGTTCTCCTTGTCGACCGTCACCCGCGCCATGATTCCGCACCCTTTTCCGGTTCCGTGGGCCGGGACCTTCCCGTCCACACTTGAAAATGGTCGCGGAAAGTGGCCCTCAGGTCACTGTTCTGATGGACATGGCTGGCGGCCCGCGGTTGTGGCCGGGGATAACCGCCGTGCGTGCTCCGGCACGCTCCGGGGTGCGCTTGTGGGCACCGGGCCGTAGCCTGCCGACTATGGGTTCTGCCGAAGCGCACGTCGAAGCCGGTGGTCGCAGCGTCCGGATCTCCTCGCCGGACAAACTTCTCTTCCCCGACGCCGGAGTCACCAAACTCGGCCTGGCCACCTACTACGCGAGCGTGGCCGACGGACTGTTCCGGGGCCTGGCCGACCGCCCCGTGGCCCTGAACCGCTTTCCGGACGGCCTGGGCGGCAAGTCCTTCTTCACCAAGGCCGCGCCCAAGGGCCTGCCGGACTGGGCCTCGACCGCGCGCGTCACCTTCCCCAGCGGCCGCACCGGCGACGAGGTCTGCATCACCGAGCCGGCCACCGCGCTGTGGACCGTCCAGATGGGCACGCTGGAACTGCACGGCTGGCCGGTCCGCGCCGCCGACACCGACCACCCCGACGAGCTGCGCATCGACCTGGACCCGCAGCCCGGCACCGACTTCGCCGAAGCCGTCCAGGTCGCCGGCCCGAGCTGTTCGCCGAACTCGGCATCCGGCCCTTCGTGAAGACCTCGGGCGGCCGCGGCCTGCACCTGCTGGTCCGCATCGAGCCGCGCTGGACGTTCGTCCAGGCCCGGCGCGCGGTGATCGCCCTGGCCCGCGAACTGGAACGGCGCCACCCGGACCTGGTGACGACGTCCTGGTGGAAGGAGGAGCGCGGCGAGCGCATCTTCATCGACTTCAACCAGATGGCCCGCGACCGCATGACCGTGGCCCCCTACTCCACCCGGGCCCGCCCCGAGGCGCCGGTGTCGATGCCGGTCCGCTGGGACGACCTCGGCGACGTGGCGCCCGGGGACTTCACCGTGCAGACCGTCCCGGACCTGTTCGCCAAGAACGGCGACGCGAACGCCGAGATCGACGACGTCGCACACAGCCTGGACGCGCTGCTGGAGATGGCCGACCGCGACGAGAAGGACCGGGGCCTGGGCGACCTGCCCTACCCGCCGGACTTCCCCAAGATGCCCGGCGAGCCCAAGCGGGTCCAGCCCTCCAAGGCCCGCAGCGCTGGGAAGGAAGCAGGGAACTGAGATGTCCGCCATGAACCTGCCGGTGGCGCCCCCGGTCGAGCCGATGCTGGCCAAGTCCGCGGCCAAGGTCCCCACCGGCGACTACCTCTACGAACCCAAATGGGACGGCTTCCGCTGCGTCGTCTTCCGCGACGGCGACCAGGTCGTGCTCGGCAGCCGCGGCGGCAAGGAGCTCGGCCGCTACTTCCCGGAGCTGGTCGAGTCGCTGAAGGCCGCGCTGCCGCAGCGCTGCGTCGTGGACGGCGAGATCGTGGTGGTCGTCGAAAGCCGCCTGGACTTCGACCGCCTCAGCGACCGCATCCACCCCGCGGCCTCCCGCATCCAGCTGCTCGCCGAACGCACCCCGGCCTCCTTCATCGCCTTCGACCTGCTGGCCCTGGCCGACCGCGACCTGACCGCCGAGCCGTTCACCGAGCGCCGCGCGGCCCTGGTCGCCGCCGTGGCCGAGCACGAGCACGTGCACGTCACCCGGGCCACCGACGACCCGGACCTGGCCACCACCTGGTTCGCCCGCTTCGAGGGCGCCGGCCTGGACGGCGTGGTCGCCAAGCCGTCGCAGGGCCCGTACACCCCCGGCGAGCGCAGCATGGTGAAGGTCAAGCACGAGCGCACCGCGGACGTGGTCGTCGCCGGCTACCGCCTGCACAAGAGCGGCCCGGTCGTCGGCTCCCTGATGCTCGGCCTGTACGGCCGGGACGGCGTCCTGAACTACGTCGGCGGCTCCAGCGCCTTCACCATGGCCCGCCGCGCCGAGTTGATCGACGAACTCGCGCCGTACCTGCTGCCCGAGGGTGAGGCGCATCCCTGGGTGGACGCCGCCGACGAGGGCGACGAGGAGCACCGCCGCCCCGGAACGCTGAACCGCTGGAACGCCGGCAAGGACGTGTCGTTCATCGCGCTGCGCCCCGAGCTGGTCTGCGAAGTGCGCTACGACCAGCTGCAGGGGGACCGGTTCCGGCACAACGGACGCTTCGTGCGCTGGCGGCCGGACCGGGAGGCGAAGTCGTGCTCGTACGAGCAGCTGGAGGTGCCGGCGGCCTACGACCTCGCGGACGTGTTCGGGGGCTGAGCGGTCAGCGAGCACGGACATCACGATATCCGCGGGGCCCGCACTGATGTGCACTCGCTGTGCTCGGATTGTGAACCGCGGATGTGACTCTGGCGTCTCAGCCACCGATCCGTCGATATGGGGGAAGAACCTTGAGACGCCATCTCCGCACCGCTGCCGCACGCCTGGGCGCCGTGGCCGTCGCCGCCGCCACCATCGGCCTCACCGCGCCGGCCGCGCACGCCGACACCACCCCGCTGGAACTGCGGCCGCTGGTCGCCGCCGGGCCGAACTTCAACCAGGACCTGCGCACCGAGGTGAACTACTTCTGGACCCTGGCCCAGATGGCCTCCGTCGGCCTGAACGACGACGGCCAGGACGCCACCGGACCGGCGAGCGGCTGGGACGACCTCAGCGCGCCGTGGTCGACCGAGGGCCAGGGACTCATATCCCGCACTGCCGGGAAGCTGTTCTTCGTCCAGAAGGACGTCGACAGCGGCGCGCTCGTCCCCGACTCGTGCTCGGCGGACGTCGTGACCAGCGGCAACCAGAGCACCGTGGTGACCGCCGCGCACTGCGTGGCCGTTCATACGCCGTTCGACCTCGGCGCGCCCTACGGCATAGGCAACACCGTGGTCACCAACATGGTCTTCATCCCGGGCTACAACGGCGCGGCCCTGCCGCGCGGCACCACCAGCACCGCACTGCCCGGCAAGGACATCGCGCCGTTCGGGGTGGTGTGGAGCGCCACGCGGGCGTGGATCACGAACACCTGGAGCAACAGCGCCGACTTCGCCCTGGGCCACGACATGGCCGCGATACTGGTCGCCAACTCCGACGACCCGCGGCCCATCGCGCAGGTCACCGGTGCCCAGCAGATCGCCTTCAACCAGCCGCAGAACCAGTACGAGTACATGTTCGGCTACCCGCAGACCAACGAGCGCAACTGGTACTGGTCGAACAACAACAACGGCACGAAGGCCAGCAACGGCGAGCCGCAGAACCTGTGGCGCAGCTTCGACGGCCGCACCTTGAACGTCACCCGCGGCCAGTCCCAGCCCGACGCCGTCTACGCCAACGACGTGCTGAACACCGCCCAGGCCCCGGGGTGCAGCGGCGGGCCGTGGCTGCAGAACTTCGACCCCTCGACCGGCACCGGTGTGCAGACCGGTGTGAACTCCCGGTACCAGAACCCGTCCCAGGGACCGAGTCCTTTGGGCTGGCTGAACTGGTTGCAGGGCCCGCAGATGGAGGCCACGCACTTCGGCGACGAGGAGCAGGCGGTCTGGCAGGCCGCGCAGAGCGCTTCGCTGTAGCAGGACGCTTGCGCTTCGTTGTAGCAACGAGGGCAGGTCGCGGGAAACCGTGGCCTGCCCTTATCGCCAGCTGTGCCTCACGCCGACAAGAACGCGTCAGCCGTCGCAGCCAACGCCGGCGCCATGAAGATGTTGTAGTGCGTGGTCCCCGGCAGCACCGCCAGCTGATGCGCCCCCGGCCGCCCCGCCCCGTCCCACCCCGCGTCGCGCACCCCGCCGCCGAGCAGCGCCCAGAAGTCGCAGACGTGCTGCATCGAGTACATGTCGGCGTCGGCGAAGACCAGCTGCGTGGGCACCTGGATGCCGCGGATCTCCTCGGAGTAGTCGAACGGCGTCTGCAACCAGTCGCTCATCTTGCCGACCAGCGTGGGGAAGTCCTGCGGCCGAGGGGCTGTGCGCTCGTACAGCTCCCACATCGGCGTCTCCTTCATGAACGCCGCCGCCTCCGGCGACATCTGCCGCTGCTGCGCGCGCACATCCTCGTAGAAGCCGTCCAGGCGGAACGGGAACGACACCACGACCAGCTTGCGGACCGCGTCCGGGTGCTGGATCCCGCACCGCAGCGCCACGCCGCCCCCGAACGAGTAGCCCATCACGTCCGCGCGCCCCAGCCCCAGATGCTTGATCAGCGCGGCCACGTCGTCGCCGAGCGTCTCCACCCGGATCGGGCGGTCGACGTCGGCGGTGCGCGCGTGGCCCTGCAGGTCCGCCGTGATCACCCGCCGGCCGGCGGCCAGCACCGGCAGGAGCGGCGCCCAGTTCTCCGTGCCCTGGAAGCCGCCGTGCAGCAGCACCAGCGCCGGGTTGTCCGCGGTGACCTCGGCGTCCCCGTGCTCCTCGTAGTACATCGACAGGCCGTTGACGTCGGCGTAGCTCATTTCCGGGCCCTTTCCTCGGCGGATCGCTTCGCAGGTTGGACGACGCGGACCCGGCGGACTCATCGCTGGCGGCCCGGAGGCTTTCAGATGGGGAGAGTTTCCCAGCCGTCCGCCACACCCGGTGCGCTCGACGCTACCTTGATCGCCATGGAACTGCGCCAGCTCGAGTACTTCGTGGCGGTCGCCGAGGAGCTGCACTTCGGCCGGGCCGCCGAACGGCTGCACATCGGGCAGCCGGCGGTCAGCCAGCAGCTGCGGCGGCTGGAGCGGGAACTGGCCGCCGAGCTGTTCGACCGCTCGCCGCGCCACGTGCGGCTCACCCCGGCCGGCGAGGCGCTGCTGCCGCAGGCGCGCGACGTCCTGGCCGCCGTGGCCCGGGCGCGGACCGCGGTGGCGCAGGCCGCCGGCGCCCGCCCGGCGCCGCTGCGCATCGGCACCAGCTCCGGGCTGGGGGAGCGGCTGGAGATGGTGCTGGACGAGCTGGTGCGCCTGGCCCCGGACCTGCCGGTCGAGCTGGTGATGGCCGGGCCCACGCCGGAGCGGCTGGACCGGGTCGCCGACGGCTCCCTGGACGCCGCCTTCGTCCGCGGCACGGTGCCCGACGAGGGCCGGGGCCTGCGGGTGGTGCCGCTGTGGCGGGACGAGGTGGTCGCCGCGGTGCCGGCCCGCCACCCGGTCGCGCAGGAGCCGTACGCCACCTTCGCCGCGCTGGCGCCGCTGGGCCTGCGGCTGACCGCCCGGCGCAACAACCCGGCGCTGGTGGACCTGGTCGTCGGCGCGTTCCACGCCGCCGGCTGCGAGCCCGCCTCGGCGAACCCGTACACCCGGCTCGCCGACACCCTGGCCGCGATCGGCGCCGACGGCACCAGCTACACCGTCATGTACGCCGCCCGCGCCGAGCAGATCCGCAACCGCCGCGTGGCCTTCCTGCCCTTCCAGCCGCCGGGGCTGCGGCTGATGACCCACCTGGTGGTCAGCCGCTCCCGGCCGACTCCGCATTTCAGCCTCCTGATGCAGGGCTGCGAGCTGGCGATGGCCGACGACACCGGCGATCAGGAATCGGCCGGCGATCAGGAACCGTCCGGCGATCAGAAACCGTCCGGCGATCAGGAATCGTGATCGCAACCAGTGCCGGTCGCGTCTGGTTCGCGCCGCCGGTCTGCGATGGACTTGATCTCGCAAGGGGGAACGGACCGGAACGGCCGGAACCGTCCCGCATCGCGAAGGAGAGCACCATGCCGAGCATCACCATCCAGCAGATGCCCAAGACCGCCGAGCAGAAGCGCGAGCTGGCCGCCCGCATCACCGACGCGATGGTCGACGTCTACAAGGCCCCGGTCGAGACCATCCACGTGTGGTTCCAGGAGGTCACCACCGAGGACTACGCCGCGGCCGGCGAGCTGCTGGCGGACAAGCTCGCCAAGAAGTAGCCCGACTGCTACAACGGTCCCTATGCGGATCTTCATCAGCGCGGACATGGAGGGGATCACCGGGCTCGTGGACGCCGACGACGTCCAGCCCGGCGGCCGCGACTACGAACGCGGACGGCTGGCGATGACCGGGGACGTCAACGCCGCCGTCCGCGGCGCTGTGCGGGCCGGGGCCACCGAGATCGTGGTGAACGACGCCCACGGTCCCATGCGCAACCTGATGACCGACAGCCTGCACCCCGCCGCGCGCCTGATCCGCGGCAAGCCCAAGACGATGGGCATGATCGAGGGCCTGACCGGCGACTACGACGCGATGGTCTGTGTCGGCTACCACGCCCGCGCCGGCGCCCACGGCGTGCTGAGCCACAGCTTCATGGGGCACGAGATCGAGGACATGTGGCTCGACGGCCGCGCCGCCGGGGAGATCGGCCTGGTGCAGGCCTCGGCTGCGGCGCTCGGTGTTCCGCTGGCTGTGCTCACTGGTGACGACGCGGCTTGTGCCGAGGCCACCGCGTGGGACGGCGCCGTGGCCACCGTGCCGGTGAAATACGTCCGCAGCCGATTCGCCGCTGAACTGCGCCCGGAGAACGAAGCGCGGGCGGCGATCGAGGAGACAGTCGCCAGGACGCTGGGTGAGCTGAGCCGTGGCGAGGCTGGTACTGCCGACTCAGCGGATGAGTCCGGCGATTCCAGCGCTGCGACCTCGACCCTGGCCGTGCGCTGGCAGTCCTCGGCGGTGGCCGAGACCCTGCTCGGCATCCCCGGCGTCACCGCCGTGGATCCGCGGACCGTGCAGGCCGCCGGCACACCGCCGGACCTGTTCCGTCAGTTCGGAGTATGGATGCGGGTCGCCTCCGCGCTGACGAATCAGGCCCCTTACTGTTGAGCGTTCCGGCGGCTCAGTCGTCCTCGTCGTGCCAGTGCCGCCGCGACGCCTGCTGTTGCAACAGCGCCGAGATCTCGTTGGAGTCGTTGAAGACGTCGACGACACCCTGGATGTCCGACGCGGCGGCGCCGTTGACCATGACCACGAAGATGAGCGTGCGGCCGTCGTCGGTGATCAGATACCCGGCCTGGCTCTGATCGGCGATCGACAGGCCGTTGTTGAGCAGGTCCTGGCCGACGACCGTGCCGGGCTTGGCGAACACCTTCCCCTTGGCCGGGCACGCGGTGCAGGTGCTTGCGTTCGAGCCGTCGACGCCCAGGATGGGCAGGGAGTTCCGGAACGCGACCGCGTCGGGGGTCCGCAGCCAGTAGGCGAGGATCCCGGCCAGGCCGTTCGGGGTGGCCCGCTCGGTCGCGTCGCCGCCGCGGCCGTCGTCCAGTTGGAACTGGGCCGGATCGACGTGCGCGACGTCCCGTAGGAAGGCCTGCTCGACCGGGAAGGCGTCGAAGCAGTTGGTGCTGCCCTGCGACACCGCCATGTTGCACAGCGCCAGGTTCGCGCCGAGGTTGTGGCTGACCTTGAGGATCAGCTTGGCGTACTGGCTGTAGGGCGGCGAGACGTACGCGGCCACCTTCGGGTCGCCGGTGTACGCCGCGGGCAGCAGGTTCTGCGGGTTCGCGCCGGTCGGCGCCGCCGTGACGGTGACGCCGGCCCGGCCCAGGGCCTCGATCAGCGCGGTGCGGCCGAAGGCGTTCGGGTCCTGGATGCCGGAGGTGCGCAGGACCGGCTGGGCGTCGGCGGCGATGGTGCCCGACACGGTGATGTGCGTGCCGTCCGGCGAGGCCGAGACGCTGATGTTCGTCGTGCCGCCGGCGGCCACCGTCTGCACGGTCGAGGTCACGGTGTACGGCGCGACCTGCGGACGCCACATCAGCTGCGCGGGCTGCCCGGCCGCCGACGGCGTGGTGAGCAGGTCGATGAGGTTGTCGTTGATGATCAGCGGGGTGGGCTGCGGGTCCAGCGGCGGCGGTGTGAAGATCCGCGGGTCGATGACCACGTCGCCGTCGACGTGGGTGATGCCCGCCGCGCGCACCTGCTGGGCGATCATGTCGAGCCCGGCCAGCGGGTCCTCGGGAGTGAGGGTCGCCCCGGGCAGATCGTTGGCGTCGGTGTGGTCGATGTCGGTGTAGTCCACGGACCCGTCGGGCTTGGTGCGCCCGCCCATCGTCAGGTCGCCCTGCGCGACCAGCGCCAGGTTCCCGGTCAGCGTCGAACCGCTGAGCGTGCCGACCGAGTAGACCGGGGTGGTGAAGCGGTGGTCCGGGCCCAGGGTGTGCCAGGCGGAGGAGATGGTGACGAGCTTGGTGTCCGAACCGGGGATGAAGCCCTGGTTGGGGAATTGGGAGTGGATCGTCTCCCGCCTCGTCGGGTCCACCTCCAGCACACCCCACTGCGCGTGCCGGTAAGCGGGCTTGGCCATGATGGCCTTGATCGCGGGCCCGAGGTCGTCGCCGCCGGCCATGGCCGCGGGTCCGGCGGCGACCGACGCGGCCAGCGCCAGGAAAGTCATACCGGCGGTCGCCCTCGCGCGCCGGCCGGTGGGAAGCATCCGTCTCATGAGGCGCATCGTAAGTGGCTGATATGGGGCGGTCCGCGACCCGCGCGGCGCGCCGGGAGAGCATCATCCGGTCGGCCGATAGACAGGTACTGCCAGGACCTGTCACCCCGCCCCCGACGGTTCTAGCCTGGAGATCATGGACGGCCGAGACGAGTTCCGAGACTTCCTCACCTCCCGCCGCGCGCGCATCACCCCGGACCAGGCCTGCCTGCCCGCCTACGGCGGCACCCACCGCCGGGTCCCAGGCCTGCGGCGCGAGGAGGTGGCCCTGCTGGCCGGAGTGAGCGTGGAGTACTACACCCGGCTGGAGCGCGGCAACGCCCGCGGCGTCTCGGAGAGCGTGCTCGACAGCCTGGCCCGAGCGCTGCAACTGGACGACGCCGAGCGCGCCCACCTGTTCGACCTGGCCCGCGCGGCCAACGCCGGCGGCGCCACCGGCCCCGGCTCCCGCCCTCGCCGACCGGCCAAACAGCAGGTCAGGCCGATCGTGCAGCGCATCCTGGACGGGATGGAGGGCACCCCGGCGCACGTACGCAACGGACGCTTCGAATCACTGGCGGCCAACCGGATGGGCCGCGCACTCCTGGCCCCGGCCTACGAGGGACGTCAGGGACCGGTGAGCATGGCGAGGTTCGTGTTCCTGGACCCGCAGGCCGAGGAGTTCTACGGCGACTGGGAACGCACCGCCAACGACATGGTCGCGGCCCTGCGCTCGGAAGCCGGACGCAACCCCTATGACAAGGCGCTGACGGATCTGATCGGGGAGCTGTCGACGCGCAGCGAGTTCTTCCGCACCCGCTGGGCCGCGCACAACGTGCGGTTCCACAACACCGGGGTGAAGCGGTTCCACCACCCGGTGGTGGGCGAGCTGGAGCTGGCGTACGAGGCGCTGGAGCTGACCGACGGCACCGGCCTGGTGATGAGCGTCTACAGCGCCGAGCCGGGGACGCCGTCGCAGGAGAAGATGGCGCTGCTGGCCAGCTGGGCCGCGACGGTCGAGCGCGAGGAGGCGGATTCGCGGCCGGCGGGTTGAGGGTGCGGGGCAGCGACCAGCCACCAGCAACCAGCCACCAGCATTCGGCCACCGTCGCCAGCTGCCGACCGCCGCCACCTGTCAGCCCTCCGGCCGCCCCGATCCCTCGCACCCGCGCGGCGACCGCCCTACTCCGCCACCAACCAAGCCGTCGTATCCACCGCCAACACAGCCCCCTCCACCACATCCGAAGCAATCAGCACCCGATACCCCGCCGGCAGCGCCACCGGCGCCTGCGACAAGTTCGCGTAGCACACCACCTCGCCGCGCCGGAACGCCAGCACCCCGGCCGGCGCCGCGATCCACTCCAGCGGCGCGCCGTCGCCCAGTCCGCGGGCCCGCCACTCGCGGCGGGTGCGCAGCAGCTCGCGGTAGTGCGACAGCGTCGAGCGCGGGTTCTGCTCCTCGGCGGCGGCCGTGTGATCCTTCCACTCCGACGGCTGCGGGAGCCAGGGGTCGGCCGTCGTACCCTCCGGCGAGAAGCCGAACGGGGGCGTCGCGCCCGACCACGGCAGCGGGACGCGGCAGCCGTCGCGGACCGGGCCGTCGTGGTCGGTGTAGCGGCGGTTCGGGTCCTGCCACACCGACGGCGGCAGGTCCTCCACCTCCGGCAGCCCCAGCTCCTCGCCCTGGTACACGTACGTCCCGCCGGGCAGCGCGTTGATCAGCTGCGCCGCCGCCCGCGCACGGCGCCCGCCGAGTGCGTGGTCCACCGGGGTGCCGTACAGGCGGCGCGCGTCGGCCAGTGATGTCCGGGCCCGGCCGTAGCGTGTGGCGTGGCGGATCACGTCGTGGTTCGACAGCACCCACGTCGCCGGGGCCCCCACCGCAGCCAGCACGCCCAGCGTCGCGTCGATCTCCGACCGCAGCGCCGCGGCCTCCCAGGGGCAGCTCAGCAGCCCGAAGTTGAACGCCGTGTGCAGCCGCGCCGGCGTCAGGTACCGCGCCACCCGCGAGGCGTCCGCCACCCACGCCTCGGCCACGAACACCCGTTCGCCCTCGTACGAATCCGCGATCCGCCGCCAGTCCTCGTAGACCGCCAGCGTCTCGTCCCGGTCGAAATACGGGTGGTCGGCCAGGGTGACGTCCAGCATCCCGCCGGCCTCGCGCGAGGCCAGGTCGGGGAAGTCAGGGTCCTTCATCAGGCCGTGCGCGACGTCGATGCGGAATCCGTCCACGCCCAGGTCCAGCCAGAACCGCAGGATGTCCTCGAACTCACGCCGCACCTCCGGGTTCGTCCAGTTCAGGTCCGGCTGCTCCGGTGCGAACAGGTGCAGATACCAGTCCCCGGGCTTGCCGTCGGCGTCCACGGTCCGGGTCCACGCCGGCCCGCCGAAGATCGACGGCCAGTCCGTCGGCGGCTCCGCGCCGTCCACGCCCCGCCCCGGCCGGAAGTGGTACCGCGCCCGGGCGTCAGACCCCTGCGAAGCGGCCAGCGCCTCCTGGAACCAGGCATGCTGATCCGACGTGTGGTTCGGAACGATGTCGAGGATCACCCGCAGCCCGTGCTCGTGCGCGTCGGCGATCAGCCCCTTGGCGTCCTCCAGCGTCCCGAACAGCGGATCCAGCCGCCGGTAGTCGCTGACGTCGTACCCGGCGTCCACCTGCGGCGAGGCGTACCAGGGGTTCAGCCACAAGGCGTCCACGCCCAGCGCCGCCAGATACGGCAGCCGCGACCGAAGCCCCGCGACGTCGCCGACCCCGTCGCCGTTCCCGTCGGCGAAACTGCGGATGTAGACCTGATAGATGACGGCGTCACGCCACCAGCTGCTCATATGTTTCACTCCGAGACTAGGAACACTAGGAAGACTAGGCAGGCTAGGCAGACGACAGGCAGGCTCAAGCGCGCTCGACACGCCAGACATGGAACGCCGGCCCGTCGGACGGCAGCTGAGCACCGGGGCTCAGATCGGGGCCGCCGAGCAGATGCGAGGCGGCGAACGGCACGGTCAGCGGCGCGTGCGCGGCCCGGCTCACCTGCACCACCAGCGTCTCCCCGGGCAGCGCCCGCTCGAAGAGCACCATGTCGTCGGAGGCGTGCAGCCAGCGCAGCCCGCCGGAGCGCAGCGCCGCGTGCGAGCGCCGCAGCGCGATCAGCGAGCGGTACACCTCATACGTACCCTGATCCCAGCTGCTCTCATCCCACGGGAACGCCCGCCGCCCGTCCTCGTTGTGCAGCGCCCCGGCCACACCGACCTCGTCCCCGGCGAACACCATCGGCAGCCCCGGCAGCGTCATCAGCAGCGCCACCCCGAGCGCCTGCCGCCGCGCCCCGCCGACCAGCGACCGGAACCGCGGCATGTCGTGCGAGTCCAGCAGCGTCAGGTTGTGGGTGACCGCGCGCCAAGGGATCAGCGCGGCGAACTCCCGCATCACCGCGGCCATCTGCGCACCGCCCAGCGACGGCGGCCGCCCCGGCACGCCCCACAGCTCCGGCACGTCGGCGTCGCCGAGCCAGCCCAGCACCGGCCGCGTGAACCCGGCGTACGCCATCGTCCCGTGCCAGCCGTCGCCGCGCAGCGTCGCCGACGCGTCGAACTGATGCTCGGCCAGCAGAAGGGAATCCGGCGCCGTTCGGAGCAACGTCTCCCGAACCGCCCGCGCCATCCGGGCGTTCAGGTCGATCGCCCCGTACCGCCCCGCCGACTGCGCCACGTCCACCCGCCAGCCGTCCAGGCCGAAATCCGCGAGGTACCGCGCGATCACCGAATCCGGACCCTCATACAGCCGCCGCCGCATCTCCTCCGACCGGTGGTCGAGCTTCGGCATCGAGGGCACGCCGTAGAACGACGCGTACTGGCTGCGATCGGCGCCGAAGTAGTAGAACCCGGCTTCGGCGCTCGCCGGATCGGCCTGCGCGCGCCGGAACCACGGATGCCGGTCGCCGGTGTGGTTCAAAGTGATGTCGCCGATGACTTTGATCCCGCGCAGGTGCGCCTGCGCCGTGAGCTCCTTGAGCGCTTCATCGCCGCCGAGCAGCGGGTCGACGAAGTCGAACGACGAGGCGTCGTACCGGTGGTTCGACCGCGCGGGGAAGAACGGCGTCAGGTACAGCGCGTCGATCCCGAGCCCGCGCAGGTAGTCGAGCTTCTCCGCGACCCCCCACAGCGTGCCGCCGTAGACCTGCCGCACTCCGTTCGGCGTGCCGTAGGCGACCGGTTCGTCCCATTCGGCGGGAACGGCCCAGTCCGGCAGCTCTCCCACCGGATGCGCGTCCGAGCGTGCGAACCGGTCGGGGAAGATCTCGTAGACCACCGCACCCTCGGCCCATGCCGGAGGCGGGTCGTACGTCGGGAGCCGGAAGTCGGCGGTGTCGGTGACGTCGACGTCGCTGAGCCCCGTGCCGTTGAGCCACAGCCGCCGCCCCGGCTTCCCGGCCTCGATCAAGAACCGGTACCCGAGCTCGGTGTTCACCACCGGCACGCTCGCGCGCCACCAGATCTCGTCGCCGTCCTCCCGGTCCACCTGCGCCTCGGTGTAGGCCGGCTCGCCGTCGGGGGTGGTGCGAACGTGGACCCCGCGCGGCGCCAGGGCTTTCGACGTTCGTACGAACACATCGGCCTTCTCCCCGACGCGGGGCGCGGGATCGCCGACGTACAAAGGTGAGCCGTCGTGGTGGGCCGAGGGACCGAGAGCGGGGGAATTCACGAGGCAGACGCTAGGCAAACGTGTCGTGATCCGTAAGGGGTTGCCGTTGTTTGCCGCAGTGTTTCACTCTTTTGCTTCCATGTTTCGCAACGCAACACCTATAGTGCGGCGCATGTCTTCTCGACTCGACGACATAGCCCGCCAGGCCGGGGTCAGCAAAGCCACGGTCTCCCGCGTGCTCAACGAGCGTCCCGGTGTCAGTCCCCAGCTGCGCAAAGCGGTGTTGACCGCGCTGGACGTCCTGGGCTACGAACGCCCCTCCCGCCTGCGCCCGCGCAGCGCCGGCCTGGTCGGTCTGCTGCTCCCGGAGCTGGAGAGCCCGATCTATCCGCTGTGTGCGCAGGTCATCGAGACCAACCTGTCCCGGCAGGGCTTCACGCCGGTGCTGTGCTCCCAGACGCCGGAGGGCGCGGGGGAGGACGAGTACGTCGGCATGCTGCTGGACCGCGGCGTCTCCGGCGTCATCTTCGTCTCCGGCATGCACGCCGACTCCGGCCAGGACCACTCCCGCTACCGGGACCTGGTGGCGCAGCGGCTGCCGCTGGTGTTCGTCAACGGCTTCATCCCGAACCTGGAGGCGCCGTTCATCTCCTGCGACGACCGCGCCGCCGGCGAGCTGGCGGTGTCGCACCTGGCAGAGCTCGGGCACCGCCGGATCGGGCTGCTGCTGTCCTCCGACCGGCACATCCCGGCCCGAAGGCAGCTGTCCGGCTACCGCACCGCGATGGAGACCGGTTTCGGCTCCGGCGGCTACGACCCGGACCTGGTGGACATCTCCTTCCCCGGCGTCGAGGGCGGATACGCGGGCGCCTCCCGGCTGTTGCAGCGCAACGTCACGGCCATCGTCTGCGGCTCGGACATGATGGCGCTCGGTGCGATCCGGGCCCTGAGGCAACATCACAAGCGGGTCCCGGAGGACGTTTCCGTGATCGGTTACGACGATTCGGTCCTCATGGGATACACCGATCCGCCGCTGACCACCGTGCGCCAGCCGGTGCTGTCGATGGGCGTCGCCGCAGCCCGGACGCTGATCGACCAGATCCGCGGGGTCACCATCCGCAAGACCGAATCGCTGTTCTTCCCGGAGTTGGTCGTGCGGGCCTCCACCGGACCTCTTGCAGAAACGTAGAAACAGCGGTGCACGGTTCTGAAACGGCGACGCAAGAAGCCGCAACGGATTGTCCGGCCCGAGTTTCCGGTTAGGGTCTGCGGTGTTAACAGCGAGTCACGGCCGGATCCCGCTGCCATCAACGCTCTGACCTGTAGTGCAGAGGTCGGGCGTCGGGCGTCCCCATTGCCCGTCTTCCCTTTTCCGCAACCACTGACCAAAGGGGTCATGGTGAGATTCCGTCCCTCCTTGACGACCGCGGCTGTCGCGGTCGTAGCGGCAGCTCTTTCCCTGACCGGCTGCTCGAGCTCGGCCTCGAAGTCCGCCGCGGGCTCGACGAGTTCGAGCTCCACGCCGTCCGCGTCGTCCTCCAGTTCCTCCGCGGCGGCCGCGCCGTCCTCGTCCTCCAGCGCGCCGCCGGTCCGCGACCCCAACACGGACCTGGTGATCTGGACGGACGCCCAGCGCGCCCCGGTGCTCCAGCAGTTCGCACAGAGCTTCGCCGCCGCCAACGGCATATCGGTGAGCGTCCAGCCGGTGGCCACCGACCTGCAGTCGGCGTACGTCACCGCGACCGCCGCCGGCAAGGGCCCGGACATCGTGGTCGGCGCCACCGACTGGATCGGCAACCTGGTGCAGAACGGCGCGATCGCGCCGCTGCCGCTGACCGCCGCGCAGAAGGGGTCCTTCCAGACCACGGCGCTGAGCGCCGTCACCTACAACGGCCAGGTCTACGGTGTGCCCTACGCGACCGAGAACCTCGCGCTGATCACCAACACCGGCCAGGCCCCGGCGAACCCGGCGACGTTCGAGGACATGGTGGCGAACGGCCAGGCCGCGGTGAAGGCCGGCAAGGACTCCGAGGCGCTGGCGATGCAGATAGGCCAGCAGGGCGACCCCTACACGGCGCAGCCGCTGCTGGGCTCGGCCGGCGGTTTCATCTTCGGCACCAAGGCCGACGGCAGCTACGACCCGGCGCAGGTCGGCGTCGACAACGCCGGCTCCAAGGCGTTCGCGGCGCAGCTGGCCAAGTACGGCGAGAAGGGCCAGAACGTCTTCAAGCGCTCCATCGACGCCAACAACGCGGTGTCGCTGTTCACCTCCGGCAAGGCCCCGTACCTGATCTCCGGCCCCTGGGCGCTGGAGCAGATCCGCAAGGCCGGCCTGAAGTACGCGATCAGCCCGGTCCCCGGCTTCGCCGGCATGGGCCCCTCGCAGCCGTTCGTCGGCGTGCAGGCGTTCTACGTCTCGGCCAAGGCCAAGAACACCGCGATCGCGCAGGAGTTCACGCTGAACTACCTGACGAAGAAGGACGTCGAGGAAGCCCTCTACAAGGTCGACCCGCGGGCCCCGGCCCTGACCGAGGCCTACGACGACGTGTCCAAGACCGACCCGGACATCGCCGCCTTCCAGGCCGCGGCCGCGCACGGTGTGGTGCTTCCGCAGATCCCCGCGATGTCTGCGGTGTGGGGCCCGCTCGGGATCGCCGAGGCCGCGATCGTCGGCGGCGCCGACCCGAACACGTCGATGACGAACGCCGCGACGCAGATCAAGGCCGCCATCGCCAAGGGCTAGCAGACCTGTAGTCCCTTTCCACCCCCAAAACCTTCGTGCGGTGCGGTGTCCCGACCTTGCCCCCGGGCCGCCGCACCGCGCGGAGCCGACAGAAAGTAGGGGAACGGCCCATGACCGTAGCGCCCTATGAGCGCCTCGCGCGCTTGTCGTGGCCGCGGGTCGTCTTCGTCGGGCTGGTCGCGGCCTTCGCGGTCCTCACGATCCCGACGCTGGTCGACAAGCACTCGTGGACCGGGGTGACGATCAGCGTCGCGGTCACCGCGATCCTGGCCTACGTCTACCTGACCCCGAAGCGGATAGCTGCCCGGTTCCTGGTGCCGGGCACCATCTTGCTGCTGGCGTTCCAGGTCTACCCGGTCGCCTACACGATCACGACCGCGTTCACCGACTACGGCGACGGACACCGGCTGAGCCAGTCCCAGGCCGTGGCGCAGATCGAGGCCGACTCCGTGCTGGAGCAGCCCGGCGCGCAGCGCTACGAGCTGTCGGTGGCGACCAAGACCACTGATACGCCCGGCGCTTTCGTCTTCTTCCTCACCGACCCGAACGGCAAGGTCGAGCGCGGCGACGCCTCCGGTCTCACCCCGGTGCCGGACTCGCAGGTCACCAAGGACCAGTTCACCGGCAAGGTGACCGCCGCGGTCGGCTGGCACATCCTGACCGGCATCCAGGTCAACGGCCTGGGCCAGCGGCTGTCTGCCTTCGCGGTGCCGACCTCCGGAGGCTTCATCAAGTCCGTGGGCCTGTCGGAGGCGTATATAGGCCAGTTCACGATGAAGTACGACGCCGCCGCGCACACCATGACGGACACCCGGACCAACACCGTCTATAAGGCCTCCGGCGGGGAGTTCAAGGCCGCCGACGGCTCCGGCAAGACGCTGCCGATCGGCTGGAAGGTCGGCGTCGGGTTCAAGAACTTCACCTCGGTGCTGACCAACGCGACGATCCGCGGCCCGTTCCTGCGGGTGCTGATCTGGACGATCGCCTTCGCGATCCTGTCGGTGCTCACGACGTTCGCCCTGGGCCTGCTGCTGGCCGTGGTCATGGACCATCCCCGGATGCGGGGCCGCAAGCTCTACAGTTCCCTGCTCCTGCTGCCCTATGCGATGCCGGCGTTCATCACGACGCTGGTCTGGTCGAGCATGTACAACAAGGACTTCGGCCTGCTGAACAAGCTGTTCGGCACGCACATCGACTGGCTCGGCAGTCCCTGGGCCGCGCGCGGCTCCGTCCTGCTGACCAACCTCTGGCTCGGCTTCCCCTACATGTTCCTGGTCTGCGCGGGCCTGTTGCAGGCGGTTCCGCAGGAGCTCAAGGAGGTCGCGCGGGTCGACGGCGCCTCGGCGTTCCGGGTGTTCCGCTCGGTCACCATGCCCACCGTGCTCATCGGCGCGATGCCGCTGCTGATCGCCTCCTTCGGCTACAACTTCAACAACTTCAACCTGATCCGGCTGCTGACCGACGGCGGTCCGTACCCCTCCGGCAGCTCCACGGCCGGCGACACGGACATCCTGATCAGCTACACCTACCGGCTGGCGTTCGGCGGGCAGGGCGCGCAGTACGGCCTGGCCTCGGCGATCTCGTTCCTGATCTTCGTACTGGTCGGCCTGATCCTCTACGGCGGCTTCCGGCAGACCCGCCAGTTGGAGGAGGTGTACGCGCGATGAGAGAGCGT
The DNA here is from genome assembly GCF_041260665.1 of Catenulispora sp. GP43. Taxonomy (NCBI): domain Bacteria; kingdom Bacillati; phylum Actinomycetota; class Actinomycetes; order Catenulisporales; family Catenulisporaceae; genus Catenulispora; species Catenulispora sp. GP43. The sequence continues at coordinate 157,321 of NZ_JBGCCT010000002.1, read as the reverse complement.
CTGTGGTGGCGCCACCTGATAGGCCTGGCGGCCCTGGTGTTCGCGCTCGTCCCGATCCTGTTCCTGATCTCCGCGGCGCTGAACCCGGTCGGCACGCTGTCCACGACCTCGCTGCTCCCCAGCGGCGCGAGTTTCTCCAACTTCAGCAAGCTGTTCCACGACCCGAACTCGCCGTACGTCCGGTGGTACGTCAACACCCTGGTGATCTGCGGGGTCTCGGCGGTCCTCAACGTCCTGATCGGCGTCAGCGGCGCCTACGCCTTCTCCCGGCTGCGCTTCCGCGGGCGGCGGGCCGGGCTCACCGGGATCATGCTCGTCCAGATGTTCCCCAACTTCATCTCGCTGACCGCGCTGTACCTGACGTTCATCAGCATCGGCGGTGTGCTGCCGGCCTTCGGCCTGAACACCTCGCTCGGCCTGATCCTGGTCTACCTCGGCGGCGCGATGGGGGTGAACACCTGGCTGCTCAAGGGCTATCTGGACACCATCCCGAAGGAGCTGGACGAGTCCGCGCGCATCGACGGCGCCACCGAGACGCAGGTGTTCTTCAAGGTGGTCCTGCCCCTGGCGCGGCCGATGCTGGTGGTCGTCGGGCTGTTCTCGTTCGTGTCGTTCCTCAACGAGATCCTGCTGGCCGGGGTGTTCCTCACCGACACCAACCACAAGACGCTGGCCGTCGGCCTGTACGGCCTGGTCTCCGGCAACCACAACACCGACTACGGCGAGTTCGCCGCCGGGTCGCTGCTCGCCGGCATCCCGGTGGTCCTGATCTACCTCTACCTCCAGAAGTTTCTCGTCAAGGGCTTGACGGCGGGCGCCGTCAAGGGCTGATCCGCACGATTCGTATAGGAGAGGCACCATGCACAGACGCCGCAGACTCTTATTCGCCGGCACGGCGGTGAGCCTGGCCGCGGCCACCGCGGTGACCGTCGCCGCGACCCCCAGCCAGGCCACCCCGATCCGGTCCGCGGCTGCCACCGCCACCACCGCCACCGCCGCGCTGAGCTCGACGCCGGTCAGCACCGGTGACATGACCTCCGACGTGATCTACCAGCTGCTGACCGACCGCTTTTACAACGGCGACACCAGCAACGACAACCCCTCGTCCTCGCCGAACCTGAACGACTCCAGCCACAGCAACTGGCAGGAGTACTGGGGCGGCGACTTCGCCGGCGTCACCGCCAAGATGCAGTACCTGTCGGACCTCGGCGTCGGCGCCATCTGGATCTCGCCGCCGGTGCAGAACGTGAACGTCCCGGTGCCGGACTCCACCACCGGAGCCACGACCGCGGGCTACCACGGGTACTGGGGCATGGACTTCTACACCCCCGAGCCGCACTTCGGGCAGTGGGCGGACTTCGACGCCATGGTGGCCGCGGCGCACGCCAAGGGCATCAAGGTGATCATGGACTGGGCCGTCAACGACACCAACCCCGAGGACACCAGCAACCCGAACTACGGCGCCGGCGGCGCGCTGAAGCAGAACGGGACCACGCTGTCGACGTACGACAACGACCCGAACGGCTACTTCCATCACAACGGCGGCGTCGCGGACTACAACAACCTGTACGACGTCGAGTACCAGAACCTGTTCAACCTGGCCGACCTCGCGCAGGAGAACCCGGCCGTCACGGACTACGTGCAGGGCGCCGTCGACACCTGGCTCGGCCACGGCGTGGACGGCATCCGCATGGACGCCGTCAAGCACATGCCCGGCGGCTGGCTGAAGGGCTACGTCGACCACATCGAGAACTCGCACAGCGTGTTCATGTACGGCGAGTGGGCCGACCCGAGCACCGCGGCGCTGTGGCCGAACGAGGTGAAGTTCGCCAACACCGACGGGCAGTCGCTGGAGAACTTCGACCTGAACACCGCGGTGCGCGACGTCTTCGCCAACAACGCGAACATGTCCGAGCTGGACTCCGAGCTCAGCCGCCAGCAGAGTTCGATCAACTGGTCGAACGACTTGGTGGACTTCGTCGACAGTCAGGACGAGAACCGTTTCCTGTCCATCAACAACAACACCACGCTGCTGGACCAGGCGACCGTGGTGAACATGACGGTGCCGGGCATCCCGTCGGTGTACTACGGCGACGAGAACTACCTGCACAACGACACCACGAACTCCTTCGGCCAGGTCGGCGGCGACCCCTACAACCGGCCGATGGTGAGCTCGTTCGCGGAGAACAGCCGCGACTTCGGCATCACCCAGAAGCTGGCAGCCCTGCGCAAGAGTAACCCCGCTCTGCGCTACGGCACCTCGACCCAGCGCTGGATCAACAACGACGTGTATGTGTACGAACGCAAGTTCTACAACGACACGGTCCTGGTCGCGGTGAACAAGAGCGCGTCCTCCGGCTACGCCCTGACCGGCCTGAACACCGCCCTGCCGGCAGGCAGCTACAGCGACGCGCTCGGCGGAGCCCTCGGCGGCGGCACGCTGACCGTCGGCGCCGGCACCGGCGGCAACAACCCGACCGGGGCGTACACGCTGAACCCGGGCCAGGCCGCGGTGTGGTCGTACACCGCCCCGGCGGGCTCCACCCCGCAGGTCGGCAACATCGGCCCGACCATCGGCCACAGCGGCGACGTGGTCGCCGTCACCGGCACCGACTTCGGGACCACCGCCGGCACCGCCACGGTCGGCGGCGTCGCGGCGACGGTGGAGTACTGGTCGAACACCGAGGTGGACCTGGCGGTCCCCGCGGGCGCGGCCACCGGGCTCGACCAGGTGGTGCTCACGTCTTCTGGAGGCGTTGCCGGCAACGGGATCTCGTACCACGTGGAGTCCGGGACGCAGGTCCCGGTGACGTTCACGGTGACCGGGACCTCGACGTCGCCGGGCGACGAGATCTACCTGGCCGGCAGCGACGACGAACTGGGCAACTGGAGCACCGACACCTCGGTCGCGATCGGGCCGCTGCTCGATCCGAACTACCCGACGTGGTTCTCCATGGCCAGCGTCCCGGCCGGGGCGAACATCCAGTTCAAGTTCTTCATCAAGCACACGGACGGGACGGTCACCTGGGAGGGCGGATCGAACCACACGTACACCGTTCCGAGCTCCGGGACCGGGAACGTGACGGTCGCTTGGTGAGGCACATCTGATCCTTGCCGAACAGGCGGCGACCGGGTTGAGGGGCCCGGTCGCCGCCGCCTCGTGCTCAAGGCCATCCGCTGGTGGGAAGATCCAGCATGGACTTCGACGACGCGGTCAGCATGCGGCGGATCTTGGCCGAGCGGCTCGGCGAGGACGCGGGCCGGAAGTTCGCCACGTTGGCCAGGCCCGGCTTCCGGCTGGACCGCTCCACGGACACGGCACCGGCGACCGGCCGGTCCCGGCTCGGCGGGCCGGCGTTGCTCGACCCGGGTACTCCATGGCCGCATGTCGGTGGGGTCCCGCTTTCGCTGCACGCCGTCCTGGACATCGACGCGCTTGATATCGAGGGGCTTGATGTCGAGGGGCTTGGTATCGATGCGCGTCCCGGCCTGCTCAACTTCTTCTACCTCGATCCGGACGTGCCCTACGAGCAGTACCAGCGGATCGACACCACCGGCACGCAGACATGCCGCGTCATCCCCGCCGACCCGATTCAGGCCATTGAGGTGGTGGCCCCGGAACCGGCCAGGAGTTACCCGGCGACCCCGCTCACCTCATCGGCCCGGATCGCGCTTCCGGACTGCTGGGACGTCGAGGACGGCGACGTCGAATACGACCGTGACGAACACTGGGGCCCGGAATCGCTCATCCTCGCCGAGCTGAGCGACATCGACATGAACACCGCCGGGCAGCACTACGCCTTCGGCTGGCCCGACACCTCGTACACGGTCAAGGTGACCCATCGCGACGCCGACGGCCCCGCCGTCCACCTGCTCCAGCTGGCCCAGGACGCGGAACTCGGCTGGGGGTGGGGCGACGCCGGGACCGTCTACTTCACCATTCCGGTGAAGGCGTTCGCGTCCGGCGACTACAGCAAGGCGACGGCCGTCGTCCTGTGCTGCTGAGCGTGAGCGCTCCTCATCGCGACGGCCCGAGCTTCACATCCGTCTGGTCGATGACTCCGCCGTCCATCGACGCCGGCAGCATCGCGTGCACCGCGTCGAGGGCCGCCGCCTTCGTCGTCGCGCTCCCGTGCCACCCCGAGATGTCCGTCCCGGCCGGTGCCTTCGACGCGATGTAGTCCGCGTACACCCCGAACCACTGCGCGTCGGTGTACGGCGACCAGCCGTGCGGCTTCTCGCGGCCGTACGTGAACGTCGCGTCGGCCGGCGGCGAGGTCTGCGCGTCGAGGTTCTTCTGCAGCAGTTCCACCGCGTCGTTCAGGAAGTAGGTGTCCATGTCCCCGACGTACATGTGGATCTCGCCTTGCAGCTGCGGCCCCAGTGTCGGCCACTGCGCCGCCAGCTTCGCGTCCAGGTCCTTCGGCTTCCACTGCGCGGCCACGCTGTGGTCGATCGCGCCGGTGCGCTTGTCCCACACCAGCGCCGGGTAGCCGTCCTTGCCTTGCGGGCCGTAGACCGCCTCCCAGATCGCCCAGGCGCCGCCGCTGCGGTCGTGGTCGCCCAGGGCCAGCTCCCACAGGTTCTCCTGGGCCATGTCGTAGATGGTGTCGCCGGCCGTGTTGCGGTCGTCGGGGCGCTGGGTCGGGTAGTCGAACTGGCGCAGGGTGTTGTAGGCGTTGGCGTCGTCGTAGACGTCGACGATCTGGTGGCGGTGGAAGTCGACGGGGTCGGGGTAGCCGGCGAAGGTGCCGCCGAAGACGTCCGGGTTGAACACCAGCGAGGCCAGCGCTTCCCAGCCGCCTGTCGAGCCGCCGGAGGTGACGCGGGCCCAGGGGGCGGCGATCGTGCGGAACTGGGCGTCCAGCGCCGGGATCAGCTCCTTGGTGGTCGCGGTGCCGTAGGGGCCGACGTTGGGGGAGTCGACGATGTAGGAGGAGTCGTAGAAGGGGTTCTCCTCGCGGACCTCGATGCTGATGAACTTCGGTGAGCCCGGGTTCAGCCAGTACTGGGAGAAAGCGTTGCTGCCGTCCTCCTTGAAGCCGTGGGGTGCGTTCTCGGTGAAGTGCGCGAAGTGGTACTCCACCGGGTAGCGCACGTTCGCGTTCTTCGGATCGTCGTATCCCTGCGGCAGCAGCACGTTGGCGCCGATGTAGATCGGCGTGCCCCAGAACTTCGTCAGCGCCGGACTCAGGATCTTGATGTGCTCGACGTGCCGGCTGTCGGCCGGGTTGCCCTGCTGGCAGGTGCCGCCGGCCGGGACCGGGTCGGCCGGGGTGATGACGTGGTCCAGCGTCAGCTTCAGCGGCTTGTCCTCATCGCCGGTGATCGTGATCCACTGCGGTGTGCTGTACATGTTCCGCGGCGAGTCGAACATGTTCTGGCCGTCGCCGCAGGGCATGTGCATCTGGACGGTCGAGCCGTCGCCGCGGTGGAAGGTGTCGTAGACCGTGAAGAAGGCCTGGACGTAGTACCGGCCCGGCGGCAGCTGGTCGAGCGCGGCCATCGGGTAGCCGTACGTCGCGGCGCCGGAGTCCAGGGTCACCTGGTGCCCGGGTTTGAGCGCCTCGACGTCCCGGCCCCAGTACGGCGCGCCGTTGACGATGTCGATCTGATCCCGCGGATCGGAGTTCGCGTTGGTGGACACGATCACGAAAGCCCGGCCGTCGGCGGGCGTGGCCCGGGTGGCGGTGGGGAAGGAGACGTCGAACTTCAGCTCGTGCCGCGGCCGGGCCGCGGCGGCGGTGGCGCCGACCAGGGCCAGTACGAGGGCGAGCAGGACGGCGGGACGTTTCCGCCAGGACGACCGACGAGACATGCGGCACCTCCGGGGCACGCTGTCGGGGGGGAGAGGGACGCAGCGATCCTTACCCGGCGCCCAGCTGTCAGAATCCTGATAGGGGCTTTACGGCGCCCGACGATCGGGTGTCCGCCGGATGCCGGTCGGCACGTCCCCGTCCGCCGCGGCCTGCACGGCCGCCCGCTCGATACCCCAGGCCAGTTCCTCGATCGCCTCCGGAGCGACGACGTGCGTGTCGAAGTGCAGCGACACAGCCAGCGCGCCCTCGGCGTCGTCGACCGTCACCGACAGCGGCTCGGTCGGCTCCGGACCCCGGTGCAGCCAGGCGAACACCGAACCGCCGCGCCGGCGCTGCGGCTCGCGCGGGTTCGGGGCGGCGGTGTTCGCGTATTCGACCCCTGGTTCGGCGCCGTGCCGGTCGTTGAAGAACATCGCCACCTCCGGCCCGCGTCCGTGGTTGGCCGCGAACCGGCCGAGCAGCGCCTCCAGCGCCTCCGGATCGAAGTAGGCGTTCTTCACCGCGGCCAGCGAGGCGCCGCGGGCCCGGTCCACGGCCTGGTCGAACGTCGTGCCGCCGAGCTCCAGCACCAGCAGCCCGCTCTGCGCCGCGAAGCACACGACGCCGGCCAGCGCCGGCCGGAAGCGGTTGCCGACCCGCGGCCGCATCAGCACCCGCTCGGTGCCGGTCAGCCGCGCGAACGCGATCGCGGTCACCGCGGTGAGCACGGCCGAGTCGTCCACCACGCACCGCGCCCCGACCGTCGCCACCGCCGAGGCCAGCGCAGGGGAGACCAGGCGCCCGGACCAGTGGCGCGGCCGTTGGGGACGGGGGCTCAGCACCGGCGGCGGACCGGCGGCCAGACGGTCCAACGCCTTGCCGAAGTACCGCAGGGTCCTGTCGCTGTGCCGCAGCCCGGTCTCCGACGCCTGCCAGGCCGCCTGCTCCAGCGGCTGCATGCCGGCCGGCTCGGCGGTTTCGCGCGCGGCCACCTCGCGGATCATCACCGCGGCGCCGCCGGCGTCGAGGGCGAGGTGGTGCATGAGGACGACCAGATGCGTGCACACGCCGCCGGCCCGCACGACCGCCATCCGGACCGGCCATTCGGTCCGCAGATCGCAGGGGCGGTGGCGGTACACGGCTTCGACGCGCGCGGCCAGCGTGTCAGGGTCCTGTCCCGGCGGGGTGTCGAAGACGTCGAGGAAGGTCTCGCCCGCCGGAGCCACGTCCTGCCAGGCGCCGTGCTCGTCGACCTCGAGCCGGGTCCGCATCGCCTGGTAGCGGCCGTGCAGATAGGCCAACTCCGCCGCGACGTCCTCCACCCGCGACCCGGGGGCCAGCGGACGGCGCCCGCCCTGCGGCAACCAGTTGCGCTGGCGCGTCATGGTCGCCCAGATGTCACGCTGGCCCCATGTCAGGGCGGCCCGCCCGAAGCCCGGCCCGTTGAACGTCACACGAATCCGCCGCGCGGGCAGCGGTTCCGGCTGGGCCCCGGCCCCGACCCCGAGCCCCGGCAGCCACACGCCGGCCAGGAAGTCCGCGTGCCGTTGCCGGGTCGCGGCGGCGTCGAGGCCACCGGCTGCATCCCGTACCAGCCATGCCTCGCCGGCCACGTCCTCTGCCACCCCGATGCCACTGCGCACCTGGCCCCCCGCAAGTCTTCGCCGCGCCGCTGCGGCAGCCCGGACCGCTGTCCCGATTCGGCCGGAGGGCCAGGATAGGGAAATGAGGGTTCTGTGATCTACCTCAGTGCCGCCCGCGCGCTCTCCGGATGCTGATCGGCTGCCGTCCCGAGCGCGATCGGCGTCCCGATCCGCTCGATCACCTCCCAGTCGAAGTGCATCGGCACGAGCTTGGCCGCGTACCACTCCTCGCTCTGCTCCGGCACCACCCAGCCGCTGCTCTCCCAGTCGCCGAGGTCGAAGACGTAGCGGGCGACCGAGCCGGAACTGGCCGCCGTGGTCTCGATCCCGTGCAGGCCGGCGGCGCGCACCGTCTCGTTGTCGCCAGGCAGCGGGCGGCCCGCGACGGCCGGCACGCCGGGCAGCAGCGCCGTGAAGCGGCACTGATGCAGGCGGCCCCAGGTCCAGTCCTCTATGTCCGGGCCGATCTCCTCGTCCAGGCGCTCCGCGGTCCGGTCCAGGGCCTGTCCGACCGCCTCGGACCAGGCGCCGAAGATGGTCTCGTCGCCTGCGCGGGCCCCGGCCAGCAGCGACTGGAACGACAGCCACAGGGTGCCGGTGCGCTGCTGGTGTGTCAGCAGGCTGGCATGCGAGTCGCCGGAGTCCGGCAGCGGCACGGTCCAGAGCAGTTCGCGGCGGGCCTCGGTGTACACCGTGGCGGCGATCGAGCCCAGGCCCATGGTGCCGTCCCAGGCGCGCAGGATCTCGAGGAGCTGCGACCGGCGGCTGCCCTCGGCGGCCTTCACGTGCTCCAGCGAGGCGATGAAATCCCGCGCGGTCAGCGAGGTCACGTCGCCGTGGATCCGCTCCATCGCGGCGCGGTCCAGCCGCCGGCCGGCGGCCACGTCCTCGCGCAGCAGCTGCAGGATCCGCGTGGCCCGCGCGGGGCCGGCGTAGTCGTGCGCGACGTACGGCGCGGTGTCGGCGCTGGGCCGGTTGTTCGCCGAGACCAGCAGCCCCTCCTCGGGGTCGCGCGCCGCCGGCATGTCGTCGAAGGGGACCCAGCCCCGCCATGCGTACTGCTGCTCCCAGCCCGGTACCGCAGCCCACGAATTCGCCTCGTCGCGGTGCGGGACGCGGCCGCGCAGCCGGTAGCCGATGGCGCCGTGCACGTCGGCCATCATCAGGTGGTCCACCGGCACCGCCCAGCCCCGCATCACCTCGTCGAGCTCGGCGACCGAGGTGGTGGTGAGCATCGGCAGCAGGCAGTCCAGGGTGCGGTCCGGTTCGGCGATGCCGGTCCAGCGCAGCGCCAGGCCGGTGTTCGCGGAGTCGTCCTGCACCACCACGCCTCCGCGCGCGCTGGTGTGGACGGTGATCCGCACCGGGTCGGCGTCCCGCACCTTGATCACCTCGGTGCGGCGCTCCAGCCGGTCCAGGTTCTCCACGAACAGGTCCTGGTCGTCGGCCATGCCGTGGGTGATTCCCCAGGCCACATAAGCGTTGTGGCCGAAGTGCGGGAAGCCGGGGACGCCGGGAAAGGACAGGCCGATCGCATCGAAGGCGTCGCAGGACACGTGGTTCTGCCAGTACGGGCCCGGGGTCTCGAACGGCCGGTGCGGGTCCCCGGCCAGCAGCGGACGCCCCGAGGCGGTGTGCGTCCCGGAGACCACCCAGTTGTTGCTGCCGGCCGCCGGGTCCGCCGAGGCCGCCACCGTCTCGACCTCGGCCAGCCCGTTGAGCCATCCGCGGACCTTCTCGCCGTGGCCCTCCGGCGGTCCCTCGGCGTCGACCCGGTGCACGGCCCCGGTCGGCACCACGACCAGCTCGTCCCGGGCGTTGGCCCGCACCCGCCACACCACCTCGGCCGGCGCCACCGGGAGCAGCGCGGTCCGGAACAGCTTGTGCGCCATGCTTCCCATGCCGACGTGCCGGCCCAGGTACACCGCGACGCTGTGCCACGGCTCCCACGGCGCCGGCGCCTCCGGCAGGTCGCAGTCGGCCAGGCTCTCGGGCAGCGCCTCGTTCACGCCCTCGGCGTACGCGGTGAACACGGCCTTGGTCTGGTCCGACAGCGCCTCATAGGAAAGGCGGGCCGCGGCCGCGAGGCCGACCCGCCGGGAGAACGTGTCGTCGGTCAGCGCCCGCGATCCGACGACCTCTGACCATGTCCCCATGGCTTTGCGGCGGACGTATTCCATCTGCAGCCCCCGGTCCAGGGCCGCGATGTGGCCCTGGGCGCGGAAGGCGCCCTCGACGGACGCCGCGCGGGCGTGGGGGATGCCGTGGTGATCGCGATAAGCCTGCATGGACAGCCATTCTCCATGGCCGTACCGGCGATGGGCAGCAGGGTCTGCCCCGGGCTACCCCCAGACCACGGTCAGGCCGTCGCGCCGGCCGACCCGCTCCAGGGTGCGGGTCACGGCTTCTTGCAGGCCTTTGAGCTGCTCCTCGTCCTCGGCGGTGATGCGGAGCCAGAGAGCTGTCGGGCCGGCTGTCAGCTCGCAGGCGGCGGTCCCGCGAGTGATGCGGCCGGTGGTGTCGGACGTGGCTTCGGTGCGCGGACCGGCATGGCGCATGCGCGAAGCGTGCGAGCACAGCTGCTGGAGATAGCGGGATGCGCGGTCGGTGGCTATGTGTCCGTTGACGGTGGGCATAGTCAGGATTCCTCTTGATGTGTAGTGGTGGTGGTGACCAGCCAGGAGGCGATGCCGTCGGGCGCGAGCTGGGAGATGCTCGTCGTCCCGCTGACCCCGATGACGGTCCAGCCGTCGGCGAACGCCTCGTCGAGGTCGGTGAGCGAGATCTTGTGCGGCGGGTCGGGCGGCCCGGTGTGCCGGTCGCTGTAGCACAGGACGTGCAGCCGTCCTCCGGGTCGTAGTACCGAACGCAGACCCGCTACGTATTCCTGGCGCTGTCGGCCTTCGAAGGAGTGGAACACCAGCGAGTCCAGGACGGTGTCGAAGCACTCCCCGAGGTCGGCCAGGTGCCGGACGTCGTACCGGAGGAACTTCGCCCGGGCCTGTAGTCCGCGCTCCCACGCCTGCCGTTCGGCCCGTTCCAAGGCCGCGGCATCCCGATCGACGCCGGTCACGCTCAGCCCCGAAGCGGCGATGAGCAGCGCGTTCTCCCCGTGCCCGCATCCCACGTCGAGCACGGCGCCGGTGAAAGCGCCGGCCTCGACCAGCTGCCGGACCGCGGGCTGCGGCCGGCCCACATCCCAGGGCGAGTGGTGTGTCATGACTCCAGTTTTTCGATACATACTGTCTCTGTCAATAACACAGTGTCTCGATAGCCGACAGGCTGTATAGCATGGAACCGTGCCCAAGATCTGGAGCGATACCCTCGCCGACCACCGCGACTCCGTCCGCGAGGCCATCCTCGACGCGACCGCGGAACTGGTCGCCGAACACGGCCTGACGGCCGTCAGCATGTCCGCCATCGCCCAGGCCGGCGGCATCGGCCGCGCGACGCTCTACAAGTACTTCCCGGACGTCGCCTCGATCCTGACCGCCTGGCACGACCGCCAGGTCGTCGAGCACATGGCCGAGCTGATGCAGGCGGCCGCCCGCGCCCAGGACGCCGACCGCCTCGAAGCGGTCCTGCGCGCCTACGCCCACCGCAACCGCCGCGACCGCGAGCACCATCACGGCGCCGACATCGCCGCCTCCCTGCACGCCTCACCCGGCGTCCACCAGGCCCACCAGCACCTCGAGCACTTCGTCAGCGAGCTGATCGCCCAAGCCGCCGCACGCGGCCGGGCGCGATCCGACGTGCCGCCCGCCGAGCTCGCGGTGTACTGCGTGAACGCGCTGAACGGGGCCGGCAGCCTGCCGTCGAAGGCGGCCGTGGAGCGGCTGGTGGCCGTCACGCTGGCAGGGCTGCGGCCCTAAGCTTGCGCCGTGAACAGTGCCGCGGACGAGGACCACGACTACAACTACGACGACGAGCTGGTCCCGTACGTGGCCTGCTGCCCGATCACACCCGAGGTGGCCGAAAGGCTCGCGGGCGTGGCCAGGCTTCCCCTCGACGACCCGGACGAGGTGGAGAGCCGACTGCTCGCCCTCGGATTCGTCGATGACGACCTTGAGATGGACGACGCGCTGGCGCGTACACCCGAAGGCCACTACGTCTTCACCGACGAACACCTGTGGGTGCCCTTCGCCTATTCCTACTACGTAGGCGGAGACCTGAACCCCGAAGACTTCTGGGGCACCCTGCCAGGCTGGAACAGTCAGGCAGGCGCGGGCCAGGAGGCCCTCGAAGCCGTGATCGAAGCGGCCGTCCAGGCCTTCACGAACGTTCTCGGCATGCCGCCGGCCGTGGACGTCCGCCAAGACAGCAAGGGCAGGCGGTACGCCGCCTGGCAGGTCGACGGCAACCGCCTGGCCGTGGCACAGACTCTGGAACCGTTCTCCTACATGCAGGACGACCATGCGGTCGTGTACATCGGTCAGGCCAAAACAGTCCCCGACCCCCGAAGCACCTCGATATAGCCCCCCAACCGCGCGGCACCCGCCAACAACGCCGCCGAACGCCGGTCGAGCGCCACGCGCCGGTCGGCCAGCGCGTCGCGCAGCGCCTGCGAACTGCCCGTGCGGCGCAGGCCGTCGATGATCGGGCGGATGCGGTCGAACAGGTAGTAGCCCTCGCGCAAGGTCTGGATGATGCGGGCGTCCCGGACGTCCTGCGCGCCGTAGACGCGGTAGCCGGTCTCCGGTTCGCGCGTCGGGGCCAGCAGGTGCGCGGCCTCCCAGACCCGCAACGCCGACGTCCGCACGCCCAGCAGCCCCGCCAGCTCGCCCACCCGGAGCCGGACCGGGGTGTCGGAGGCGGGCTCGCGCTCCACCACCACCGCCGCCAACGTGCGCTCGATCTCCACCAGCGACGCACGGCCCTGATGCAAGGCCGCGTGCGCCGCGTCCAACAGCGCCAAAGCCTTGGGGACCTCCCCGGCGCCGACCGCCTCCAGGATCGCCCGCGCGCCGGTCGCCCCGAGCCCTGGAACGAGCGCCGTGTAAGCAAGGAGAGCAGCCAGGTGCCGCTCGTCGTACCGGCGGTAGCCCGACGCGCTCCGCTCCGCCTGCGGAAGTGTGCCCGCGGCTTCCAAGTTGCGGACTTGCTGCGTCGACACACCTGCGGCACGCGCCAGATCCACAGGACGCACAGCTGTTGCCTCCCTTGTTTAAACTTCGCCGGCCCTTAGCGGCGGAGCATCGCGTAAAAGTATCAACAACCAGTTCAAAGATAGACTTTAATCATGCAAAACGTGACGGAATGGATCGAGGTCCGAGGAGCCCGGGAACACAATCTTCGGGCCGTCGACGTGGCGGTCCCCAAGCGCGCCCTGACCGCCGTGACCGGAGTGTCCGGGTCGGGCAAGTCCTCGCTGGTGTTCGACACCATCGCCGTGGAGGCACGGCGCCAGCTCAACGAAACCCTGCCCGCCTTCGTCCGGGGCTTCCTGCCGGCCCTGTCCCGGCCGGCCGTGGACGCCGTGGAACACCTGCCGGCCGTCATCCTGGTGGACCAGCGGCGGCTGCGCGGCGGCGCGCGCTCCACGGTCGGCACCATCACCGACATCGCTCCGTTGCTGCGCTTGTTGTTCAGCCGGGCCGGGGAGCCCTTGGTGCCGCACGCCGACGCCTTCTCGTTCAACATGCCGGCCGGGATGTGCCCGGCGTGTGAGGGTCTGGGCGAGGCGACGGTCGTGGACCTGGACGCGTTCCTCGACCGCTCCCGGTCGCTCGAGGACGGAGCCCTGCGCTGCGAGATCTTCGCCGTCGGCAGCCGGAACTGGCAGATCCTCGCCGGATCGGGCCGCCTGGACCCGCGGCGGCCGGTCGCCGAGTACTCCGAGGCCGAACTGCACGACCTGCTCCACGCCGACGACGGCGTCGTGGCCATGGAGTTCCAGGGCCAGGCGTACCACGCCTCCTACGAGGGCGCGGTGACCAAGTTCCGGCGGCTGTACCTGGACCAGGACCCTGAGACCCGTAGTGCCCGGACGCGCAAGCTCGTCGCGGCGTTCACCAAGACCGCAGGCTGCCCCGACTGCGGCGGCACCCGCCTGTCGCCGCTGGCGCTGTCCAGCCGGGTCGCCGGCCACACCATCGCCGACCTGTCCGCCATGCCCGTCTCGGATCTGGTGAAGACGCTGGAGGCGATCTCCGATCCGGCGATCGCGCCCCTGCTGAACGCGTTGTGGGCGCGGCTGGAGGACCTGATCGGCATCGGCCTGGGCTACCTGAGCCTGGACCGGCGCACCGCGAGCCTGTCCGGCGGCGAGGCGCAGCGGGTGAAGCTGGTGCGCCAGCTGGCTTCCAGTCTCAATGATCTGCTGTACGTGTTCGACGAACCGAGCATCGGGATGCATCCGCGCGACGTCTCGCGCATGACCGATCTGCTGCGGGCGTTACGGGACAAGGGGAACAGCGTCCTGGTCGTCGAACACGATCGGGATGTCATCGTCGCCGCCGACCACGTCATCGACATCGGGCCCGGCGCCGGAGCCGCCGGGGGCGAGATCGGCTACACCGGTGACGTCCCGGGGCTGCGCGCGTCGGCGACGCTGACCGGGCGGTTCCTGGACGAGCCGGTGCGGCTGAAGAGCTCGGTGCGCGCACCCACCGGGAAGCTGCCGGTGGTCCAGGCTGGGGCGCACAATCTCACCGGCTTCGACCTCGACGTCCCGACCGGGGTGCTGACCGTGCTCACCGGCGTGGCCGGCTCGGGCAAGTCCACGCTGGCCCACGATGTCCTGCGGGTCCAGCACCCGGCGGTGATCGCCGTCGACCAGTCGCCGCCGGGGGCCAACCGGCGCTCGACCGTGGCCACCTACGCCGGCGTGCAGGACCCGATCCGCCGGGCCTTCGCCCGGGCCAACGGGGTCGATCCGGCGCTGTTCAGCGCGAACTCGGCCGGGGCGTGCCCGGAGTGCGCCGGACTGGGGGTGATCGAGCAGGACCTGGCCTATCTGGACACGGTGGCCATCCCCTGCCCGGCCTGCCACGGCCGCCGTTTCACCGACGAGGTGCTGCGCTACCGGCTGCGCGGCCGGTCGATCGGGGACGTGCTGGAGACGACGGTGGCCGAGGCCGTTCAGTTCTTCGCCGCCGAGCGCCGGGTGTCCGCGGTCCTGGGCGCGCTGGCCACCGTCGGCCTGGACTATCTGCGCCTGGGCCAGCCGCTCACCACGCTGTCCGGCGGGGAGGGCCAGCGCCTGAAACTGGCCGGGCACCTGGCCGAGCCCGGCGGTGTCTACGTCCTGGACGAGCCGACCACCGGGCTGCACATGAGCGACGTGCGGCGCCTGCTGGCCGCGCTGGACCGGCTGATCGACGGGCACGGGGCCACGGTGATCGTGATCGAGCACAACCTCGACCTGGTCGCGCACGCCGACTGGGTGATCGATCTGGGGCCCGAGGCGGGGAACGAGGGCGGGCGGGTCCTGTATGAGGGGACGCCGGCGGATCTGGTGCGGGTCCAGGGATCGCACACCGGTGAGTACCTCCGGCGTGCGATCGAAGGAACACCTGTCGAAGACACATCTGTCGACGGCGCCTCTGTCGACGACGCCCCGGTCACGGAGGCGGCGCGGTGACCCCCGAATTCCTCGCCACCGTGGCCGATTCCGCCGGCCGGGTCGCCGACACCTTCCGGTCGCTCCCGTTCCGCGCCGACCGTCCCTACGACCCGCGCCCGGTTGCGACCGTCGCGGCCGAGGAGTTGGCTGTGTTGTGTGCCGCGGTCGCCTCGCTGGACCGGCCGCTGGTCGTCGACACGCCGACCAGGGCCGAGCCGCTCGGCGTCGACCTCGCGGGCTTGATGAGCTTCCTGCAACTGGTCGCGGTGCTCTATCACGGCCTGGACACCGTGCCGCCGGTCCTGACCGTCAGCGCCGGCCGCAACCTGTCGGCGACGCAGCTCATCGCACGCCGGGTCCGGGACCGGGCGCGCAACGAGGCGGCCCGGGTGTGAACCCATAGACTTGCGTTCTTGCCCGGGGTCACCGGGTGGAAAAAGGAGGACTGAGATGGCTAAGCGCGGTAACAAGAGGCGGGGTCGCAAGAAGAAGGGCGCGAACCACGGCAAGCGTCCCAACGCCTGACCGGTGTTTCAGGTCCCGCTCCGAGCTGCTGCTCTGGGCGGGACCTTGGCGTTTCCGGGGTCGGAGCGGGCGGATCGGCCGCATCGGCCGCATCGGCCGGATCATTGATACGCATCTCGTATCTTCTGGCACTCATGTATTATGAGTTCCGTATCAATGGGCGCGATCCGACCCGACGGAGACTTCGCTGTGAGTACCGAACCCGCCACGAGCACCACCGGCCGCATCGACTTCACCCTGATGTACGTCACCCACGACGCCTTCCGCCGCGACCTGGCCCGGCTGCGCCGCGCCGCCGCCGAGGGCCGCACCGACAGCCTCGGTGTCCGGGCCGGCTGGGCGAACTTCAAGCGCCAGCTGCACGTCCACCACACGTCCGAGGACGAGGCGCTGTGGCCGCGGGTCGAGGCCGCCGGCGCCGGCCGGGCCGACACCGCCGAGATCCTCGCCGCGATGGCCGCCGAACACGCGCACCTGGATCCGCTGCTGGAAGCCGTGGACGCGGCCCTGGAGCAGCGCACCGCGCGGCCCGCGGAGCTGGCCGACGTCGTCGCGGAGTTGGAGTCCGCGCTCGGCGGCCACATGAAGCACGAGGAGGAGGCCGCGCTCCCGTTGATCCAGGAGGTCCTGACACCCAAGGACTGGGCCGCGTTCGGCCAGGCGATTGCCCGCAAGCAGAAGCTGTCCGGTGCCGCGGCCTACGTCCCGTGGGTCATCGACGGGGCCGACGACGCGCAGCGCGCGGCGTTCTTCGGCGCCATGCCCGCCCCGGTCAAGGTCCTGAATCGGCTCTTCTGGAGCTCGCGCTACCACAAGCGCCACTCGTGGGCCTGAGGACGCCGCGCGCCCCACGGTGACGGCATCTCTTCGACGCCCGCCCGATGAGGGACGCTGGATCCTGCGCGGCAACGTCGCCTCGGCGCTGGCCGCCGCCGGCAGGATGCTCGCCGAGGCGCACCCCGACCTGCGCGCCGATGTTCGTGCCCTGATCGGCGGGGCGCCCTGTGCGGCGACTGCGTCCTGGCCCCGGTGCGTGGTCCAATGGAGTCGTAGATCGCGACGGACGAGGAGCGGAACCATGCGCATCGCGGTGTCGGCGGACGAGGTGGCCGGGGTGGCCGCGCAGATCGGCCCGGAGCTGGAGCGCCGCGGCCACTCGGTGCTGCTGTTCGGCGCGCTGGCACCGGGGGAGCGCGCGGACTGGGCCTGGTGCTCGGAGGCCGCCGCGCGCGCTGTCGCCGAAGGACGTGCCGACCAGGCGGTGGTGGCGTGCTGGACCGGCGCCGGCGCCTCGATCGCGGCCAACAAGGTGGACGGCGTCCGGGCCGCGCTGTGCACGGACGCCGTGATGGCCGACGGGGCCCGCAAGTGGGCCGACGCCAACGCGCTGGCCCTGAGCCTGCGCCTCACCTCGCAGCCGCTGCTGGTGGAGATGCTCGACGCCTGGTTCGCCGGCGAGCCGAGCGCCGATCCGGTGGACGCCGCGAACGTGGCGCACGTCGCGGAGATCGAGAGCTAGTACGAGCTGGAGCTAGAAGTCCTGGTTCGAGGCCCGACTCATTCCCTGGCTGGCACCCTGGAACCGAGCTGAGGGCGGAAACACCGCGGCGCAGACCTCCTCAGGCGACAGCCGCCCGTGGACGTATCTCAGCTCACGTTGACGCACCGACCTCGCCACCCCGTTTGGGTTGGCATCTAGTGCCGCGGAGCCAGGAACGGAGCCGAATCCCGAAGTGAGAGCTCGAGGAAGTCGGCCACCGCCATCTCGACCATCACCTCGCACTCGGTCCGATCGCACTCGCACATAAAGGTGCTGACAGCCTCACCGAAGTCGCCCGAACCCGGCCGCGCGAAGTAGTCCACATACCGCTGCACCTCAGCGCGGTTGGCGTACCGCAGCAAAGCCCATCGCTGCTCAGCGCTCGAAGCCGTCGGGCCCTGAGCCAACTCCGCGGCGAAGCAACCCTGCACCGCCTCGACGACCTCGTCGACCGACATCCCGTCCACGACCAGCCGCGGCGCCCCGGCCCGCGCCACCGCTTCGGCGATCACCGCCCCGAGCAGCAGGTACAGCTCCGGCACCGGACCCGGCGCGTGCCGCCGCTCCAGCCGGGCCCGCTGCTGCTCCGGCGAGAGCGTCAGCCACAACGCGCGCCCGCCGGCCGGCACGATGTCCGGCAGGACCTGCGTCCCCTCGGCGATGGCCAGCGGTGAGGCCGGTAGTGCCCGCAGGTCGTCGACCGTCATCGGCCCGCGCTCCCGCTGCAACGACATCGACAGCTGCTCCCGTACCGGCCGGGCCGCACGTTCGGTCGGCGTCAAAGCATCGAACAACAATGCCGCCGCCACTCCCGCCCTAGCGGCCCGCTCCCGATGCGCCCACGTGTACGTGTCCGAGCGGTACCACCGCAGTCCCCAACGCCGCGCGATGATCCGCGCGACTGTGCTCTTGCCCGCCCCCGGTACCCCGCCGAGCCACAGCACCCCCGGCCCAGGGGTGCAGGCACCCCCTTCGCTTCCACATGCCTGCATGATCGAATCCGTTCCGCCGTGAGCCGATGCTGGTACCAGCCTTTCAAACCGGCGCACTCCGGACGCCGGGGGCACGTCCCAGGGGGAAATCATGCGGGCCACCACTTCCAGCACCAGGGTCAAGGGCGTCGGCGCGGCGACCCTCGCCGTCGTCGCCGTCACCGGGACCGTCATCGGTCTGGGCCTGAACGGCACGGCCAAGACCGGCACCGCCGCCGCCTCGGGCGCCCCGGGCTCCGGTACCTCGATGTCGATGTCCGGCGCGCCGGCCGACAACGGGCAGGCCGTCATCGCCGAGGCCGCCGGCTTCGTGCAGCCGGACACCTACGCCTTCAAGACCGTCGGCGACAACGCCGACCCGACCTTCAACCAGCTGCTCGGCATCAACAGCCAGGGTGTCATCGCCGGGTACTTCGGCTCCGGGGCCGCCGGTCACCCGAACCGGGGTTACACCGTCCACGGCAACGCGTCCTCCTTCGTCAAGGAGGACTTCCCCGGCTCGGTGCAGACCCAGGTGACCGGGCTGAACGACCGCGGCGTGACCGTCGGCTTCCTCTCGCACGCGAACAACGCCAACCAGGTCAACGACAACGAGGGCTGGTACTCCCTGGACGGCCGGTTCCACCAGGTCGTCTTCCCGGCTTCCAGCAACGCCTCGCCGCCGGTCGAGCAACTGCTCGGCGTCAACGACTCCGACATCGCAGTGGGCTTCTACACCGACGCGGCCGGCAACAGCCACGGCTTCCGCTACGACATCAACCGCCACACCTTCCACGACGTCGTCGTCTCCGGCGCCACCAGCACCACCGCCGCCGCCATCGACGGCCGCGGCGACGTCGCCGGCTTCTACACCGGCGCCAACGGCAACCAGAGCGGTTTCCTGCTCACCGCCGCCGGCAGGCTGACCCCGCTGAACTTCCCCGGCGCGACCATGACGCAGGCGCTCGGCGTCAACGACAAGGGCGAGGTCGTGGGCCTGTACCAGACCGGCACCGGCGACACCGCGCAGACCCACGGGTTCACCTGGACCGCCAAGCAGGCCTACCTGACCGTCGACGACCCCAGCGGGGTCGGCGGCACCACCGTCAACGGCGTGAACGACGCCGGCACCCTGGTCGGCTTCTACGTCGACGCCCAGGGCGACACCGACGGCATGCTGGCCACGCCGCAGAAGACGACGACCACGCGCCACCTGTCGCTGAACCCGATGCCGCAGGGCTCGGTGACCCTGGGCACCGACCACTCCGGCATGCTGACCGCTCAGGTGTCAGCCTTCGGATTCACCCCGGGCTCCCGGCACACCGCCGAGATCGTCGTCCCCGGCCGCGCCAAGCCGGTCGCCACCCTCGCCCCGCTGACCGCCGACGCCACCGGCCGGATCGAGCAGACCGTGACGACCGCCGGCGCGATCACCCGCCTGCCGTCCGGCAGCCGCTTCCAGATCCTGCTGGGCACCGGTACCGACGCGCTGTCCGCGCAGCCGATCGCCCAGAGCCGGTCCCTGCCGCAGCGGCCCTCCGGCGACGACCCGATGCCGCTGCAGGGCGTGGACGTGAAGTCCGACACCCGGCTGAACGGCAGTGCCACGCTGGTGTTCGACTCCGCCACCCGCCGGCTGACGGTCACCGTGGACGCCTCCGGCCTGACCCCCGGCGCCCACGCCGCGCACATCCACCTGGGCAGCTGCGCCAGCCAGGGCGCAGTGCAGTACATGCTGACGGACCTGCACGCGAACGCACGCGGCGAGGTGGTGCACCAGACGCAGACCATTGACAACGTCGCCGCCATGCCCGCGCCGGGCACCGCCTATCTGAACGTGCACCTCGGCGACATGAACTCGATCGTGGCGAACGGCCAGCCGACCGCGGCCTTCCGTCCGCTGCTGTGCGGGAACATCTGATGATCGCCTCTGCCCACCCGGGACGCCGCAGCACTGCGGCGTCCCGCCCGCGTGCGCGGCGGACAAGCTCAAAAGCCTCAGGCCGAACGGGCGTCCAGCAGCTGCAGGACCGCGGCCACCCGGCGGTCCAGACCCTGATCCGCGCCCAGTCCCAGCTTGGAGAACAGGGCATTGATGTGTTTCTGCACCGCCCGCTCGGTCAGGAACAGCGCCTCGGCGATCGCGGTGTTGCTCTTGCCCTGCGCCATCTGCTCCAGCACCTCCCGCTCCCGGTTGGTCAGCTCGGCCAGCGGCGAGCGGTCGTCGGCCCGGCGCTTGCGATCGACCAGCGCCTCCACCAGCACCGGATCCAGCGCCGAGCCGCCGGAGGCGACCTGCTGCAGCGAGCGTTCCAGTTCCGCGACGTCGCCGATCCGCTCCTTGAGCAGGTAGCCCGCGCCGGTGGCGCCGTCGCGCAGCAGTTCGTACGCGTACTGCGGATCGGCGTACTGGGTCAGCAGCACCACGCCGGTCCCCGGGTAGCGCGCGCGGATCACGGCCGCGGCCTTCAGCCCGTCGGTGCCGTTCTCCGGCGGCATCCGGATGTCGGTGAGCACCACGTCCGGCCGGTGCTCGGCGACCGCCGCCAGCAGCGCCTGCGCGTCGCCGACGGCCGCCACCAGCTCCACGCCGTCCAGCGCGTCGAGCAACGCCGCCGTCCCGGCCCGCAAGAGGTAGTTGTCCTCGGCGAGCACGACGCGGATCGCCATGGTCTCCCCCTGGGTACTCGTGTTCTCATGGCGTGGCACGTGGACCACTTCGGCACGCGGCGAGAAGGTGATGCGTGATGTCCGGCGGAACGACGCGGCCCGGTCTGGACCGGGTGCCGGCGGCCCTGCGCCTCGCGGAGTGGACCGCGGTCGCGGTCTTCGTCATCGCAGTATATGAAGTAATCGTCGCCGGGGGAGTGGCGCTGTGGCCGGATGCCGACGACGCCTGGATCCTGGCGCTGTGGGTGGGCGCGGCGGTGATCAGCGCCTCGGGGATGACGGCGGTCCGCGGCGCGGTGCGCGCGGCCTTCGTCCGGTTCCGGCCCTCGGCCGCCGGGCCCTACGCGACCCTGGTGTCCTTCGCCTCGGGGGCGTCGGCCGCGCCGGTGGAGGAGACGCTGCCGCGCCTGGCCGAACTGGTGGCGCGCGGGACCGGGGCCCGGCGGGCCGAGGTGTGGCTGGCCGACCCGGCCGGCGGTTTCCGGCGGGCGTCGAGCTGGCCGGCGCGAACCGGGCAGAGCCTCGGGGTCGCCGATGTCGCCGAAATCGCCGAACTGTCGCAGGGCCGTGAGGTCCTGCCGGTCACCGACGGCGGCGAACTGCTCGGCGCCATCACCGTCGCAGCCTTCGACGACGACTCCTTCACGCCGCGCGACCTGCTTCTGGCCTCCGACGTGGCCAACGCCGCAGGACTGCTGGTGCGCACGGCCGATCTCGAAGCCCGCCTGATCGACCGGGTCCGCGCCGAATCGGAGCAGGCCGAGATGCTGCGCGCGTCCCGGCGCCGCGTCGTGGCCGCCCGCGACGTGGCGCGCGAGCAGATCGGTCGACAAGTCCAATCAGAGGTCTGCGACCCGTTGGAAGCGCTGATCGGCCGGATGGCGGGGCTGCACGAGGAGATCGCCGAGATGCGGGACGAGCTGCCGGCGATGATCGCCGAGGCCGAGACCGTCATCACCCGGTTCCGCCGGGTGGTGCGCGGCGTCTATCCGTCGGTCCTGGCCGACCACGGATTGCCGGCCGCCCTCGGCAACCTGCTGGAGACCGTCGAGCGGCCCACAGCACTGCACGCCGAGGATCTGCCCCGGTGCCCGGCGCGGATCGAGGCCTGCGTCTACTTCTGCCTGGCGACCATGGTGCGCGGCTGGCCGGACGGCGATGAGCGGCTGCGGATAGCCGTGACGGCGGCGGACGGCCGACTGCGCGTCACACTGATTGACTCACAGGCCCTTGACATGGCCGACGTCGCCGCACCGGCCGTGCTGGAAGCGGTCGGGGACCGGATCGCGGCCCTGGACGGCACGCTGACGGCCGGCACCGAATCCGACGGCCTGCACCTCGTGATCGACGTGCCCGCGACGGAGCCGGAATGACTGACGCCACTGCCGAGAAGGCCGCCGCCGCCCAGCGGGCCGAGAAGGCCGCAGCGACCGCAGCGACCGCAGCGACCGCAGCGCCCCCGGCGCCCCCGGCGGCCGCCCCGCCCCGCCTGCTGGCCGAGGCCGCCTGGTACACCCTGGCCACGGCCTACCTCCTGTTCGTGCTCAGCTGGCTCGGCGTCGGCCTGCTGTGCGCGATCGCGGCGCACGACCCGGCGCTGCATCAGTGGGCTGTCACGGCGGCGGCCGCAGGACACGGCCCCACCGACAGAGCCGTCGGCCGCGGCCTGCTCGCCGGGATCGGGCACAGCACGTCGCCGGCCGATACCGTCCTGGACTACACGTTCAGCACCGTCAACCTGGCCACGGCCGGACTGCTGGTGGTGCTGGGCCGGCGCGACCGGACCGTGCGGCTGTTCGCGATCGGGATGGCCGGGGCGGCCGGCGCGTTCAACCTCCAGGCGCACGCCGCGATCGAGGCCATGGCCTCCGCCTGGGGCGTCCGGATCGGCTGGTGGCACTCGGCGCTGCTGCACGGCGTCGGGGGAGTGGCCTACGTGGCGGCCCTGCTGGTCTTCCCGGACGGCCGGATGCCGTGGCGCGGGAGCCGGTCCATCAGGGCCCTGACCGGGATCGCCGTCGGCGGCACCCTGGCCCTGCTGGCCGTCTCGACCGCCGACTACCCCCACACCGTCACCTTCGTGCTCTTCTTCGGCGTGCTGACGCCGGTGGCCGGCGTCGCCGCGCAGCGCTGGCGGATGGCCCAGGCCGTGGACGCCGAACAACGCCAGCAGTCTCGGGTCCTGCTGTGGGCGCTGGGGCTGTCCTTCGGCGTCGCCGCCGTCCTTGCCGCCGCGGCGATCGCGGGCCGGGTCGTGGACGCGCCGGGGCTGGCCGGCATCGCCTCCCGGACCACCACCTTCTGGATCTTCCGCGCGGTCTTCACGGCGCTGCCGATCGCGGTGTTGGCCGCAGTCCTGCGGTTCCGCCTGTGGGACGCCGAGCGCTTCTTCAACAAAACCCTGATCTACGGGTCCCTCGTCGCGCTCACCGGCGCCGGCTGGGTCTTCGGCGTCGTGCGCGTCGACGCGCTGTTCGGGCTGTCGAACGACTGGACCGCACCGCCGCAGCTGGTCGGGATGGGACTGCTCGCGCTGGCCGTGCAGCCGGTGCGGATCGGCCTGCAGAAGCTGGCCGACCGCCTGGTCTACGGCCGGCGGACGCCGCCCTACGAAGTGCTGGCCGCGGTGTCGGCGATGTCGCAGCGCAGCGGCCCGGCCGACCGAACACTGCGCGCGCTGGCGCGGACCGTGGCCGAAGGACTGTCCGTGCCCTCGGCGACCATCGCGGTGACCGTCTCTGACCCTGAGCAGGTGTCCTACTGCTGGCCGGCCTCGACGCCGGGGGCGGACATCGCAGGACCCGAAGAACCCCACTGGACACCGCTGGACTACCAGGGCGAAACCGTCGGCGCGATCGGCATCCCGCCGGACGCCCACCGCTCGCTGGCCCCGGACCGCCGGCGGCTCCTGGCCGACGTGGTACCCGCCGCCGGCGTGATCGTCCACAACGCCCGGCTCACCATCGACCTCGAACACCGGCTGCACCGCATCGAGGAGCTGTCGGCCCAGGTGCGCGCCTCGCGGTGGCGCATCGTCGCGGCGCAGGACGGCGAACGCCGCGAGCTGGAACGCGATCTGCACGACGGCGCGCAGCCCGAACTCACCGCCGTCCGCCTGGCCCTCGGCCTGCTCGCGCACGCCGCCCGGCCCGGCGGCGACCCCGAGGCCGTCCGCGCCGCCGCCGGCCGCGCGGTCGCGCAGACCGAGGCCGCGCTGGCCGGGCTGCGACGCACGATGCGCGGCCTGGACCCCCGCGTCCTCGGGCAGGAAGGGCTGGTCGCCGCGCTGCGGGAACGCGCCGAGAACCTCGCCTGCGCCACCCGCTTCGAGCTCCCCGAGGGGGTGGCGGCCCGGCGATTCGAACGCTCGATCGAGGCGGCGGTGTACTACTGCTGCTCCGAGGCGATGCAGAACGCTGCCAAACACTGCCCGGGAACCGAGGTCGTGGTCCGGCTCAGCGTCCGACCCGGCATTGCCCCAGGAGGTGGAGACGAGAGCCGATTGGCTTTCGCCGTCACGGATTCCGGTCCCGGCTTCGACGTCGACGCCGCCTCCCAGCAGGAACCCGGCGGCCTGGTGAACATGGCCGACCGGATCGCCGCGGCCGGAGGCGAGGTGCGGATCACCTCGGTTCCGGAGTCCGGGACGACGGTCAGGGGCTGGGTACCGTGCCCATAGCATGAAGCATGAAGATCAACCGGCTGTCCCGCAGCGCGGGCGTCCCGCACCACCCGTTCCCGTTCGACCCGGCCTACGGTCTGGACCTCGACGCCCTGCTGCGGGTCGGCGCGCCCGAGGACGCACCGGGGGACTTCGCCGAGTTCTGGCAGGGCCTGCACCGGCGCGCGCTGGCCACCCCGGTCGAGCCGCGGCTCGGGGCCAGGAGCGGGACCACCGCCGACGGGCTCGACGTCTTCGAGGTCTCCTTCACCTCGCTGGGCGGCGTGCGGATCGGCGGCTGGGTCGTGGCCCCGGCCGACGGCGCGGTCGAGCGCGGGTTCGTCGTGGGCCACGGCTACGGCGGCCGCGACGCTCCGGACCCGCGACTGCCCGCGCCGCGCGCGGCCGGGATCTATTTCGTGGCGCGGGGATTGCCGACCGGGACTGTGCTGCCCGGCGTCCCCTCGGAGGCGGCCGGACACGTGCTGCACGGCCTCGAGTCCCGCGACGACTACATCATCGGCGGCTGCGTCGCGGACATCTGGTGCGCGGCGACCGCCCTGACCGAGCTGTTCCCGGGCACCGCGCGGCGCCTGGACTACAGCGGCGTCAGCTTCGGCGGCGGGACCGGGGCGCTGGCGCTGCCGTGGGACGAGCGCTTCACGGCGGCGCACCTGCTGGTCCCCACCTTCGGCAACCACCGGCTTCGGGTGACGCTGGAATGTGTCGGCAGCGGCGCGGCCGTGCGCGAGCGCTACCTGGAGGATCCGCGGGTGCTGGAGGTGCTGGCGTACTTCGACGCCGCGACCGCCGCGCGCCACGTGCGGATCCCGGTCCAGGCGGTGCCCGCGCTGTTCGACCCCTCGGTGCCGCCGCCCGGCCAGTTCGCGGTGGTGAACTCGCTGGCCGGTCCGGTCGACGTGCGGGTCGCGACCGCAGGGCACTTCACGGGCTTCGCCGAGTACGAGCAGGAGAATCTGGAGCTGGACCGCGCCATGAGGGAGTTCTTCGCGGAGTAGGACGCAGGGTCCTTATGCGCGCGGCGAGACCGGCTTGGTCGCCGTCGGCGCACCCGGGACCCCGGCGGCGCCGTCCTCACCACGAACTCCCCGCCAAAGCCTCCCGCAGCCGCGGCATCACCACGTCGACCTGGGCCAGGGCCCCGATGTGGTCGTGCCCGGCCAGCTCGATCACCTCGAATCCCAGGTCGCGCAGCCGCGGCTCGTCGGCCTGGTCGTGCCGGGCGATGGCGGCGTCGCCGGCGTGGTCGGACATGCGGCACTCCGGTTCGCAGTCCTGGCTGCCGTACCAGAGGATCTTCGGGCCGGGCAGCGCGGCCAGCGCCGCCCGGTCGTCGCGGGCGTCGCGGGCGGCCCACTGGCGGAACATCAGGCGGCCCAGGTGGTGGTCGCCGGCCTGGTCCGGCAGGCCGGCCTGGACCAGCGCGGCGCGGGCGCCCTCCTCGAAGCCGAGCCAGTAGTCGAAGTCCGCCAGCAGCGGGAAGCCGCCGACCAGCAGCCCGCGGGTGCGGTCGCTGAGCGGGGCCAGGAACCCGGCCAGCGCGGCCATCCCGGCGTAGCCGGCCAGCACGAAGCCGTCCAGGCCCGCCGCGTCGGCGACCGCGTGCAGGTCCGCGACCTCCATGCGCGTCGGGTACTCCGTGAAGTCAGGACCCTGCCACGCGCCGCCGGCGCCCGGCTCGTCCTCTGTCTCTCCGACGACCCGCCGCGGCTTGTAGCGCACCACCCGGTACGTCTCGGCCAGCGCCGCCCCCAGCGCCGCGAACTCGCCCCGGTACCGCACCGGGAACACGATCCCGGCGGCGTCGTGCGGCCCGGACGCCTCGTACCACAGGGTGTAGCCGTCACTCGTCTGGATCAGCGCCATCGCGGCCTCCCGGAATCCCCGCCCCTCGCCCGGCCAGGGCGAAATCGAACCCCTGTTTCATACCACTGTCACCCTCGGCGCACAGAGCCGGTATCTGAGCTGGACGCCGGGTGAAGGGAAACCCGGTGGCGACATATGCTACGGAACAGTATTATCCATTTCCGTGAAGACCGAATCCGTACCACCGGCGCCCTCGGCTCTCCTCGCCCTCCAGCGCGCCACGCACGCGACCCTGCAGACGCTGGCCGCCGAACTGGTCGACCTGGACCTCACCCCGTCGGAGACCAACGCCCTGGCGAACCTCGCCGACGGCCGCGGCCGCACCGTCTCCGAACTCGGCGCCGCGATCGGCAGCAAGCCGACCACCCTGACCGGCGTCCTGGACCGCCTGGAGCGCCGCGGCCACATCACCCGCGGCGCCCTGGCCGGCGACCGCCGCTCGGTGCTGATCGAGCTGACGCCCTCGGGCCGCACCACCGCCGCCGCGGTGCTGGGCACCATCGCCGATCTGGAGCGGCGCGCCCTGGGGGATCTGGGCCCTGAGAAGGTCGCGGCGTTCCACGAGGTGCTGCGGGCGCTGACGGAGGCCTCGCGATGAGCTTCCAGACCCTGTTCGCCGAGGTCACGGCCGGGAACCAGCACTTCGGGCACCGGCAGCACGTGCACCTGACCTGGCTCGCGGTGCGGCGCTACGGCACCGAGGAGGCGATCGCCGTGGTGAGCGATGGCATCCGCCAGACGGCCCGCTACGCCGGGGCGCCGCAGAAGTACCACGCGACCGTCAGCCGCGCGTGGGTCGAGGCGGTCGGCCACCACGCCGCCGAGCACCCGGACGAGGACTTCGCGGCGTTCGCCGACGCGAATCCGGCCTTGCTGGACAAGCGATTGCTGTCCCGCTTCTACTCATCGGCCCTGCTGGCCTCGGCGCCGGCGCGGACCGGCTGGGTGGAACCGGACCGGGAACCCTTCCCGTGGCAGACGAAGGTCCCGTCGCCGACGGACATCGTCGGCGGCGGGACCGGGACTGCTTAGCGGATCAGGGCCCGCCTACCGGGTTCAGCGATACCCGAGGGTGTTCAGCGCCTTGTCGATCGCCGGCGCGGCCGCGTCGATCCCGAAGCCGCCGTTGAGCACCAGCGCGCCGAAGGCGATGTCGTCCTTCTTGTCGAAGACGATCATCCAGCTGTCGGTCTTGCCGGTCTTGGGGGTGTCGCCGGACTCCGCGGAGCCGGTCTTGCCGGCCAGGTCGGAGGTGCCGGGGAACTTGCCGACGGCCGTCCCCTGGTCGGAGTAGATGACGCCGTGCATCAGGGTCGTGAGCTGGCTGTCCACGTTCGCCGGCAGCGCGGTGGCGCTGATCTGCGGGGTGCCGGGCACCAGGATCGGCTGCTTGAAGGAGCCGTTGCAGACCGTGGCCGCGACCGAGGCCATGGTCAGCGGGGACATCGTGATGTTGCCCTGGCCGAAGGCGTCGCGGGCGAACAGGCCCTGGCCGTCGGCGGGCGGGACCTGCTGGTCGCCGCCGGTGCCGTAGGTGGCCGGGCCCAGGCCCAGGTCCCACTTCTGGTTCATGCCGAAGTAGTTCTTGGCCTCGTTCGCCAGCGCGGTGTAGTCGTTGCCGAGTTTGCCGTCCAGCGCCAGGTGGACGAACGCGGTGTTGCACGACTGCTCGAAGGCGGCGGTCAGGTCGGCGTTCTTGATCCCGTTGCGCAGGCTCGAGTCGTTGTTGATGACCTGGCCCTCGACCGTGGCGTTGGGGCTGCAGTTCACCGGCTGGCTGGTCTGCAGGCCCTGCTGGAGCGCCAGCGCCGTGGTGATCACCTTGAACGTGGAGCCCGGGGCGCGCTGGGCCTTGTACGACAGCGAGGGGAAGCCCGTGTCGTTGCTGGCCATGCCCAGGATGTAGCCGGTGTCGGGCTGGATCGCGACCATGCCCGAGTTCGGGTACGCCTTCAGCGCGTTCTCGATCGCGGACTGCACGTTCGGGTTGATCGTGGTCTTGACCGACACCGTGGTTCCGCTGGAGGTGCCCAGCGGGAAGACCCCGGCCTTGGTGTCCGCGGTGCCGCTCTTGGGGTCGACGAACTCGACGGTGAGCTGCGTCGGGGTGGTGTTCGCCGGGACGTGGGTGGACAGCGCGTTGACGGCCCCGGCCAGCGTCGGGTGCGCCGTGGTGTCGATCGTGGTGCCCTTGGAGTCGGTGACCGTCTGCTTCGGCGGCACCGCCTTCAACACGTCGGTCGGGCCGAGCTGCGGGTTGATGACCGAGGAGGTCCAGTGCACGACCGGCGCGCCGGAGGGGCCCTGGACCAGCTCCAGGCTCGAGTCGTAGTTCCAGACCAGATTGTTGCCGAAGTCGGCGGCGGCCTTGAAGGCGAACTTGGCCAGCGGCGCGGCGGCGGTCGAGGACGGCGCGGCACCAGAGGAGGCCGTCGAGCCCGAAGCCGGCGAGCCCGGCGCCGAGGACGAGCCCGCGGTCGCCCCGGAGGAGGCGTCCTGCTGGGAGCCCAGGGTCAGCGTCATCGTCTTCGGGGTCAGCGAGCCCATCACGGCCGTCAGCCGCGTCGTGGCGTTGTTCGCGTCGTCGGTGAGGGCGCCGGCGCTCTTGAAGTCGCCGCTGCTCCACGCGGTCAGGAACGCCTGCGCCACGCTTTGCGGGCTGGCCTGCGGGGAGGAACTGGTGCTCGCGCCCGGCCCGCCGCCCTTGCCGTCGGCCGAGGAGCCCGACTTGCCGCTGCTGCCGAACAGCCCGCAGCCGCTGGTGGTCAACAGGGCCGCGGCGCTCAGGCCGCCCGCCGCAATCCGTATCGCCGTGATTCGCCGCCCCGTCATACGTTCCACTCCCCAGTTTGCCTCGGCTGACCCGCCCGAAGGCAGTAGCGGCCAAATTACACTGTCAAGGCTTTCAGGGCGGATCCAGGGCGCTTCTTTGTTCGATTTGTCAAGGTTGGAAGGGTCCGGCCCCGGATGGGGACCCGCGGCCGGACCCGGGTACCTCAACTCGTGCGGATGACGTCCATGAAGGCGCTCACCGAGAACTCGGCGTTCCCGGCGCCGGGCCGGCCGTAGCCGGGCGGGACCGGCAGCGCGTACTTCTCGAAGGTGTCGCGCCAGGCCAGCAGCAGCTTCACGAAGTACTCCAGCGACGGGCCCTTCTGCCGGCCCAGGTTGCTGGTCGGCTCCGGGCACCAGGTGGTGAACCGCGGCATCACGCCGTGGCTCATGAAGAAGTCCAGGCCCTCGGTGGTGGAGGCGATCGCCTTGTCGACGTCGGTGAAGCCGTGCGGCTCGGCCATCTCCACGCCGCCGACGAAGTTCGGGATGACGTTGGTGGCGCCGAAGACGTCGGCGGAGTCCAGGATGCGCTTGACCCACTCGTCGCGGCCGACGTAGCGGTCCTTGCCCGGGCAGATCCAGCTGAACATCTCGGCGTCCCACACCTCGTAGTTCGGGTGGTAGACGCGGTAGCCGGCGTCGAAGAGCATCTTCACCTCGTCCAGCGGCAGCGCCTGGACCACGGCCTTGGGGATCCAGCGGCCGGCGAAGCGGGACTCGATGGCCTCGGCGAAGCGCGCGTAGAACTCGCCCTCGCGCATGCCGTCCAGCTTCTTGGTGATCGAGCCGCCGGTGACCGTGTAGGCCTTGGTGACGGTGTCGTACTGGTTGATCAGCGACATCGCCTCGACGATGTCGTCGATCTCCTTGACCGCCGTGTACTCCCGGCCGTTGGCGCGCTGCTGCCGGAAGTTCTCGTTCAGGTCGCAGAACCGGCACTCCTCGTCCCGGCCCCAGTACTGGCACAGCCGGTAGACGGTGAGGTACACCAGGTAGCCCCACTCGATGGCCGGCGCGATCTCGCTGATCTTCTTACCCGAGGACAGCCGGTGCTCGTAGTAGCCCGGGATCGGCGGGAACTCCAGGTCGGCCAGGAACACCCCCTCGCAGTTCAGCGCGAGCTTGCCGTCCCGCAGTTCCACCACATAAGGGCTGTCCGGTGCCACCCGGGTGGAGACCACGGTGCGCCGCAGGTCGTAGGGCCCGCCGGTCATCCGGATCTCCTCCGGCGCCCGGAACTGCGCGTGTTCGGCCATCTCCGCCACCGGCACCAGGTCGAAGGTGAAGATGAAGTAGTCCTTGGGTTTGTAACCGCTGGCCACCCTGAGCGCGTCAGGGCTGAAGGCCAGGCCCTGGCGCAGGATGTCCTGCTTGATAATCGCCTCGACCGGGAGATCCGGGAACTCCCCCATCATGCGTTCCAGCTCGCGTGTCGTCGCCCCGTCCGCTGTGACAGCGACCATCTTGGACCTCGCTTCCGCCTATTCCGGATAAGGTCTTGAATATCTCATGGGTTACAAGTCGGCACCCGGAGTGGGGGGCTCAGCTGGCGCTGCGAGGCATCGGCTGCGACGGCTTTTCCAGGGCCGGGAACGGCAGTTGTGCACATTCGGTGTCGATCGCCTCCTCGGCAGTGCGCTGAGCTTGCTCAAGCCCCGTCAACCGCCCAAGCCCCGGCAGCCGCCGGTCACCGTGATCCCGCGACGGCCTCGGTGACGGCTTCGGCGATGGCGGCCCGGACCGGTCGCGGCGCCGCGTCCAGCAACCCCGGCAGATCCGACCCCGCGGCCTCGGCGCGTCCGGCGATGACGTTCGAGAACAGCGACAGCGCATGCGTGATCTGGTAGGGCTCCGGCCCGCCGCCCTCCAGCGCGGCACGGGTCTCGGCGAGCGAGGCGGCGTGGTAGGCGACCGGCCGGCCGAGCACCTCGGCGAGGATCCGCGCCAGGTCCGCGCCCCCGACCGCGGTGTCGCCCTCGAGTTCGTACCCGCGGTCGGCGTGCCGGCTCGCCCGGCCGGCGGCCAGATCACGGTCCGACTCGGCGGCCACCCGCACCGCCGCGTCGGCGAGGTCCTGCTTGGCCACCACCGACAGCCGGCCCTGCCCGAACGGCGCCGCGAACACCCCGGTCGCCGCGGCCCGCACCACCCCGGCCGCCGCGAGCCCGACCGGCACCTCGGTGTACAGGCCGTTGCGCAGCATGGTCGTGGTGTACGGACCGGAGGCGAAGCGGGCCTCGCTCCAGCGATGCGGCAGGGCGATGGTCATGGACTCGCCGGAGGCCGCCAGGCTCGTATAGATCAGATGCCTGACACCGGCGGCCGCCGCCGCGTCGGCCACCGCGCCGTGGCGGGCGTAGACGACGTCGTCCTCGGCGTACCCCGCCGACACCACCACCAGGACGTCCACGCCCTGGAACGCGGCCGGCAGCGAGCCCGGGTCGTCGAAGTCGACGCGGCGCGCGGCGACGCCGTCGCCGGAGCGGGTGCCCGCCACGGTCCGCACGTCATCGAGCCCTGACAGGCCCTCCAGGATCAGGCCGCCAAGGCTGCCGGAAACGCCGGTTACGAGAATCATCACAAACCTCCATGAGAACGCTGCTGAGGTCCGAAGCGGACGACACCCAGGCTCCGCCAGGCGCGCCGGCGTGCAGAAGAAGGCACTTTCGGATCACCCGGGCACACCGCGGTAACCCCGCGGGTCCGGCGCTCGCCGGCCGAGCCGGATGTGACCCGGGTCACATCTCGGAATAGCCCCGCGCGCCTCGGCGTCCTGGAAACCGTGACGGACGTGAACAGCTGGGCACTGCCCGCGACACAGACCGACGAGCACGGCCCCTGCGGCGACGACGACTGCGGCATCCGCGACGTCCAGGACCGCCTCGGCGACCGCTGGTCGGTCCTGGTGATCGCGGAACTGGCCAAGGGGGTGCGCCGTTTCGGCGCGCTGAAGGCCGCGATCCCCGGCATCTCCCAGCGCATGCTGACCGTCACCGCCAAGCGCCTGATCCGCGACGGCATGGTCGAGCGCACGGTCTACCCCACGATCCCGCCGCAGACCGACTACCGCCTCACCCCGATGGGGGAGAGCTTCGCACAGGCGGTCGCCGAGCTGGCCGACTGGTCGCGGCGGCACAAGGACGCCGTGGCCGTGGCGCGGCTGCGCTTCGATCTGGACCACCCCGGAGAGCTGTAGCCGGCAGGGCATATCGGCTGTTGACCGGCCATACTGGGACCCGTGTCCACCACCGACTGGGTGCTGCACGTCGACCTCGACCAGTTCATCGCCGCGGTCGAAGTCGCCCGGCGGCCCGAGCTGCGCGGCAAGCCGGTCGTGGTCGGCGGCCACGGCGACCCGACCCGCCGCGGCGTGGTGGCGACCGCCTCCTACGAGGCGCGCGAGTACGGCGTCCACTCCGGCATGCCGATGCGCACCGCCGCGAAGAAGTGCCCCGACTGCGTCTTCCTGCCCGCCGACCGGACCGCGTACGAGAAGGTCTCCGAGCGCGTGATGGCCACCCTGCGCGAGTTCCCGGTCGTGGTCGAGGTGATGGGCTGGGACGAGGCCTTCCTCGGCGCGCGCACCGACGACCCCGAGGCGCTGGCCGCCGACATCCGCGAAGCCGTGCTCGGCGAGACCGGCCTGTCCTGCTCGGTGGGCATCGGCGACAACAAGCTGCGGGCCAAGACCGCCACCGGGTTCGCCAAACCGGCCGGCGTCCACCGGCTCACCCGGGAGAACTGGGCCGCGGTGATGGGCGCGCGCCCCACCGAGGCGCTGTGGGGCATCGGCTCGCGCACCGGCAAGAAGCTCGCCGCACTGGGCCTGCACACCGTCGCCGAACTGGCCCGGGCCGACCGCGCGAGGCTCGCCGACCACTTCGGCCCGAAGATGGGCCCCTACTTCTGGCTGCTGGCCCAGGGCGCCGGCGACACCGAGGTGACCGGCACCCCGCACGTCGCCAAGGGCCGCAGCCGCGAGGTCACCTTCCAGCAGGACATCGAGGACCCGGCCGAGCTGGCCGCCCAGGTGCGGCTGCTGGCCCGGCACGTGGCCCGGGACGTCGCCGACGAGGCCCGGCCGGCGGCGCGGGTCGGGCTGAAGATCAGGTACGCGCCGTTCGTCACCAGGACGCGCAGCATCACCCTGCCGGAGCCCACGGCCGACGCCGAGGAGATCGAGCGCGCGGCGCTGGAGGTGTTCGCGCTGCTGGAGCTCGACCGGCCGGTGCGGCTGCTGGGGGTGCGGGTGGAGTTCCCGGAGCCGGACCCGGAGCCGGACCCGGAGCCGGACCCGGAGCCGGACCCGGAGCCGGACCCGGAGACGGAGACGGAGACGGAACCAGGACTCGATCCGGAGGTCGGACCAATGCTTGAACCGGAGGTAGAACTAGGCGCTGAAACCGTTGCGGACACTCAAATCCCGCCGTCATGAAGCGTCGGCCGGGTCCTTTTCCGGATCTGGGTCCGCATCCGCATCCGCGCCCGGATCCGCATCCGGATCCGGATGCTTGGCCCGGCTCGGCGCCACCCGCGGCGGCTCGTTCGGCATCTTCGGATAGACCGGCGGCCAGGGCGCGTCCATCAGTCCGTTCGCCATGTCCCGCCGCGACATCTCCAGCAGCGGCTCCAGCGACTGCGGCCGCTCGTTGTACTCGGCCCAGGGGTCGCCGCGCTCGGCGACCCGGTCCGGCACCGTGGCGATGGTCAGCTCGTCGGGGACGACAGTCATCAGCTCGTCCCAGAAGATCGGCGTCGACACCTGCGCGCCCACCCGCGGCCGTACGCACCACGCGCCGAACACCGTCTTGTGCGGCGCGTTCTGGTTGAAGTCCACGAACACCCGGGCACCCCGTTCCTCCTTCCACCACTGCGCGGTGATCTGTTCCGGATACCGGCGTTCCATCTCCCGGGCCAGCGCGACCGCGGCCGCGCGGACCTCGTAGCCGTCCCAGCGGTGCTGGAGGCTGACGTAGATGTGCAGCCCCCGCGATCCGGAGGTCTTCACGTACGCCTCGATGCCGAGCTCGGCCAGCAGCTGCCGGGTGAGCACCGCGGCGTGCCGGACCTCGGGGTAGCCGACGCCGGGGGAGGGGTCCAGGTCGATGCGCAGCTCGTCGGTCACCTCCGGGTCCGAGGCGCGGATCGGCCAGACGTGGAAGCCCAGGCAGCCCAGGTTCACGCCCCACACGATGTGCGCCATGTTCGCCGCGACCAGCGCGTCGCTGGTGGTGCCGTTGGGCGTGGAGACCTCCATGGTGGTCAGCCACGGCGGCGCCGTCTTCGGCACCCGCTTCTGGAACCACGACTTGCCGCCCGCGCCGTTCGGGTAGCGCTCCATCAGCAGCGGGCGGTCCTTCAGGGTGTTCATGATAGGCCCGGAAACGGCGAGGTAGTACTGGACGAGGTCCATCTTGGTCTCGCCGCGCTTGCTGAAGTACAGCTTGTCCGGGTGGGACACGGCGACCTCGGTGTCGTCGATGTCGAGGATGGTGTCCTCGGTCATGCGCCGCCGCCCTTCGCGCCGCCGTTCGCGCCACCCCCTGTGCCGCCCTCCGCCGCCGGGCCGAACACTTTCGCCAGCTCGGCCGGCGCCACCTGCTCCAGCTGCGCGTACGTACACGACTCCGGCGTCCGGTCCGGCCGGAAGCGGACCAGGCGGCCGCCGTGCCGGAACCGGCCGGACAGCAGGTGCTCGTACCTGACCTCGGCGACCAGTTCCGGCCGCAGCGGCTCCCAGGCCAGGTCCTTGTCGGCGGACCAGCGGCTGCGGGCCCCGGGCATGCGGTGGCCGTCGGAGCGCTCCTGGGCCTCTGCCTCGGCCCAGCCGCGCCAGGGGTGGTTGTCCAGGGCGTCCTCCCGCAGCGGCGCCAGCTCCCCGACCAGCTCCCGGCGCCGCGCCGCGGTGAAGCTGCTGGCCACGCCGACGTGGTGCAGGACGCCCTCGTCGTCGAACAGGCCGAGCAGCAGCGAGCCGACGCCCTCGCCGTCCTTGTGCCAGCGGAAGCCCGCCACCACGCAGTCGGCGGTGCGCTCGTGCTTCACCTTGAGCATGACGCGCTTGTTCTGCTCGTACGGCAGGTCCAGGGGCTTGGCCATGACCCCGTCGAAGCCCGCGCCCTCGAAGCGGGTGAACCAGTCCTGCGCGACGTCCGCGTCCTCGGTCAGCGGAGTCAGGATCACCCGGCCGTCCCCCGCCGGCAGCGCACCGGCCAGGGCCCGGCGGCGCTCGCGGAACGGCTCGCCGCTCAGGTCCCGGTCCCCGAGCGCGAGCAGGTCGAAGGCGACGAAGCTGGCCGGCGTCTCGGCCGCCAGCTTGCGCACCCGCGAGGCGGCCGGGTGCAGGCGGTTCTGGAGCGTGTCGAAGTCCAGGCCGTCACCGGTGACCACGACGATCTCCCCGTCCACCACGCAGCGCTCGGGCAGAGCCCGCGCCAGCAGCTCGACGAGCTCAGGGAAGTACCTGGTCAGCGGCCGGTCGTTGCGCGAGCCCAGCTCCACCTCGGGGCCGTCGCGGAACACGACGCACCGGAACCCGTCCCACTTCGGCTCGTAGGCCAGCCCCGGCGAGCGGGGCACCTCGCGCACGGCCGTCGCCAGCATAGGCCGCACCGGCGGCATGACCGGGAGATCCACTTCTCGACCGTAAGACGGCGGCCCGCCCTCGGCACTCCGGCGAGGGCGAACGGGCGGCGGCATACCATCGGGCCATGGACGCCGAGAAGCTGCGGGACTTCTACGCCCAGAGCGCACACGGCCGGCAGAGCGCCGAGCGCGAGTTCCGGGAACGCACCCACGGTTGGCACTTCGAGCTCGCCCCGGAGGCGGCGCAGTGGGCTGACGCGCACGCCGCCGGGGAGCGCTGGTCCTGGGCCGCCGAGGCGCTGGTGGTGCACGCGGGGCGGGCGATTCCGTCGGCGGCGTTGGAGGCCCCGGCGCGGCGGGGCGACGGTGCCGGTGTGCTGGCGATGCTGCGGCTGGTGGTGGAATCGTTCGGGACGGTGAGCACTTTCAGCGATCCGCCGGGGACACCGCGGCGATAACAGGCCCCATGGGATCTGGGTTCCGGAAGACGATCCGAGTTCCGGAACACGATCCGAGTTCCGGAACACGATCCGAGTTCCGGAACACCGGTATCAGCCCTCGAATCCACCATCGGCGAGCAGCTTGTCGATCCGCGCCCGGTGCGCGGCCTCCCACTCGTCCAGCGTCTCGGCCTGGTCCTTGGCCAGCTTCGCCCGCGCCGCCGCGAACACCTCGTCGCGCCGGGCCGCGGGCACCACCACGATGCCCTCCTCGTCGGCGACCACGATGTCGCCGGCGTGCACGTTCACGCCCCCGCAGTGCACCGTCACGTTGTGCGGCTTGACGACGGCCTTGGCGCCGGGGATCGGGATCACGCCGCGCGCGAACACCGGGAAACCGGCCTCCCGCGCCTCGGCCAGGTCGCGGATCACGCCGTCGATCACGAAGCCGGCGATGCCCCGGCGCTGCGCCACCGCCATCACGTTGCCGCCGGCCACCGCGTAGTCCAGGTCGCCGCCGGTGTCCACGACGATGACCGAGCCGGGGTCGGCGCGGTAGATGGCCGCGTGGACCATGAGGTTGTCCCCGGGCGGGCAGCGGACGGTGAACGCCGGGCCGGCCAGGCGCGCGGCTGCGCCGTTGGAGCCGTTCGCCCCGCTCGTCACGGTCAGCGCCCGGATACCGGTGTCCATGACGTTGTCGCGGCTGAGCACGTCGGCCAGGGTGGTGGTGGGTACGTCAGCGAAGGTGTCCATGCTTCCGTGATGGTAGGCGACGCGGGCCGGCGGCGGGCGGCTCACCGGCGCGGCGGGCGGCGTCGGTTCCGGCCCCGGCTGCGGCCGCGGCCGCGGCGCGCGGCGACCGCCGTGCAGCCGACTAGCGCCACGATGATCACGATGTATATTACGGCGCCGAGGGCCGGATGCCCGTAAGCCGTCGGGGGCGAAGCGGCGGGCATCAGCGTCCTGTTCGTCGGTGGCCTGATATGCCGATAGCCGCTCGGGACCGGAGTACGCGCCGATCCGGGGCCGGTTTTCGGAAGCTCTGTGTGATCGAGTGGTTGCGCAAACGTTTGAGCGGACTTCCCACGGTCGGGCACAATGGATCGAGAAACCCAAGCAGGGAAAGCCCCGGGCCACGACCCGGACGAGATGCGAGGAGGTGACATGCGCCGCAGACAAGAGTCCCGCACCGAGGACGACGCCGTCCCCGACGACGGGGCCCCCAGCCCACGCCTCCTCCAGGACGCGGCCGCCACCTTCGGCATGCTGGCGGCCACCACGCGGCTGCACATCGTGTGGCTGCTGGCCCGGGCGGAGCAGGACGTGACGGCGCTGGCCGAGGCCACCGGCAGCAACGTCGCCGCGGTGAGCCAGCACCTGGCCAAGCTGAAGCTGGCCGGCCTGGTCAGCGCCCGCCGCGAGGGCCGCCGCCAGGTCTATGTGGTCGACGACCCGCACGTGGTCGCGATCGTCCGGCAGATGCTGGACCACCACGCCGAGATGGCCGACGGCCGGGCCTCCGCGACCGGAAGGCCCGCCCAGACGGCCTAGCCATCGAGCGGTTCGCCGCTGCACGAGTCGGAAACGAACCGCCATGACCCTGCTGACGGACCGCACCGCCGCGCTGGCCGCGCGCGGCGAGCAGCCCGTGCTGCAGGTGCTGCGCGGCCTGGACAGCGGACTGCGCGGCCTGACCGAGGCCGAGGCGGCCGCCCGCCTGGCCCGCGACGGCGGCAACGAGATCGCCCGCCGCCGCGACGGACCGCCCGGCCGCGGCCTGACCACCGCGTTCCGGGCCCCGTTCCTGCTGGTCCTGACGGTCCTGGACGTGGTCCTTGCGATCAGCGCGGACCTCGGCGGCGTCCTGGCCATCACCGGCATGATCGCGATCGCCGCCCTGATGCGCTTCTGGCAGGAACGGCGCTCGCACCGCACGGTCGAGGCGCTGCGGGCGCTGGTCCTGACCACCGCCACCGTGGTCCGGCGCGCCGACGAGGACAGCGCGCCGCTGGCCCGCGAACTGCCCGTCGACCAGCTCGTGGTCGGCGACGTGGTGCGGCTGGCGGCCGGGGACCTTATACCGGCGGACCTGAGGCTGCTGCGCGCCAAGGACCTTTTCCTGGACCAGAGCCTGCTGTCCGGGGAGTCGATGCCGGTCGGGAAGCACGCCGAGCTGTCGGGGACGGTCGGCACGGGCGGCGCGCAGGTTTTCGGGCTGCCGCCGCGGCCGCGGAAGGGCGGGCGGGGCGTGCAGGGCGGGCAGGACGAGCAGGGCGATGTCGCCTGCGCCGGACCGACCGCCGGGCACGTGGTGCTGCCCTTTCCCGGGCAGCGTGGCTCCAGCCGGCCGCCGCAAACCGCTACCGCCGGCGCCGCCACCGCCAGCGCTACTGCCGCCCCCGTCACCACCCCCCACCCCTGCGACCACCCCGCCCTCTGCCTCGCCGGCACCCACGTCCTGTCCGGCACCGCCACCGCGGTCGTCATCGCCACCGGCGCCCGCACCTACCTGGCGGGCCTGGGCCGCGAGCTCGACGGCGGACGGCGGCCGGCCACCGCCTTCGACCGGGGCGTCTCCGCGGTCAGCTGGATGCTGCTGCGTTTCATGCTCGTGCTCGCGCCGCTGGTCTTCGCGGTCAGCGGGCTGGCCACCGGCAGCTGGCACCGGGCCTTCCTGTTCTCCGTCGCGGTCGCGGTCGGCATCACGCCCGAGATGCTGCCGGTCGTCGTCACCACCACGCTGGCGCGCGGCGCGGTCACGATGGCGCGGCGGCGGGTGATCGTCAAGCGGCTGCCGGCGATCCAGGACCTCGGGGCGATGGACGTGCTCTGCGTCGACAAGACCGGCACCCTCACGGAGGGCGCGCCTGTCCTCGCGCGCCACACCGACGCCTGGGGCCGCCCCGACGAGACCGTGCTCGACTACGGCGCGGTCAACAGCCTCCTGCAGGCCGGCTGGCGCAATCCCCTGGACGAGGCCGTCGTGGCGCACGCCGACGCGCTCGGGCTGGCCGATCCGGCCTGGGAGAAGGTCGACGAGATCCCCTTCGACTTCAGCCGCCGCCGGATGAGCGTGATCGTCGCGGCGCCGGACGGCGGTTTCGAACCCGACCACGTCCTGATCACCAAGGGCTCCGTCGAGGAGGTCCTCCAGTGCTGCACCTCGGTGCTCGACGGCGGCCTGGCCGTCCCGCTGGATCCGGGCCTGCGCGCCGGCATCGACGAGGTCGCCGCCGCCGACCGCGCCGAGGGCTTGCGGCTGCTGGCCGTGGCGATCCGCACCATCCCGGCGATCACCCGCCCCGCCGGCCGCCCCCACGCCTACACCCACCCCTACACCCACGCCTACACCCACGCCTACACCCACGCCTACACCCACGCCGACGAGTCCGACCTCACCCTCGTCGGCTTCCTCGGCTTCACCGACCCGGCGAAGGACTCCGCCGTCGCGGCGCTGGCCGAGCTGGCCGCGCGGGGCGTCGCGGTCAAGGTGATCACCGGCGACGAGCCCTCGGCCGCGGCCCGGGTCTGCCGCGACGTCGGCATCGACCCCGGCGAGGTCGTCGACGGCCGCACCCTGTCCGCCCTCGACGACACCGCCCTGGCTGTCCTGGCCGACCGCACCACCGTCTTCGCCAAGACCGACCCGCTGGCCAAGGCCCGCATCGTCCAGGCCCTGCGCCGCGCCGGCCGCACCGTCGGCTACCTCGGCGACGGTGTCAACGACGCCCCGGCCCTGCACGCCGCCGACGTCGGCCTCACCGCCCCCGACGCCACCGACCTGGCCCGGGAGACCGCCGACGTCATCTTGCTGGACAAGGACCTCACCGTCCTGGCCGCCGGCGTGGAGGAGGGCCGGCGCACCTTCGCCAACTCCCAGAAGTACATCCGGGCCGCGACCAGCTCGAACTTCGGCAACGTCCTGTCGGTGACGGCCGCCGCGGCGTTCCTGCCCTTCCTGCCGATGGCCCCGATCCAGCTGCTGGTCCAGAACCTGCTCTACGACCTGTCCCAGCTCGCGCTGCCCTGGGACTGCGTCGAGCCGGAGCAGACCGCCGGGCCGCGCCGCTGGAACAGCAGGGCCCTGCGACGCTTCGTGCTGCTCGCGGGTCCCCTCAGCTCGCTGTTCGACCTGGCGACCTGGGGCGTGCTCTGGTGGGTGCTGGGGGCCGGGGACGGACGGGTGCCGCTGTTCCAGACCGGATGGTTCGTCGAGGGCTTACTGTCCCAGCTGTTGGCGGTCCACATCATCAGGACCCGCAGAGTCCCGTTCCTGTCCTCGCGCGCGGCCCGGCCGGTGCTGCTGGCCACCGGCGCGGCGATGGCCGTGGGCCTGGCGCTGCCGTTCAGCATGGCGGTCCGCGGCATGGGGATGACCGCGCTGCCGGTCCTGTACTTCGGGCTCCTGCCGGTGATCCTGCTCGGCTACTGCGCGCTGTTGCAGACCGTGAAGCTCAGGTTCAGCCCGCATGACGACGGGTAGGGCCCCGGATGCGGGATGCGGACCTGCTTCGTTAGAACTCTGATGTAAGGGTTCGCAGTTGAGGGTGTCTTCCACACTCAGAGTAAGCGCCCTTATGCTCGGCCCTGTGACAATCGGGGACGATCTACTCCTACTCGCGATCAACCCGCGCGACGGACGCGTGCAAGCCGCCGAGCACATGGGAACGGCGCTGCGCGGCGCCGAGGCGCTGGATCTGAGCCTGGCCCGCCGCGTCGCGGTGGCCGACGGCCGGATCACGGTCGCCGACCCGCGGCCGATCGGCCACCCG
The DNA here is from genome assembly GCF_041260665.1 of Catenulispora sp. GP43. Classification (NCBI taxonomy): domain Bacteria; kingdom Bacillati; phylum Actinomycetota; class Actinomycetes; order Catenulisporales; family Catenulisporaceae; genus Catenulispora; species Catenulispora sp. GP43. Next base: position 116,427 of record NZ_JBGCCT010000002.1, on the reverse strand, counting down.
CTGGTGGACCGCGCGCTGGCCACGCTGCACGCCGAGGGCTCCGCGCCCCGGCTGCATGCATGGTTCGCGGAGCGCCCCACCGAGCCGGCGGTGCTGCACCAGTACGTGGGGCTGCTGGCCGACCGGGGGGTGATCCGGGTCGAGCGTCGGGGGGACGGCGGCCGGACGCGTACCCGGCTGGTGCTGGTGGATATGGAGCGCAGCGCGTACGTGCACACCCGGATCGAGAACGTCGCCTCCAACGGCGACCGCGCCCTCGGCAGCATCGTGCACGCCTGCGGCCTGGACGAGTACCTGTACCCGGGACTGCGCGGCCGCTCAGCCCGGCGCCGGCTGGCCCGCATCACCGACGAGGACGGGCTGGCCCCCGGGGTGCGCGACGCGATCGACGCGGTCGCCGGGGCGGTGTCGCAGATGGTGAACCGCGACCAGTCCGGCGGCGCGTATTGACCGGCAGTGCTCACTGACCGCCGGCGCTTGATGACTGCCGGCGCTTAATGAGGCGCGCCGGCCTGCTGATCGCGATATACATCGACCGCCGAAGAACCCGACAGACAGGTGGCTCATGGCCGATGTGATCATTGCCGGATGCGGTCCGGCCGGCGCGATGCTGGCCGCCGAGCTGCGGCTGCACGCCGTGGACGTCCTCGTCCTGGAGAAGGAACCCGAGCCCGTGTCGCGGTTCCAGGTGCTCAGCCTGCACACCCGCAGCCTGGAGCTGCTGGCGATGCGCGGGCTGCTCGACCGCTTCCTGGAGAGCGGACGGCGACGCCCGATCAGCGGCGTCTTCGCCGGCATCTCCGCGCCCGCACCGGAGAACCCGGACTCCGCGTACGCGTACATCCTCGGCCTGCGGCGCAAGGACATCGACCGGCTGCTCGAACAGCATGCCCTCGACCTCGGCGCGCAGGTCCGGCACGGCTGCGAGGTGACAGGCTTCGAGCAGGACGAGCAAGGCGTGAGCGTCGAGCTGGCCGACGGGGAGCGGCTGCGTGCGCGCTACCTCGTCGGCTGCGACGGCGCGCGCAGCACGGTGCGCACACTGCTCGGCGTCGGCTTCCCCGGCGAGCCGGCGCGCACCGAGACGCTGATGGGCGAGATGGAAGTGGGCATGGCGCCGGAGGAGGTCGCCGCCACGGTGGCCGAGGTCCGGAAGGCCAATCCGCGGTTCAGCATCAGGCCGTTCGGCGAGGGGATCCACAGCGTCGTGGTCCCGACCGCGGACGTCACCGACCGCGCCGAGGCACCCACTTTCGAGGACTTCCAGCGGCGGCTGCGCGAGGTCGCCGGAACCGACTTCGGCGTGCACTCCCCGCGCTGGCTGTCCCGCTTCGGCGATGCCACGCGGCTGGCCGAGCACTACAGCGTGGGGCGGGTGCTGCTGGCCGGCGACGCGGCGCACATCCATCCGCCGACCGGCGGGCAGGGCCTCAACCTCGGTGTCCAGGACGCCTTCAACCTCGGCTGGAAGCTGGCCGCGCGGATCCACGGCTGGGCGCCGGAGGGACTGCTGGACACCTACGAGGCCGAGCGCCGTCCGGTCGCCGAGGACGTGCTGGACAACACCCGTGCCCAGATGGAGCTGTCGTCTCCCGGAGCCGGTCCGCGGGCCGTGCGCGGGCTGCTCACCCGGCTGATGGACTTCGACGAGGTGAACCGGTTCCTCGTCGAGGAGATCACGGCCGTCTCGGTCCGCTACGACTTCGGCGAGAGCCGGGACGCGGTCGGCCGCCGCATGCCCGACACCGATCTGGACGGCGGCCGGCTCTACGACCGGATGCACCGAGGCCGCGGGCTGCTTCTGGACCGCACCGGGAAGCTGACGGCCGGCGGCTGGTCCGACCGGGTCGACCTCATCGCCGATTCCGTCGCGGCGGTTGACGTTCCGGCCGTGTTGTCGCGTCCGGACGGACATGTCGCCTGGATCGGCGACGACCAGCAGGGCCTTGACGAGCAGATGTCCCGCTGGTTCGGAGCGGCCGCGGACTGACGTCGGGGACTCACCGTCCCCGCGCGCTCACCGTCCCTGCGCGTCGTGCCGGTGAGCGCGCTCGCCGTCGTGGTCCAGGATCGTCAGGATCTCCACGGCGGGTCCGTGCGCGGCGATCAGGTGCGGGGTCATGGTGTTGAACTCTGCGGCGTGCCCTTCGTGGATCAGGATGACGCGCTCGCCCAGGTGGAGCTCGGCGGTGCCGGACAGGACGGTGAACCAGTCCCGCCCGGGATGGACCCGCAGCTGCTCCGGGCCGGTGGGACGCTCGGCGGTGATGCGCAGCTTGGCGACGGTGGCGCCGTTCGGGGAGCGCTCGTTGGACAGCAGCCAGCTGGTCATGCCGGGGGTGTGCACCGGCTCGGGGCGGATCACCACGCCGGCCTCGTCGCCGGGCTCGACCAGCTGGTCCAGCGTCGTGCCAAGGGCGCGGGCGATCGGCACCAGCTGGTCCAGGGCGAGGCGGCGCCCGCCGGTCTCGATGCGGCTGAGGTTGGACGGGCTCAGGTCGCAGCGGGCGGCCAGCGAGTCCAGGGTCCAGCCCCGGGCCAGGCGCAGGCCGCGGATGCGTCGGCGGACCAGGGCGTCGGTGTCGGTCTCGGTGCCAGTGACAGTGCCAGTGCCAGTGCCAGTGCCAGTGCGGGCGCCGGTGCCCGTGGTGGTGTCGGTGTCCGATTCTTGCGCCATAGGCAAGATGGTATGCCTCTGGCGCAGGCCGCGCCTACGCTGGCGGTATGGATCACCAGCACGCGCATCACCACGCGGGCCACGCGGGCCACGCGGGCCACGCGGGCCACGCGGACCACGCTTCCGACTCCTCCGTGGCCGACATCCTCGACCTCGACGCCGAAGTGGTCGGCTCCTACCTCGAAGAGCTGACCGCCTGGGCCCGCGCCCACACCACCGTGGCGCCCCGCACCATCCTCGACGTCGGCGCGGGCACCGGAACCGGCACCTGGGCCCTGGCAAGCCGCTTCGAGGCGGCCGAGGTGATCGCGATCGACCAGTCGCCGGTCATGCTCGACCGCCTCCAGGCCGCGGCCGCCGCGCGCGGCCTGACCGGCCGCCTGCGCACCGTCCGGGCCGACCTGGACGCCGGCTGGCCCCCGATCGGCACCGCCGACCTGGCCTGGGCCTCCTCCTCGCTGCACCACCTCGCCGACCCCGACCGGGTCCTGGCCGACCTGCACACCGCCCTGAACCCCGGCGGCCTGCTGGTGGTCGTCGAGATGGACGCCATGCCGCGCTTCCTGCCCGAGGACGTCCACCCGGGTCTGGAAGAACGCTGCCGCGCGGCCGGGGCCCGCAACGGCTGGAACGCCTGGCCGGACTGGACCGGCCACCTGGAGCGCGCCGGGTTCACCGTCGCCGAGGAGCGCGTCTTCGCCATCGACGTGCGTCCGGCCCCGCCGGCCGCCGGCCGCTACGCACACCGCGTCATGAGCGGCATGCGCGACCGCCTGGCCGAGCACCTGTCGGCCGCCGACCTCGCCGCCCTGGACCGCCTGCTGGATCCCGCCGACGAGGAGTTCGTGCTGCGGCGCGGTGATCTGGTGGTGCGCGGTGCGCGCACGGCCTGGGCGGCTCGCCGCGCGTAGCCGCGCGCGGACCGTGTCGAACCGGAACCGGCCCGCGGCCCTGTCGTGTGAGGTCCGGGCCCACTGAGGCGATACCGTGCCATCATGCCCGACACCCAGTACGAAGATCTGTTGCACCGCGTCCTGACCTCGGGGACGGCCAAAGCCGACCGGACCGGCGTCGGGACGCGGTCGCTGTTCGGACATCAGCTCCGCTACCGCCTGCAGGACGGCTTCCCGCTCATCACCACGAAGAAGGTCCACTTCAAGTCGGTCGCCTACGAGCTGCTGTGGTTCCTGCGCGGCGAGGGCAACGTGCGCTGGCTTCAGGAGCACGGCGTCTCGATCTGGGACGAGTGGGCCGCCGAGGACGGGGACCTCGGCCCGGTGTACGGCGTGCAGTGGCGCTCCTGGCCCACGCCCGACGGCCGGCACATCGACCAGATCGCCGAGGTGCTGCGCCTCCTGCGCGCCAACCCGGACTCGCGCCGGATCATCGTGTCCGCCTGGAACGTCGCGGAACTGGAGAACATGGCGCTGCCGCCGTGCCACGCCTTCTTCCAGTTCTACGTGGCCGACGGCGAACTGTCCTGCCAGCTCTACCAGCGAAGCGCGGACATGTTCCTGGGTGTGCCGTTCAACATCGCCTCCTACGCGCTGCTGACGCACATGATCGCGGCGCAGACCGGCCTGAAGGTCGGCGACCTGGTGTGGACCGGCGGCGACATCCACGTCTACGACAACCACGTCGAGCAGGCCCGGCTGCTGCTCACCCGCGAGGCGCGGCCGTTCCCGACGCTGGAGCTGAAGCCGGCGGACTCGCTGTTCGACTACACCTACGAGGACTTCGCAGTGCTCGGATACGACCCGCACCCGGCGATCAAGGCCCCGGTGGCAGTATGAGCGGTGTGAGCAGTGTGAGCGGTATGAGCGGCATGAGGCCTGTCTCCGGCCTCTGATTCACAACGTGGGAGCGGGCTGCGGCAGCGCGTGGGCGCCCTCCGGCCGCAGCCCGTCGAAGATGATCGCCAAATAGCGCCGCCACAGATCCGGCGACGCGTCCGGGACATAGCCGCTGACGTAGTTCGGCGCGCACATCAGCAGGAACACGTCGGTGCCGGTGACGTCGGCCCGGACCGCACCGTGCTCCCGGGCCCGGGCGACCAGGTCCTCCATGGCTTGGAACAGCGCCGCCTGGGCTTGCTGCACCTCGGGTTTCAGCTCCCCGGCGCCCATCAGGAACGACAGGTCGCGCTGCTGCCGCTGATGGCCGGCCGCGATCAGGAACTCCAGCAGCGCCGCGCCCGGATCCTCGGCGGCCAGCAGGCGCTCGCCGATCGCGCGCAGGTTCTCGACCCGGTCCAGGACGATCGCGGCGATGAGGTCGTCCTTGGTCGGGAAGTGCCGGAACACCGTGCCCTTGCCGATGCCGGCGCGGCGCGCGATGTCCGCGACCGAGGCCTCCAGGCCGTGCTCGGCGAACTCGTCGGCGGCCGCGGCGAGCAGCAGCGCGCGGTTGCGGGCCGCGTCGGCGCGCAGCGGGCGGCTCGGGCTCGTCGCAGGGGTGTCCACGGCCGCAGCCTAACAAGTTGACCGCCCGGTCCGCTTATCGCTAGCCTCCTGCCGGGCGGAAGATGACCGCCCGGTCCGTTTTTGGAGGGGCAGTGGACAACCAGCAGGATTCGATGAAAGCCGTCGTCGCCGCCGACTACGGCCCGCCGGAGCAGTACGCGGTCGCCGAAGTGCCCGTACCGCGACCCGGGCCCGGACAGATGCGGGTGCGGATCGCCGCCGCCTCCGTCAACCCGGCCGACGTGCGCCTGCCCGGAGGGGACTTCCGCACCGTCATCCAGGCACAGTTCCCTTACATCCCCGGCGTCGACTTCGCCGGGACGGTGACCGAGATCGGGGAGGGAGTCAGCGCCTACGCGGTCGGAGACGAGGTGTTCGGAACAGCGGTACCCCGGGTGCTGCGCGCCATGGCCGGGACGCGTCCCTCGGTGGGGACCGGCGCGATGGCCGAGTACACCGTCGTCGAGGCGGACACCCCGCTGATCGCACACCGCCCCGCGGGCCTGGCCGCCCCGGACGCCGCGGCGCTCGCCACCGCCGGCCAGGCCGCGCTGGCCGCGGCCCGTGCCGCAGACGTCCAGCCGGGGGAGCGGGTGCTGGTGATCGGGGCCACCGGGGGAGTGGGGACCGCTCTGCTTCCGGTGCTCGCCGCTGCGCAGGCGCAGGTGATCGTGACCGCGACCGACGCGGATGCCGATGTGGTGCGCGGGCTCGGTGCGACGCAGGTCATCGGGTATGAGCAGGCCGGCTATCCGGTCGGTGACGTGGACGTCGCGATCAACGTGGCCCTGTCGGGCGACCGCTTGTCCGGGGTGGCCGCGGCGCTGCGTCCCGGTGGCAGGCTGGTGACGATCACGTTCCCGGTCAGCACCCCGGAGATGATCGGGCGCGACGACGTCGAGCTGCGCAACATCCTCGACATGGACGGTGAACTGGCCTCGATGCGCGACGTCGGACAGGCCGGGGCACGCGGTGAACTGCGGGCCACGATCGCCCGCCGGTACCGCCTGGACGAGGGGCCGCAGGCATGCGTCGACTTCCTGCGGGGGCACACGCTGGGCAAACGGGTCGTGGTGCTCTAGCCAGGCGTTGCTCGAACCAGGTTTTGCTCTAGCCAGGTGTTGCTCTAGGAACTCCTCCCCGAGCTACATACCGTCGAGATAACCACGTGCCTGCAACGAATACAGCTGCGCGTAGTGCCCGTCGGCGGCCATGAGTTCGTCGTGGCTTCCGGTCTCGACGACGTGGCCGCCGTCCAGCACCACGATCAGATCCGCGGCGCGCACCGTGGAGAACCGGTGCGAGACGAACAGCGTGATCGCGCCCTGCTCGCGGCGTTCGGCGGCGATGCGGACGTGGCGGTCGAAGACGGCGGCCTCGGTCACCGCGTCCAGCGCGGCGGTGGGCTCGTCCAGCACGGTCAGCAGCGGCTGCTTGCGCATCTGGCCGCGGGCCAGCGCGATCCGCTGCCACTGGCCGCCGGACAGCTCGCGCCCGCCGGGGAAGGTGCGGCCCAGCTGGGTGTCCAGGCCGTCGGGGAGCTGCGCCACGACCGGGGCGGCCTGGGCGCGTTCCACGGCCGCGGCCAGCGCCGCCCCGTCGTCGATCCGGGGCAGGTCGCCCAGGCCCACGGCCTGGCGGGCCGGGGTCTGGAAGCGGACGAAGTCCTGGAAGGTGGCCGTGACCCGGCCGCGCCAGGAGGCCAGGTCCAGGTCGGCCAGGTCGGTGCCGTCGATCAGGACCCGGCCCGCGCTCGGCGCGTACATGCCGGTGAGCAGCTTGACCAGGGTGGTCTTGCCGGCGCCGTTCTCGCCGACCAGCGCGACCGTGGAGCCGGCCGGCAGGTCCAGCAGCAGGTCGTGCAGGACCTGCTTGGCCGAGCCGGGGTAGGCGAAGGCGGTCCCCTCCAGGCGGATGCCCTCGGCCAGGGTCCGCGGCGCCTCGACGGTGCCGGTCGGGATCTGGGTCTGGGCGTAGTCCTGCAGCCACAGCAGGCGTTTGGCGTTGCGGATGGAGGTCGCCAGGCTGCCGGCGGTGTCCGAGGCCGAGGACAGCTGGGTCTGCACCCGCCGCAGCAGGCTGACGACCATGACGATCTGCCCCGGCGACACCTGACCATGGGTGGCGCGCAGGACCAGCACGACGATCGCGGCGATGAAGAACGCGGCGTAGAACAGCCAGCCTGCGGCCTCCCACGCCGCCCCGCGCAGCGCCGCGCCGACCGAGGACTTGCGCACCGCGTCGCCGAGCCGGTGGTGCCGCTCGGCCACCTCGTCGGTGACACCGTAGGTGCGCAGCTCCTTCGCGGTGTCGGCGGAGGTGGTGATGACGAACAGGTCGCCGAGCAGCCGCCGGTCGTCGGCCAGCTCGGTCTCGTTCCGCTTGGCGATCTTCGAAGCCCGCCTGCTGGCCAGCGCGGGCGCGACCGCCGCCAGCGGTACCAACAGCACCGGCAAGTAGACGGTGGCCAGCAGCGCGGCGACGGTCCCGACCCGGATCGCGTTGGACACCATCCCGGTGATCTGCCGCGGCGCGGCGGCCAGCCCGCGCCGGCCGTCCCGCAGCTGCTCGACCTCCCGCAGTACTTCCGGATCCTCGTAGTGTTCCAGCCCCGGGATGTCGTTGAGCAGCGTGGCGATCCGCTCGCCGTGGTAGGCGTTCACGGTGTCGGTCAACGGCGAACTCTGCGCCACCGCGAGGTTCTGCAACACCCATCCGGCGCTGAAGAGCACCGCCACGACGCAGACCCCGACGACGACGCGGCCGGCATCGTGGCGCAGCGCGGCATCGACGATGACGCGGTAGCCGATGGGGAAGCTGACCGACGCCGCGGTACCCAGCAGGCTCATGAGCGTCGCGGCGATCATCATGCCCGGCGCCGCGCGGAAGCCGGAGCCGACCAGGACGCCGAACAGGCGGCGGCGGAGACGGCGCCGGGCGGGTTCGAAGGTGCGGGCGGGGGCGGGTTCTGCTTCTTCTTGTTCGGGCTTGGGATCGGAGGGTTCGGAGGGTGTGGAAACCGCCGCCGGGACCGTGCCGCTCATCGCTTCTTCCCTCCGCCGGTGAACGCCGCCGCCTGCGTGGCGAACAGGTCCGCGTAGGTGCCCGCGAGCGCCACAAGCTCGGTGTGGCTTCCCAGCTCGGTGATCCGTCCGCCGTCCAACACCGCGATGCGGTTCGCGCGCCGGACCGTGGAGAACCGGTGCGAGATCACGATGCTCGTCACGCCCTGCGTGATCTCCAGGAACCGGTCGTAGAACGCCGCCTCGGCGCGGACGTCGAGCTGCGCCGTCGGCTCGTCCATGATCAGGACCGTCGCGCCGCGGGCGATCGCGTACAAGGCGCGCGCCAGGGCGATGCGCTGCCACTGGCCGCCGGACAGGTCCGTGCCGCCTTCGTACTGCGGCGACAAAATAGTGCGCCAGCCGTTCGGCAGGCCTTCGACCAGGTCTGTCGCGCCCGCGCGGTCGGCGGCCTGGCGCAGCGCCTGTTCGTCGACCGGGCCGTCGAGCAGGTTCAGGGTGACGTTCTCCTCGGCGGTGAGCGGGTAGCGCGTGTAGTCCTGGTAGACGACGGCGATCTGCTTCTGCCAGTCGCGGACGCGCAGGTCCTCCACCGGGACGCCGTCCACCAGGATCCGGCCGCGCCCCGGGTCGCGCAGCCGCGCCAGCAGGGTGACCAGTGTCGTCTTGCCCGCGCCGTTGACCCCGACCAGGGCGGTGGATTCGCCGGCGCGCAGCGTCAGATTCAGGCCGCTGAAGACGTCCGCATCACCGCCGGGATAGCGGAAGCCGACGTTCTCGAAGACCACGTCGCGCGCCGGCATGCCGCAGGGGTCGACCGTGCCGCCTGCCGTTTCGGCGGACGGGACCAGCGCGTCGGTCAGCGCGTCCAGGTCGGGCACCGCGGTGAGCATCATCTCCAGCTGGAAGTCCGTCAGCGAGACCGTGCCCACCGACATCGACGACGGAAGCATCGTGAGCATGACGGCCAGCGTGCCCAGGCCGATCTCGCGGTGGTAGGCGCTCCAGCCCAGGGCGCCGGCGCCGAGGGCGAACACCGCGAACACCCCGATCGCGACCGTCGCCACCCGGCGGCCCTGGCGGCGCATCTCGTCCCAGGTCGGGGTCAGGCCCCTGACGTAGTGCGACCGGTGCTCCGCGGCGAGCCAGCCGCCCAGGCCGAAGACCCGCGCCTCCTTGGCCGGGCCCGGCCGGGTCGCCACCGCGAACAGGTACCAGGCCCGGCGCAGCGGCTCGCCGGCGGCACGGAAGCTGCTGACCCGGGTCCGCACCAGCTGCCCGACCGGACGGCGCACCGCGATCCACGCCGCGAACAGCGCCAGCCCCAGCCACCACCGGAACGTGCACAGCACCACGCAGGCCACCGTGCCCGACAGCCACCCGCCCAGCTGCGAGGCGATGGTCATCGGCGCGTCGGCGGGCGCGGCGTTCATCAGCTGCCCCTGCGCGTTGGCCAGCCGGTCGAGCGTCTCGGCGTCCTCCAGGTGCGCGATGCCCGCCGGCGCGCTGACCGCCGTCACCAGCCGGCGCTGCAACGCGACCACCATGCGCGCCCTGACGACCGAGGACAGCGCGTCCTGCGCCGGGCCGCGCAGCAGCGACAAGCCATAACAGACCCCTGCGACGGCCAGCGCCACGAGCAGCGAGTGGCCCGCGCGCGAGCCCAGCCCGTCCCGGGCCGCGGCCGGGATGCGGCCGGTGGCCCGGCCCATCGCGACCAGCGTCAGGTTCGGCAGGACGGCCTCGGCCACGACGAACGCGACGACGGTGGCCATCAGCGCCGGGCTGACAGAGACCAGCAGACGCAGCGCGCGGACGCGCCGCGAGGACTTCAGCGTCGTGACGGGGTGCGCCAAGCGTGACAGCGCGGGCCGGATCGGTGACGGTGGCTTCGGCACGGGGTCCACCGTGGCTGAGCGCCTTTCGACATCGCAACCGTGTTTTCCACGAGCGAACGGCGAACGCTCTACTCCAGCGAGTGGTACTCCTCGGGCGGCACAGTGAGCCCGGGATCGTCGGCCCAGTAGTGGTCACCCTTGATGGCCATCATCGCCCAGTGCCAGGCCTCGTCGTGGAAGACCAGACCCCGATACGGTTTCTCGGGCGGCTCGTAGTCATACCACTGCTCAGCGGCCTCCTCGGCCTGCGCCGCCGTCATCCCGCCGTACGTGCGCATCACCCACGCGTACCGTCGGCGCTCGCCGGCCAGGTACCGCGCGTACTCCTCCTCCGGCCACGGCGGCCAGTCCTGTTCCTCGCTCACCCGGCGATGCTAACCGCCGAGCTGCACCGCAGCCGCCGCGAATTCGAACAGCAGATCGCACGTCGTCTGCGGGTCCTCATACATAGGCGTGTGGCCGATCTCCGGCAGCACCATCACCCGCGCCCCGGGCACCGCGCGGTAGTCCTCGGCCGACGACGCGCGCCAGCGGGCGTCCTCGGCACCGAAGAACACCAGCAGCGGCTTGCCGATCTCGGTGAGCCGGTCCGGGAGTGTGCGTTCCCTGATGTAGGCCAGCGAACCGCGCGCGGTGGCGGCCAGCGCCTGGTGCGTCATGCCGCGCGAGTCCTCGACCAGCGTGTCCGGGATCGGCGCCGTCGGCCGGGCGAACGCGGTGCTCAGGCTCTTGCGCACGATGGCCTCGTTGAACGCCCGCCACAACAGCGCGCCGGGCACCCGCGCGAACAACAGCCGGCTCAGCGCTCCGCCGGAAGTGTCGACCTCGGTGTTGGGGCCGGTGCTGATCAGGGCCAGTGCCGAGACCGTGTCAGGATGCTGTCGCGCCAGGTCGGTGACCACGTAGCCGCCGGTGGAGTGGCCGACGGCGACCGCCACGCGCCTCACCTGCAACTGATCCAGGACGGCGCCGATGCGCTCGGCATGGCTCGGGATGCTGTACGTGGTGGGGCCGCCTGTGGCCGTCGACCGCCCGGTCGGCCGACTGTTCGATCGCCCAGTCGACCGCCCATGCCCCAGCAGATCGACGCGGATGACCCGGTAGGCGTCCGCCAGGCACGGCACCACCGGATTCCACCACGCCGTGGACCCGCCGAGCCCGTGCACCAGCAGCAGCACCGGCGCGTCGGCCGGTCCGTTGGTCGTCACGTGCAGCGCCGCGTCGCCGACGTCCACGTACTGCGTGTGCTGTTCCATAGTGATCCCCGCTCTCGATCCGACCTCGTCGGTGTCCTGCTCCTTCGGTTAGCGTGGCGGTATGGAGATCGGCGCGCTTCCACAAACGTGCGGCGGCCCGGAGGCGCCGGTGGCGTGGATACGTCCCGGGCAGGCCGGGTACGTCGGGCCGGATCTGGGCGTCGATCTGCACTCGGCGTCGGTCGGCGTCCTCACGGTGGGACTGGACGCGCCGTTCGTCGTGGAGACCCCCGAGTACGGCGTCATCCGCACCCGCAGCGTGTACGCGCCGGCGCGCGCACAGCACCGGGTGATCGCGCCGGAAGGCCGGATCCTGTTGCTGTTCACCGAAAACGGCTCGGCCACGGCGATGCGGCACCGGATCGGCCCCTACGGCCTCGGACACGTTCTGGAACGCGAACTGATCGCCGCCTGCCGTCACGGCGCGGACCCCAGTGTCCTGCGATACCTGGGCGATACCGCTTCCGGTTCCGGACCCGGGGCCACCGACCGCCGCATCCGCCGCATCGTCGAGGAGATCCGCGACGAGCCGGCCCGCATCCTCCGCGCCGAGCACAGCGCCCGGGACCTGGGGATGTCGACCCCTTATTTCCTGCGGATGTTCGCCCGGCACACCGGCACCACCTTCCGCCGCTACCAGCAGTGGAACCGCCTGCTGGAAGCCGCTCGGGGCATCGCCGGCGGCCACCCTCTGACCCGCTGCGCCGCGGACGCCGGCTTCGCCTCCCCGTCGCACCTGAGCGACACCTTCCACGAGACGCTCGGAACCACCGCCACGACCGTCCTCGGCTCGCGTGTCAGGTTCGAACTGGACGCCTGACCTGGCATGGCGAGAAAACCTCGCCGACCGCGACGAGTTTTCAGCGCGCCGAGTGTCTCCATATGTAGCGGGCGTGAACCGGGCCCGCGCTGGACCACGCGGAGGCCGCCGGACGCCCAGAGATCGTGCGCCGGGATCGTGGCGTTCCTGGACACCGGCCTGTCCCCGGCGTTCGGACTACCCACCATGCTGGATTCCGGTACTGACAACCAAAAGGAGAAAGAACAGCTATGAGTACGCACATCATCCGGTATGAGACAAAGCCGGACCAGGCCGAGGAGAACCAGCGCCTCACCGAGGCGGTCTTCGAGCAACTCAATGCCGAGAAACCCGAAGGCCTGCATTACGCGACATTTCGGATGGAGGACGGAGTGAGCTTCGTGCACATCGTCAGCTACGACGACGATGACGCCGACCCTCTGCGTCCCCTGACGGCCTTCAAGGCCTTCCAGCAGGACGCCGCCGAGCGGATGGTCGCCCCGCCGCAACGGGGCAGTGCCACCGTCGTCGGCTCGTACCGCTTCTTCGGGGAGTGACAAACCCCACATCCGAGCGTGGCTCCGCGATCCGCAGGACACGAACCGGTCACGGTCTCGTACCGGAACTTGTCCTGCGGGTTCCCCAGTGGATAAACATCACTTCGCCGTCCCTGAAGATTTCATGAAGCCGCAGTTTGGCCGCCTCTTCGGATACGACGGATGCCACCACAGGGGAAAGGGAAATCCATCCATGCCGAACGCCGCTAGCCGGCGGCGTGCACAGGCCGTGATGGCGGGGGTCTTCCCCGTCGCCGTCGCGCTTGTCGCCGCGTCCGCGTCCGCCTCGCCCGCCCAGGCCGACACGCAGCACCACAACACCACGAACAAGATCCTGACCGACGCGCACCCGGCATGGGCGACGGCCCAGGCGGACCGCGGGGCCCTGCCGGCCGCGCAGCAGATCAGCACCCGGGTGTACCTGACCGGTCAGGACTCGGCCGGGCTGGCCGCCCTGGCGCGCGCCGCGTCCGACCCGAACAGCCCGGACTACCAGCACTACCTGACCCCGGCCCAGATCCAGGCGCGCTTCGGCGCCACGCCGGCCCAGGTCGCGGCGGTGCAGAAGTGGCTGACCGGCTCGGGCCTGAAGGTCACCTCGGTGACCAGCGACTGGATCGACGCCTTCGGCGACGCCGGCGCCGTGCAGCGTGCCTTCGGCACCCAGATCAAGGACTACCAGGGCACCGACGGCACCGTGAAGTACGCCGCGTCCTCCGCGGCGGTCATCCCGGCCGAGGTCGCCGACTACGTCTACGGCGTCTCGGGCCTGTCGCAGGCCTCGGTGCGGGTGCACGCGGACTCCGCGAAGGTCAACGCGGCCAACGCCGCGAACCAGAACTGCTCGCCCTACTGGGGCGCGACCACCAGCACCGCGTGGCCGGCCGGCGCGAACCCCGGCCCGACGCCGCTGCTGCCGTGCTCGTACACGCCGCAGCAGCTGCGCGACGCCTATGGCGTGACCAAGTCCGGCATGACCGGCAAGGGCGCGACCATCGCGGTCGTGGACTGGTACGCCTCCCCGAACATGCTGAAGGACGCGAACCAGTACGCGACCACCCATGGTGACAAGGCTTTCGCCCCGGGCCAGTACACCGAGGTCGTCGACCAGTCGCAGTGGAACAACCAGGACGCCTGTCACGGCACCGCCGGCGTGGCCGGCGAAGAGGCGCTGGACATCGAGATGACGCACGGCCTGGCGCCGGACGCGAACATCGTCTACGTCGGCGCGAACTCCTGCACGGACGCGGACCTGATGGCCGCCGAGGAGAAGATCGTCGACCAGCACCTGGCGGACGTGGTCTCCAACTCCTGGGGCGAGATCATGCACACCACCGACGGCCAGGACATGGACCCGTCGGAGATAGCCGCCTACGACCGCATATTCCAGAAGGGCGCGGCCGAGGGCATCGGCTTCGACTTCTCCTCCGGCGACTGCGGCGACGACGACCCGGCCAACGGCGCCAACGGCGGCGCGAACTGCGCCACGGACTCGGCGCGCAAGCAGACCGAGTGGCCGACCTCCGACGCGTGGGTGACCTCGGTCGGCGGCACCACGCTGGCCACCGACTCGCAGGGGAACTACGCCTGGGAAGCGGCGATGGGCGACCACGTCGGCGCCGCCAAGCAGGGCGACCCGGCCTGGCGTCCGGTCAACGGCCAGACGGTTCCGTTCTCGTTCTACTTCGGGGGCGGCGGCGGTACCTCCGAGGACATCCCGCAGCCGTTCTACCAGGCCGGTGTGGTGCCGTCCGCGCTGGCGAACAACCTGCCCAGCGGCCACGGCACCACGCGCCCGATGCGCACCGTCCCGGACGTGGCGATGAACGGCGCGCTCGCCTCCTCGGTGCTGGTCGGCTACACCGGCATGGACTCGAACAACCCCACCCAGTACGCCGAGGGCGGCATGGGCGGCACCTCGGTCGCGGCTCCGGAGTTCTCCGCGCTGCAGGCCGACGCCAAGCAGGCCGCGGGCCACGCCCTGGGCTTCGCCAACCCGTCGCTGTACGCGCTCGGCGGGACCTCGGCGTTCCACGACGTCACCGCGCACCCGGCGGGCCAGCCGCAGGTGCTGGAGGGCATCCACGTTTCGACGAAGGACGCCACCATCGGCACGCTGTACCGGGCCGGCCAGGACTCCTCGCTGACCGCGGCGGCCGGCTACGACAACGCCACCGGCCTGGGCTCCCCGGCCGACGACTACCTGTCGAAGATCGCCGGTGTCGCCCCGCTGCAGCCGACCGCGCCGAACGCGCCGGTCGTGAAGCGGATCGCCGGCGGCGACCGCTACGGCACCGCGATCACCGTGTCGCAGACCTCGTTCCCGAAGGCCGGCTCGGCCTCCGCGGTGGTCCTGGCCACCGGCGAGACCTTCCCCGACGCGCTGGCCGGCGCCCCGCTGGCCAACGCGAAGGGCGGCCCGCTGCTGCTGACCCCGTCCAAGACCGCCGACCCGGCCGTGGTCGCCGAGATCCACCGGGTCCTGGCGCCCGGCGGCACGGTGTACGTCCTGGGCGGCGTGAACGCGGTCTCGAACAAGGTGGTCTCGGCGCTCGGCCTGCCGGCCGCGCAGATCACCCGGGTCTCCGGCGAGGACCGGTTCTCCACCTCGGTGGCGATCGCCAACCAGCTGAACAACCCGACCGGCAACGTGATCCTGGCGACCGGCGACAACTTCGCCGACGCCCTGACCGCGGCGCCGTACTCGTCGATCTACGGCGGCGGCACCGGCACGCCGGCGGCGATCCTGCTGACCGACAACCGCAAGCTGTCCCCGGCCGTGGCCGGCTTCGTGGCCGGCGCGCACTCGGTGGCGGCAGTCGGCGCCCAGGCCGTGGACGCGGCCAAGGGCCTGCCGAACCGGGACGCCGCGGCGCAGTTCGCCGGCTTCGACCGCTACCTGACCGCCTCGATGGTGGCCGGGCAGTTCCACGCGCCGCAGACCGTCGGCGTGGCCACCGGCGTGCAGTTCGCCGACGCCCTGACCGGCGCCGCGATGCTGGGCGCGGCGCACAGCCCGCTGCTGCTCACCGACCCGGTGAAGCTGCCGGACGGCACCGCCACGGCGCTGCACGGCTTCAGCGCGGCGCTGGCCGGCGGCTCGGTCGAGCTGTTCGGCGGCCCGGTCGCGGTCTCCAACGCGGTCGAGCAGCAGGTCGCCAAGGCGGTCGGCGGTCGCGTTCTGCGATAGTCGCTCGCCGGCATGCAGTAAGCGGGTAAAGGGATTCAGGGGCCGTCCGTACTTCGGGCGGCCCCTGAATGGTTGTCGCGTCCCGAGCGATGGACGTCACATTGCCGTCTCGCGTGCCGACATCGCCTTTGCCTCGCGTCCGGTCCCAAGACACCCCGAAAGACGCCGCGGCCAAGAGGCCGGGCCACACGATCGCCCACCTCGGGGACTTCCACGTCCCGCCGCAGGCGCCTTATGTGCTGAGCCCGCGTCAGCTGCTGCACGCGCGGCGGATCGACCACCACGAGGAATCGCAGCGCGAGCGGATGCTGGGGCGGCGGCGGGAGCGGGCGGAGGTCGTGGACCTGGTGGACGTCGACACGCACGTCGGTGGTTGAGCCGGCCTTACGCTGTCAGCTCCTTACCCTGTCATCTTGGGTCGCCGCCGTGGCGGACCTGCCTGGCTGCCTGCCTGAGGAAGCCGGCGAACGTCAGCAGCCAGGCCGTGGCGCCGACCCACACCAGCACGTGACCCGGATCGGTGAGCCACTTCCAGCCGGTGGACTTCGCGACCTCGATCGTGGCCACCGCCGTCATACCCATCGGGAAGACGGTGGCCCAGCGCCGCACGTCGTACCGAGGACGGGGCCACCGGACCTCGGCCACGACGAGCACCGCGTACCAGCACCAGGCCAGCGCGAGCAGGACGAGTGCGGTCACCCGCAGTATGTCGTGCACCGGCGCGGCCCAGATCCAGGCCCCGGCGCCCTTCCCGGACCCGCCCGCGAGCAGCTTCGCGCAGGCCAGCGCCGAAATAGCCAGCGCGCCGCCGGCGACCCAGTGGTCCCCAGCGCCATTCCGCACCGCGCCGAAGTCGAAGTGGCCCATAGCGTCGACGTACAGCACCAGCCCGAGCACGAACAACACCAGCGCGGGCACCAGAAGCCAGTGCGCGGGGAGCGCCGGCGCGAGCGTGGCAGCCAGCGTCACCAGCCCCTGAGTCGCGACGCAGACCAGGAACACGGCACCTTGCATATGTGGCCGCAGATGGCGCAGGACGAGCCACAGCAGCGGAGGCCACAGCACCGCCGCGAGAATCAGCAGCACCACGGCCGGCACCTGCCAGCCCTCCAAGCTCACACGGACGCCCAGCACCGTGGTCGCCGCGACCCCGGTCAGCGCCGGCGGAGTGTGCGACTCGGCGGTCCACCGCCCCCGCTGCCACCCCAGCCGACGGGCGAAGTCGCCACCCAGCGTCAGCCAGCCCACCGCGGCCAGGGCGAACGTCACCGCCGACAGAGTATGCGCCCCGACCGAGCGCAGACCGATCGAGACGATGCCGGTGGCCATGATCGCCGAGCCCGCAGCCGGCGGGAGGTCGCCGAACCAGGAGGCCAGGCGGCTGGGGGCGGCGGGGGTGGCTCCGCTGGTGTTAGTGCTGGTGTTAGTGCTGGTGTTAGTGCTGGTGTTAGAGCTAGAGCTAGACCTAGAGCTAGAGCTAGAGCTAGAGCCGGTGCCCGTGGCGGGGTGGGCGGCCGGGCTGTTCGCGGCAGCCGCGCCTGCACCGGTCGAGCGAGCCGGGCCGGATTTGCTAGCCGTGCCAGTGGCGGCAGCCGTGCGGGTGGCGCCAGCTGTGCCCGCGCCAGCCAGGCCTGTCGCGCCGGTCGAGCCAGTCGGGCCAGTCGGGCAGGGCTCGCCAACCGCGCTGCTAGTGGGGCTCGAGTCGGTCGCGCCGGTCGAGTTGGCCGAGTTGGCCGGGGCGGATGCGCCAGCAGTTGGGGTCGTGTTGGCCGGGCTGGTTGCGCTGGCCGGGCCGGGGTCGCCAACCGTGCCGGGAGTGCGGCTCGCGCTAGTCGCGCTGGTCGAGGTGGCCGGGCCGGGTGCGTCGGTCGCGGCCGCCGTGCCACCTGTGCCGGTCGCGTCGGCCACCGCGCGGGGCTGCCGGGGCTCGGAGGACCGTGGAGGCTCCATGATCACCGCCTTCCCCTGCGGATGCTAGCGACCCCGAGCCCGCTCGGCGCCGGCGGTGTGGCTGTTCGGGGGACGCCTCAGCCGCCCAGTGGGACCCGCCGTGCTCGCACGATCCGTTCGCTGATACGCCATCCCTCCTCCCGTCGTACCACCGTGTCGTCGTACGTCACGCTGCCGCACTTCCCGTCGGCCATGATGCCGATGCCCTTGGAGCGTGCCAGGACCCGGTCGGGGCCGTGCTCGGTCAGGATGATGTTCGTGACGTGGTGTCCGACCGGGTTGCGGTCGCCGAGGGCGAGTGCCGCGTCGCGGTTGCCCGTGAGGCCCCGTAGGACGCCGAAGCCGAAGTCGGTGACGTCGTAGGCGACGTCGGGGGTGAACACCTCGTCGAGGCGGTCGAGCTCGCCGGTGTCGCACAGGTGCCCGTGCAGGGCTATCAGTTCGTTGATGGCGACGTGGTCGTTCCAGGAGAGCGTCATGTGCGCTAGGCTAAGTGGGGACTTCCCCACTTAGCAACCGAGGACCTGACCGATGGTGGACCGACCCGCTGCCCCGCCCCCGCGCCGCCCTCTGCGCGCCGATGCCGCCAGGAATGTGCAAGCCCTGGTCACGGCGGCCAAGGAGCTGTTCGCCGAGCAGGGTTCCGACATACCGCTGGACGACGTGGCCCGCCGTGCCGGCGTCGGCAACGCCACCCTCTACCGCTACTTCCCGACCCGCGCCGACCTGATCGTGGCGGTCTACGCCGACGAGGTCGCAGACCTTTGCATGGACGGCGCCCTCCTGAGGGCGGCCGAAGCGCCGGGAGAAGCGTTGTTCGTCTGGCTGGACAAGTTCGTGGTCCACGTCGCCACCAAGCGTGCCCTCGCCCTGGCCGGCACCGAGAACAGCGGCGAGCGCCGCACCGAACTGTTCGACACCTGGCACAACGCGATGCGCACGGTCGCCACCGACCTGTACGACCAAGCCTGCCAGGCCGGCACGGTGACCCCGCAGGTGAGCGTCGAGGAACTGCTGGCGATGGCCTCCGCGGCCGCCCTGGCCGGCAACAGCGCTCAGCAGGCGCGGCGGTTGTTCACCATGATGTGGTTCGGGGTCGCGAGGGATGCCGCCACCTGATCAGCCCGGCGTATCGCGTTGCCCCTAGTGCTAACTCGGATGCCGAAAGCCCCGCGGCAGCCCGGAAAACCGGGCGCCGCAGGGCTCCGACAGCAATGGCAGTGCTGGCAGCGCCAGCACATGCCGCGCGATGGTTCACCGCATCACGAATGCGAGCCCTGCTTCCGCGTGCGCCGCGTGTACATCACCATGCCGCCGCCCGCGGCGACCAGCGCCACCGCGCCCCCGGCCAGCGGGACGGTGTTGCCGGCGCCGGTGTGCGCCAGGCCGCCGGTGGGGCTGGAGGGGGTGCCGCTCGGCGTGGTCGAGGCGGGGGTGCCCGGGGTGCTCGGGGTGGTGCTGGAGGGGTGTGAGCTCGGCGCTGTCGACGGCGAGCTGCTGGGCGTGGTGGCTGGCGCGGTGGCGGGGGCCCACTGGAGCGTGGCGGACGCGGAGACCGGGGTGCTCTGCGCCTGCGCGAGGATCAGGTTCTGCGACTTCTTGCCGTCGTGGCTCAGGAACACGCGGCCGGCTTCGATGCCGCTGACGGTGCTGGAGGCGGTCAGGCTGACCTCGCCGGTGGCGGGCGAGTTCGGCAGCTGGACGTAGACGACGTCGCCCGGCTTGAACACGGTGTGCGCCGTGACGGCCTTGCCGTCGGCGTCCACGAGCTTGGCGCCGCTCTTCTGGGCGTTCAGGCTCACCGAGATGGCCGCGTCGGGCGTGTTGCTGGTCAGCGTGAACGCGATCTTGGCGCCGGCCTGCGGCTTCGCGGTCGAGCTCTGGGTGATGCCGAGCGAGGCCTTCGGCTGTGCGGTGTCGTTCATGTGCCCGGTGGCCTGGGCTATCAGCCAGTTGTAGAGGGCGACGACCTTGGCGTCGGACTCGTGGTCCACATCGAGCCGGCTCTTGTGCTCGGGGTCTGCGAACGTCCAGATCGCGGCCTGCGTCCCCTCGACCGCTTCCTCAGCGCTCAGCGAACCGTCGACCCCGGCCTCCGTCCCCAGTTGGCCGAGGTCCCCTTGCTGCGGGAAGGAGTTGTTGAGGATCCACTTGATCCCCTCGAGGTGCTGGGTGTCGATCCCGGTCCGCTGCGCCTCCTCGGACCAGGCGTGCTCGTCGTAGGTCTCGTGCGGGTTGAGCGCGACGGTCTGCTGGATGCAGTACGTCCCCAGCGTGCTGTCGCTGCCCGGCACGTCCAGCCCGATGAGAGCGGTGGGCGCCGACGGGTCGTCGTTCATGACGACGGTGCCCTCGTACTGGTAGTGCGGGTCGACCGTCGCGCCGGTCACCCCGTCCGCGTGCGCCGTGCCGGCCACCATCGCGGTGGACGCCGCGCCGAGGAACATCGCGGCGGCGATTCTTCGTCCGTTGGAGGACGTCGGCTTCTGCATGGATCCCCATCCCTATACGTCGTTTTCGGCACCGTATGTGGCTCCTACCGGTGCTCAGAACACGCATACGCTAGTGGATGGACGGGCGTTGACGCTCCCTTACATTCCCACGGATTCCCTGCGCTGCCGGAACCACCTCAGCCCGATTTGAGCAGCGGGTGCAGTGCCGCCTGGAAGGCCTGCCGTCGGCGACCAGGCCGACGTGCGCGTCGTGCAGCGGCGTGATCATGGCGGGGAAGATGGTCCGGAGCTGTGCGTCGGTGGTGGTCGCGGCGACCTGCGGCCGGTAGGTGTCGTAGACGCGCTGCCAGTCGATGCCGCGCTGGGCGAAGAACGGATAGTTCTCCGCGAACGTCCGCCAGAACACGTCGAAGGTCTCGATCGGTGTCGCCGGGGTCTGCTGTGCGCAGGCCGCGGGCAGCGCCGGGAGGCGGATCAGGGTACGCGCGTTGACGTTGGCGTCGATGTGCCACAGCGTGCGATCCGGGCCCGGGCCCGGGGTGAAGGTCGAGACGCTGCCGTCGCCGTCGGAGGTCGTGTCGCGGATGCAGCTGATCGCGGTGGTGTCGTAGAGCTCGTAGGTGGTGCCGGTGATGCGCACGATGGTGCTGCAGCCGTCGGTGCGCCAGACCCCGTCGAGCGTACGGCTGGGGGTGTTGGCCGAGGCCGAGGCCGGAGCCGCCGCCACCGCGGCTGCGGCTGACGCTGCCAACACTGCTGCCATTGTCAGACTCGTGTGTTTCCTCACGCGCCAATGCTTGTCCCGGGCCTGGCCGGACGACACCGTGCTATGCCCCGTCTTGCCTACCGTGTTAGCACCTACCGTGCTACCACCAGGACCAGCGACCCGTTCAAGAACGGCTGCTCGCGCAGGTGCCCGTATCGCTCGTCCCAGGCCCCCGACTCCAGGTCGCGCCGCAGCCGCTCGGTGTACTGCTCGGCGACCGCCGCCTCGACGAAGCTCCAGGCCGAACACGACTGGCGGGCCGCGGGGTCCAGCAGCATCTCCGGACGGCCGTAGTACGCCTCGTTGAACCCGTCGGAGCAGTCCACCGGGATCGGTACCGGAATCACCTCGGTCTGCCCGCCGAGGGTCTCGGTGATGTCGCCGATGGCCGGGTAGCGCCGGGCCTCGGTGTCGAGTACCAACGGCGCGTAGTCGTACAACCAGAAGTCCCGTACGAGTTCCGGGTCGCACGTCAGTACGGCGACCGGCCCGCGCGTCACGCGCCGCATCTCGCGCAGCCCGGCTTTCAGGTCGCTCCACTGGTGCACGCTGAACGTGGTCATGGCGCCGTCGAAGGCGTCGTCGTCGAACGGCAGGCTCTCGGCGACGGCGTCGATCGGGGCCGGCAGGTGCGCGGGCCGCTGTGCGCGCATCGAGGCCGACGGCTCGACCGCGGTCACCTCGAACGCCGCCGACTCGTACGAGCCCGCGCCGGCGCCGACGTTCACCACCGTGCGCGCCCCGGCCAGCGCCTGCTCGATCAGGGCTCCGATACGCGGCTCGGGCTGCCGGTAGGTGGAGTAGCTGGTGCCTATCGCGCCGTAGTCGGCGTCCCCCGCACTGCCGTCGGTCGTTCGCTGTGTCATGCGATCGACCCTATAGCCCCTTACAAGTCCAGCGCCCGCACGGTTTCGCCGAGGTCCGGCCCGAGCAGTGAGGCCAGCCGGGGGCCCAGATCGCGGCACGCGGCCAGCAGCATCGGCAGCACCCGGGGAAAGTCGGCGTGCGAAAGCCGTTCCGCCGGCCCGGCGATGGTGATCGACCCGAGGGCTTCGCCTTCCTCGTCGGCGTCCTCCCGGTACGCCAACAACGGCGCCGACACGCCGTTGACGCCGGGATGGTTCTCGCCGAAGGACGTCTCGTAGCCGCGCTCGCGGATCGCCGCCAAATAGGCGGGACTCAGGCCCGCGAGGTCCAAGCCCGCCAACGTGCTCTCCGGCAGATACGCCAGGATGATGCGCCCGCTGGACCCCACCGCCAGCGGCGAGCGCTCGCCGAGCACGCCGGCCGGATCCAGGATCGGCCCGGACGGTGCCGGCACGCCGAGCACCAGGACCCGGGTCGCCCCGGAGCGCAGGTGCAGCACCACCGCCTCGCCGGTGAGGTGTGCCAGGCGTGCGATGACCGGCTGGATCGCCCGCAGCATCGCCGGACGCGGACCGATCAGCGCGGCCAGCGCCACCGAACGGCCGGCCAGCCGGTAGCCGCTGCGTCCCAGGTGGTCGAGGTAGCCGTCGAGCTCCAACTCCCGCAGGACGCGGAAGGTCTGGGACTGGGACAACCCGACGCGCTCGGCCACCGCGCGCAGCGAGGCCGGCTGGCGCATGCCGGCCAGCGCCTCCAACACCTGCAGGCCACGCAGCGCCGTGCTCGCCGTGCTCACGACGCCAATACTTGCATATTGTGCAAGTTAGGTAGTGGCGGTCGCGGAGCGCGTGCCCCAATGGGCCCATGAGCGCACCGTCCAACCCCGAGGGCGTCACCGGACGCCTGGTCACCTGGATCAACGACCTGACCTGGGACGACGTCCCCGGCCCCATCCGGGCGCGCGCCGCCCACCTGCTGCTCGACGGCCTCGGCTGCGCCCTGGTCGGCGCCCAGCTGCCTTGGTCCCGTGTTGCGACGGAGGCGGTGCTCGGCGTCGAGGGCGGTGGCGACGCGGTCGTCATCGGAAGCGGACGTACCACGACGCCCTCCGGCGCCGCGCTGCTGAACAGCACCTACATCCAGGGCTTCGAGCTGGACGACTTCCATCCGCTGGCCCCGCTGCACAGCGCTTCGCTGCTGGTGCCCTCGCTGCTGGCCACCGTCAGCCACACCGGCCGCCCGGCGAGCGGCCGCGACCTGCTGCTGGCCGCGATCGTCGGCTTCGAGGTGGGACCGCGGATCGGCGCTTCGATCGGCGGCACCGCGATGCTGGCGCGCGGCTGGCACTCCGGGCCGGTCTTCGGTGCCTCCTCGGCCGCGGCGGCCTGCGCGAAGCTGCGCGGCCTGGACCCGGCGCAGACCGAGGACGCGCTCGGCTTCGCCGCGACCCAGTCGGCGGGGCTGATGTCGGCGCAGTACGAGGCGATGGGCAAGCGGATGCAGCACGGCTTCGCCGCCCGCAACGGGTTCTACTCGGCGGCGCTGGCCGCCAGTGGCTACACCGGGATCGACCAGGTCTACGAGCGTGAATACGGCGGATACATCGCCGTGTACGGTGCCGGGCACCCGACCGATCCCGAGGCGGTCGTCAGGGGTCTGGGGGAGCACTGGGAGACCACGATGGCGATGGTGAAGTCCTGGGCCGTCATGGGTGGTCTGCACGGCGCGGTCCAGGGCGCGCAGGCGTTGCGGGCCAGGCTCGGGGGGCACAGCGGGCACACCGGGGGCAGCGGGCGCACAGTCGAGCAGATCGAGCGCGTGGACATCCGCGTCGGCGACGTGGTCTACCACCACGGCTGGTGGCCGCCGCGGCGTCCGCTGGAGGCGATCGGCGGCCAGATGAACATCGGCTACGCCACGGCCGTCACGCTGCTGGACGGTACGGCGCTGCCCGAGCAGTTCACTGCCGCGCGGCTCGACGCCGACGATGTCTGGCACCTGCTGGATCGCACCCACGTCACCCTCGACCGCTCGATCGACGACCTGCCGCCGACCGAACGCTTCCAGACTCACCTGACCCTCACCTTCGCCGACGGATCGACCGACACCGAGACCGTGGTCTCCCCGCACGGCAACCCCTTCGACCCGATCACCGACGACGAGGTGGTCGCCAAGTTCCACAGCCTCGCGGATCGAGTCATGGACCCGGACCGGGCCGCCGCGATCGTCGAGGCCGTACAGGCGCTGGCGGACGCGCCGTCGATCGCGCCGCTGGTCGGTTTGCTGGCGGCGCCGGTCGGAAGGGCTCTGGATTGATGGCCGGTCAGAAACCGGTGGCCGAGCAGACCCGGGAGCTCGCTGAGTTCGCCGCCGGTGCCACGCCTGCTGACGTGCCGCCGCTCGACCCGCGCACTTCGCCCACCCCGCCCACCCCGCCCACCCCGGAGGAGTCATGACCACACCCGCCCGCGCCCGCCTGCGCGAACTGCTCGACCGAAAGCAGCTCATCGTCGCCCCGGGCGTCTACGACGGCATCAGCGCCCACCTGGCGCGGCGGACCGGCCACGCCGCCGCCTACCTCACCGGCGCCGGTGTCGCGGCCTCCGGGTTCGGGCTGCCGGACATCGGGCTGGTCACCCAGACCGAGATGGTCGAGCGGGCCCGGATGGCGGTGCGCGCGCTCGGCGACGTGCCGTTGCTCGCCGATGCCGACACCGGGTACGGCGCGCCGATCAACGTCGTGCGGACCGTGCGCGAGTACGAGGACGCCGGGGTCGCCGCGATCCAGTTGGAGGACCAGGCGTTCCCCAAGAAGTGCGGTCACCTGCCCGACAAGGAGCTGGTCGGCGCCGATGACTTCGTCCGTACGCTCGGTGCCGCGCTCGAGGCGCGTGCCGACGACGCGATGTCGGTCATCGCTCGCACCGATGCCCGCGGACCGTTGGGGATCGAGGCGGCGATCGCGCGGGCCAACCGTTATGCGGCCGAGGGCGCGGACATCCTGTTCGTGGAGGCGCCGCAGAGTACTGAGGAGATCGAGCGGATCGCCGCCGAGGTGAAGGCGCCGCTGCTGCTGAATCTGGTCATCGGCGGTCTGACCCCCGAGCAGTCCGCCGAACGGCTCCAGCAGCTCGGGTTCGCCGTCGCGATCCATCCCTCCGCCGTGCTGGCGCACAGTGCGCTCGGCGCACTGACCGCGCTGTGCCAGCTGCGCGGGATCAGGCCGGACGAGTTCCTGCCGACCAGGCCCGAGGAGTTCTTCAACCTCGTCGGGATGGCCGAGTGGTTCGAGATCGGCGAGAAGTACCGGGCGCGGCCCGCTGAGCAAGGAGCCTGATATGGGCATGACGATGATCGAGCGCATCCTCGCTCGCAAAGCCGGCCTGGACTCCGTCGCGGTCGGTGACACCGTGACCGTGGACGTCGACCTGACCGTCCTGATCGATCTGCAGTTCGCCACGATGTGGCTGCCGCCGCTGCGGATCGCCGACCCCGACAAGGTGGCGATCGTGATGGACCACGCCGTCCCGGCACCCACGATCAAGGACGCCGCCGGCGGGCCGAACGCGCGGAAGTTCGCCGCCGACTTCGGCATCGAACGCTTCTTCGACGTCGGCCGGCACGGCATCTGCCACCAGGTCATCGCCGAGAACGGCCTGGCCCGCCCCGGCGAGGTCCTGGCCTGCACCGACAGCCACACCTGCGCCGACGGGGCGTACAACACCGCGGCGCGCGGGCTCGGGCCGGCCGAGGTCTACTCGATCCTGTGCACCGGGCGCACCTGGTTCCAGGTCGCGCCGACGATCCGCTACGAGCTGACCGGGCAGCTGCCCGCCGGGGTGAGTGGCAAGGACGTGTTCCTGCACATCGCCGACCACTTCGGCGACGCCACCAACCACAACCTGGAGTACGGCGGGCCCGGCCTGGCTTCGATCCCGCTGCACGATCGTCGAACCATAGCCACGCAGGGAGCCGAAATCTCTGCTGACTTCTCGACTTTCGCCTACGACGACGTTCTCGCCGAACACTTCGCAGCCCTCGGCGTCACCGGCTTCGAACCTGCGTTCGCTGATGTGGATGCGAACTACGTAGACTTCCGCGAGATCGACCTGTCCGCCCTGGTGCCCTACGTCGCACGCCCCGGGACCGTCTCGCGCAACGGCCTGCCGGTCACCGAGATCGAGCCCCGCAGGATCGACCAGGCCTTCATCGGCTCCTGCGCCAACGGCCAGCTCGACGACCTGCGTATCGCCGCCGAAATACTGCGCGGCAGGCAGGTGGCGCCCGGGGTGCGGCTGATCGTGACCCCGGCCAGCCAGCAGGTCTACCGCGATGCGATGCGGCTGGGGTACCTGCAGGACATCGCCGACGCCGGCGCGGTGGTCACCAACGCCACGTGCGGGGCCTGCTTCGGCTACCACATGGGGGTCGTCGGGCCCGGCGAGGTGTGCCTGACCTCCTCGACCCGCAACTTCACCGGCCGGATGGGCTCGCCGGAGGCGGAGATCTACATGGCCTCGCCCGCGACGGTCGCGGCGTCGGCCATCGCTGGTTACATCACCGATGCCCGAGGGGAGAGCCGCTGATGAGCGGGGAACTTAAAGTGACCGGCCGGGTCTGGGTCTTCGGCCACAGCCTGACCACCGACGACATGTACCCGCCGGACGCGATGAAACTCGACCTGCCCGAGGCCGCCAAACAGGTGTTCTACGCGGTGCGCCCCGGCTGGACCGGCCAGGTCCGGCCCGGCGACATCGTGGTCGCCGGACGTAACTTCGGGCTGGGCTCCTCACGGCCGGTCGCCGCGCTGTTCCGGCAGCTCGGCGTCGCGGCGCTGATCGCCGAGGAGTTCAACTCGCTGTTCTTCCGCAACGCGGTCAACGCCGGGCTGCCGGCCATGACGGTACCCGGCGTGACAGAGCTCTTCCACGACGGTGACACCGCCGCCATCGACCTGGCCACCGGCACCTGGGCGAATCAGAGCACGCAGACCTCCGGCACGGTGCCGGTGCTGCCCGCCCTGGTGCTGGAGATCATCGAAAGCGGTGGAGTCCTTCCGAGGCTCGCGCAACAGGGGTATCTGCCTGCGGAACTGGCCGAGATCCTGAGCTCGCCGTCGGTGGCGGCGGCCGGACAGGGGAGCGGCGCATGAGCCTGCTGGTTCCCGGGATCCTGCGCGTTCCCACCCGCGGTCACGGCGACAACTGCTTCCTGGTCACCGACGAGGACGGGCTGACCCTCGTCGACGTCGGGTGGAAGAGCGCCCCGGCGGCCATCCGGCAGGCCGTCGAAGCAAGCGGCCGTTCTCTGGCGGACGTCAAACGGATCGTCATCACCCACGCGCATCCCGATCACGTGCGCGGCCTGGCCGAACTCGTCGCCCGCACCGCGGCCGAGGTGCTCGTCCACGAACTCGACGCGCCGTGGCTCGCGGCCGGCCGCGTCCCGCGCGCGGGGCGGTCGGGGACGTTCGGACGGACGATCGACCGGCTGCCGCTGCTGCACTGGGATCCGGTGACGGCCACCAGGACCGTGGCCGACGGCGCGCGCATCGGACCCCTGCGCGTGATCCACACCCCCGGCCACAGCCCCGGGCACATCGTGCTGCTGCACGAACCCAGCCGGGCGCTACTGGTTGGGGACGCGGTGTTCAACCGGGGCGGACTCAGCAGCGGCCACGATGCTTTGGCCGCCGATCCCGGGGTGCGTGACGCGTCCTACGTACGCATCCCTCGCGACGTCGCCGCAGTGGGTTTCGCACACGGGGTGCCGCTCATCGGGGAGGAGTCGGCGGCCGGCTTGGCGGCCTGGCTGGACCGGTAGCGACGCGCGCCTATCGCCGGTGTATCGAAAAGCCCATACATGTCGGTAACGCGCAGCCGCCTTGACTGGGGCAATGACTTTGACCGTCGGGCCGATCACCGCCGCCGAGCATCTGGCGTTCGTGCGAGCCCAGCGATTCGTCAGCTTCCTGCAGATTCCGGCCTGGGCCGCGGTGAAGACCGAGTGGCGCAGCGAGGCGCTCGGCTGGTTCGACGGCCCGCGGCTGGTCGGCGCCGGACTGGTCCTGCACCGTCCGGTGCCGCGCTTGAAGCGGCGCACGCTGGCCTACCTGCCCGAGGGGCCGGTCATCGACTGGACCGGCGATCTGAGGGCGTGGCTCGATCCGTTGGTGGCACGGCTGAAGGCCGGCGGCGCCTTCGCGATCCGGCTCGGGCCGCCGGTGCGTACCGACACCTGGACCGCCGCTCAGGTCAAGGAAGGGTTCGCAGATCCGGGCGTCAGGCGGCTGACTGAACTGCCCGGTCAGCCAGACCTGGTCGGGGTGCGGCTGACCAACGCGCTCAGAGAGGCGGGCTGGCTGCCGCAGAACCCTAAGGAAGGTTTCGGCGCCGGGCATCCGCAGTTCAAGTACGAGATCCCGCTGGCCGGCCGCACCGAGGACGACGTGCTCCAGGGCATGAACCAGCTGTGGCGCCGGAACATCAGAAGGGCGGCCAGGGCGGGTGTCGAAGTCACCGTCGGCGAGGATTTGGAAGCCTTCCACGACCTGTATGTCCACACCGCCGCCCGCGACCACTTCACACCTCGCCCGCTGAGCTACTTCGCGACGATGGTCGCGGCGATGCGTGCCGAGGACCCCGAGCGCGTCAGGCTGTACTTCGCCCGGCACGAGGGCGACCTTGTCGCGGCGACGATTCTGGTGCGCGTCGGCACCCATGCCTGCTACGCCCACGGAGCATCGTCGACCGACAAGCGCGAGGTCCGCGGCTCGAACGCGTGTCAGTGGGCGATGATCCGCGACGCGCTGGCCGCCGGCTGCGAGGTCTACGACTTGCGTGGCATCACGCCGACCCTGGACGGTGGCGATCCGCACGCCGGGCTGATCCAGTTCAAGGCGGGGACCGGCGGACAGGCCGTGCGGTACGTGGGGGAGTGGGATCTGGTGCTGCGGCCGGCGCTGTATCGGGCGTTCCAGCTGTCCATGAAGCGGCGCGGGTGAGGGATCCCGGCCCGGGCGGACTCCGGCGGGCTCCCTAAACCAACCCCGCCGCCACCTCGTCCAGCCGCCCGCCGCGCGAAGCCTTCACCAGCACCACATCCCCGGCGGCGACGTGCTCGCGCAGCCAGGCGACCGCCGTGTCGTTGTCGGGCAGCGTCACCGCGCGCGCCCCGGCTGCGGCCGCGATCGGGCGGGCCGCGTCGCCGACGGCGACCACGATGTCGGCGCGGTCGGCGGCGTAGCGTCCGACCGCGCGGTGCTCGGCTTCGGCGGTCGGGCCCAGTTCGCGCATCTCGCCGAGGACGGCGATGCGGCGCGCGGCCTCGATCGCGGCCAGCGCGTCCAGGGCGGCGCGGGTGGAGTCGGGGTTGGCGTTGTAGGAGTCGTTGAGCAGGGTCGCGCCGCCGGCCAGGCCGCGCAGCTCCATGCGCCACTTCGACAGGGAAGCGGTGGCCAGTGCCTTCGTCGCGGCCTCCAGCGGCACGCCGGCCGCCAGGCCCGCCGCCACGGCCGCCGCCGCGTTGAGCGCCTGGTGCGCGCCCACGTGCGGCAGCGTGACCACGGCCTGGGCCTGGGCCGTCCGCAGCGTGAACGAGGGCCGGCCGAGCCGGTCCAGCACCAGGTAGAGCACCTGCACGTCGGCGTGCTCGGCGCGGCCGAAGGCGCGGACCGGGCCGTCGGTGAGGGCGCGCATCGCGGCCACGCGGGGGTCGTCGGCGTTCAGGACCGCGGTGCCGCCCGGTGCCAGGCCCCGTACCAGCTCGCCCTTGGTCCGGGCGATGGCCCCGCGGGTGCCGAACTCGCCGAGGTGGGCCCGGCCGACGTTCAGGACCACCGCGATGTCCGGCGCGACCAGGCCGGTGAGCGCGGCGATGTCGCCGACGTGCCGCGCCCCCATCTCCAGCACCAGGAACCGGGTGTCGGCGCCGGCCCGCAGCATGGTCAGCGGCACGCCGAGCTCGTTGTTGAGCGAGCCGGCCGTGGCGACCGTCGGCGCGGTGCCGGACAGCACCGCCGCGATCAGGTCCTTCGTTCCGGTCTTGCCCTGCGAGCCGGTCACTCCGACCACCGTCAGTCCGGTCAGTCCGGCCCGCAGCCGCCCCACGACGTACGCGGCGAGCACCTGCAACGCGGCCCGCGCGTCCGGGACGACGACCGTCGGCAACGCCGTGGGCCGCGAGCCGAGCACGGCCACCGCGCCGGCGCGCGCGGCCTGCTCGACGTAGTCGTGGCCGTCGGCGTGCTCGCCGGCGAAGGCGACGAACAGCCCGCCGGGCTCGGCCGAACGGCCGTCGATCACGGCCGGCGCGCTGACGGTCACGGCGTCGTCGCCGGCGACCGTGCCGCCGACGACGGCGGCGATCTCATCGAGACGGAGCGGGATCACGGGGCGGACTCGGTGTAGGTCATAGCGAACAGTCAAAGCACAGCGGCATATCGCCGGTGTATCGAAAACCTCATACATACCGGCAACCTCGCATTGCCTTGACTGGACGCCATGGGAATCACCATCTACGGATGCGGCCAGGACGAGGCGGTCTTGTTCCGAGAGCTGGCAACGGGGTTCGGCGTTGTCCCTACCATCACCGAGGAACCGGTGTCCGAGGCGAACGCCGCGCTGGCGTCGGGAAACCGTTGTGTGAGTGTCGGCCACAAGACGCACATCAGCAATGCCGCGCTTCAAGCGCTCAGCCGCGCTGGCGTCGCGTATATCTCCACGCGGAGCATCGGCTACAACCACCTCGATGTCGACTACGCACACAGCGTCGGCATCCGTGTGGAGAACGTCAACTATTCGCCCGACAGCGTCGCCGATTACACGGTGATGTTGATGCTGATGGCGGTACGCCACGCCAAATCCCTTATCCGCCGCACCGACGTCCACGACTACCGACTTCATGACGTCCGTGGCAGGGAGCTGCGAGATCTGACCGTCGGGGTGGTCGGGACGGGCCGAATCGGCGCCGCGGTCGTCGATCGGCTGCGGGGCTTCGGCTGCCGCGTGCTGGCTCACGACCGAAGCCCCAAAAGCTCGGCCGAATACGTGCCGTTCGACGGACTACTGCGGCACAGCGACATCGTCACGCTTCATACACCGCTGACCGCCGAGACCCATCATCTCTTGAACCATCAGCGGATCGGGACCATGAAGCCCGACGCGTTCGTCATCAACACCGGACGCGGCTCGCTTCTCGATACCGAGGCCCTTCTCCAAGCGCTGGAAAGCGGTCGGTTGGGCGGCGCCGCGCTGGATGTATTGGAGGGTGAAGAAGGGATCTTCTACGCCGACCGTCGCGACCATCCCATAGAAAGCAAAACGCTGCTGCGGTTGCAGGAACTGCCGAATGTGCTCGTCAGCCCGCACACCGCCTACTACACCGACCACGCCCTGAGCGACACCGTCGAGAACTCCCTCATCAACTGTCTGAAGTTCGAGAGCAGGAATCACCATGGATAAGCTGAAGATCGGCATCATGTTCGGGGGCTGTTCCGAGGAACATCCCGTCTCGGTCAAGTCCGCGCGGGAGGTCGCGAAGCACCTCGACACCGACAAGTACGAGCCCTTCTATATCGGGATCACGAAGAGCGGCGCGTGGAGACTGTGCCACGGCCCGGACGGGGACTGGGAGAACGGAAACAGCCGTCCGGCGGTGCTGTCGCCGGACCGGAACGTGCGCGGACTGCTCGTCCTGGACCAGGGACGCTACGAGACGGTCAGCCTGGAACTGGTCCTGCCGGTGCTGCACGGCAGGCTCGGCGAGGACGGCGCGATGCAGGGCCTGCTGGAGCTGGCCGGCATCCCGTACGTGGGCTGCGACGTCCAGACCTCCGCGCTGTGCATGGACAAGACACTCACCTACCTCGTCGTCCAGAACGTCGGCATCGCCACGCCCAGGTTCTGGACCGTCACGCCGCAGCAGAAGATCGAGCCCGACGAGCTGCCCTATCCGGTCTTCGTGAAGCCGGCGCGCTCGGGATCCTCGTTCGGCGTCAGCAAGGTGTCCGGCAGAGACCAGTTGTCCGCCGCGGTGGAGACGGCGCGGTTGTACGACGCGAAGGTGCTGATCGAGCAAGCCGTCGTCGCCGACGAGATCGGCTGCGCCGTCCTTGGCGCCGGCGACGATCTGCTGGTCGGCGAGGTGGACCGGGTCGCGCTCACCCACGGCTTCTTCAAGATCCACCAGGAGAGCGCGCCGGAGACCGGCTCGGAGAACGCGACGTTCGTCGTCCCCGCCGACATCCCGGCGCGGTCGCGGTCTCTGATTCAGGAGACTGCGAAGGTCGTGTACCGGGCGCTGGGCTGTCGGGGGCTCTCGCGCGTGGACTTCTTCCTGAAGGACGACGGCACCGTGGTCCTCAACGAGGTCAACACCTTCCCCGGCCTGACCTCCTACAGCCGCTACCCGAGGATGATGGCGGCCGCCGGGTTCCCGATGGCCGAGGTCATCGACCGGCTGGTGTCGGTGACGCTCACGGGGGCGCCGCGGTGACCGACGACTTCGTCTTCGTGGACCAACTCGTGTCCGGCGTCCGGTGGGACGCCAAGTATGCGACGTGGGACAACTTCACCGGCAAGCCGGTCGACGGCTACCTGGCGAACCGGATCGTCGGCACGACGGCGTTGTGCACCGCACTGGAGGAAGCGCAGAAACGCGCCGAATCCCTCGGCTTCGGGCTGGTGCTGTGGGACGGCTACCGTCCCCAGCGGGCGGTGGACTGCTTCCTGCGCTGGTCGCGTCAGCCCGAGGACGGCCGGACGAAACCGCGGCACTATCCGAACATCGACCGCGCCGGGATGTTCGAGAAGGGGTACGTGGCGGCCAAGTCCGGCCACAGCCGGGGCAGCACAGTCGATCTGACGCTGTATCACGTGGAAACCCGCGAGCTGGCCGCGATGGGAGGGGGCCATGACCTGATGGATCCGGTCTCGCATCACGGCGCCGGCGCGATAGCGCCGGCTGAGCAGGCGAACCGGCTGGCGTTGCGGTCCATCATGGAGGCCAGCGGCTTCCGTCCTTACGACTGCGAGTGGTGGCACTACACACTCAAGGACGAGCCATACCCGGACACGTACTTCGACTTCCCCATCACCTAGAGACCAGCAATGCGGTCGGCACGTAGCGGGCCTCGGCCGCGTCGGAGGCCGGAAAACGGCGCGCGCTCGGCAGCCGGACCGTCACGCGCAAGCCCCCGTCGGGCCGTGCGGCTAGAGCGAGGGTGCCGTCATGGGCTGCCGTGATGCTCTTGACGATCGCCAGCCCGAGGCCGACGCCGCCGTGGTCGTTCTGGACGCGTTCGGTACCGCGCTGGAACGGCTCGGTGAGCGTGGCGACCAGCGCCGGGGCGAGATGCCCGCCGGTGTTCTCCACGGTGAGCCCGACGCCGTCGGGGCCGGCTTCGGTGCTGACCCAGACGGTGCCCCGGCCCGGCAGGTTGTGGACGATCGCGTTGTGGACGAGGTTCGTCGCCAGTTGCAGGAGCAGCGCCGGGGAGCCGACCGCCGGTGCCACGCCCCCGGCGGTCTCTATGGCCAGGCCGCGCTTCTCGGCCAGGGGGAGCAGCGTCTCGGCGGCTTCCTCGGCCATCAGCGACAGGTCGACCTCCTCGCGGGCGAAAGAGCGCTGGTTGGCGCGGGTGAGCAGCAGCAGGGCCGCGGTGAGGTCGATCGCCCGGGTGTTGACGGCGTGCAGCCGCTCGATGAGCCGGGCGGTGTCGCGGTGCGGGTCGTCGCGGGCCGCGTCCAGCAGTGACTGGGTGACCGCCAGCGGGGTGCGCAGCTCGTGCGAGGCGTTGGCGGCGAACCTCCGCTGTTCGGCGACGTGCGCCTCGAGCTGCGCGAGCATGGCGTCGAAGGCGTCGGCGAGCTCGCGGAACTCGTCGTTGCTGCCCTCCAGCTCGATGCGGTGGGACAGCGAGCCGGTCGCGGCCTGGCGTGTGGCCTCGGTGATGCGGGTCAGCGGGGCGAGCATGCGGCCGGCCAGGAACCAGCCGCCGACCAGGCCCAGCACCAGCAGGGCGAGCACCGCCACGGCCGCGGCGGGGGCGAAGCCGCGCATCAGGTCCGAGCGGCTCGGGCCCAGGATGAGCACGATCGGGGTGGTGCCGCCGGTTCCGGGTGCGTCCGGGGCCATCGGCTTCGCCCCCTTCATGGGGGCGCTGTTCGGCAGCCAGCGCAGCGCGAAGACCCACGCCACGGTGATCAGCAGCGATCCGGCGAGCATGACCAGGCCCGCGTAGCTGAAGGTGAGCTTGAGGCGGGCGCTCAGGCCCTGAGGTCTAGTCACGGTTTCCGCCTTCGCGGGGAGCACCCGGGTCGGCGTCGATGCGATAGCCGACGCCCGGCACGGTCGCGATGACCCAGGGCTCGCCGAGCCGTTTGCGCAGGGCCGAGACGGTGATCCGGACGGCGTTGGTGAAGGGGTCGGCGTTCTCGTCCCAGGCCCGCTCCAGCAGCTGTTCGGCGCTGACGACCCCGCCCTCGGCCGCGATGAGCACCTCCAGGACGGCGAACTGCTTGCGCGTGAGGGCGACGTACCGCCCGTCGCGGAACACCTCGCGGCGGAACGGATCCAGGCGCAGCCCGGCGATCTCCCGGACCGGCGGCCGGCTGTGCGCGCGCCTGCGGTCCAGCGCGCGCAGCCGCAGCACCAGCTCACGCAGGGCGAAGGGCTTGGTCAGGTAGTCGTCGGCGCCGAGCTCGAAGCCGCTGGCCTTGTCGTCGAGCCGGTCCGCGGCGGTGAGCATGAGGATCGGCATCCCGGTGCCGGAGGCGATGATGCGCTTGGCGACCTCGTCGCCCGAGGGGCCGGGGATGTCGCGGTCGAGCACGGCGATGTCGTAGCTGTTGACGCCGAGCAGCTCCAGCGCGGTGTCGCCGTCGCCGGCGATGTCGGCGGCTATCGCGTCCAGGCGCAGGCCGTCACGGATGGCCTCGGCCATGTAGAGCTCGTCCTCAACCACCAACACACGCATGCCCACGATGGTACGAGGCGGGGTATATCGTCCACGTATCGAGAACGGCGCGCTACTGGTCGGCGATCCGGTCGACCAGCGCTTTCGCCGCCATCAGGCCCGCCGCGATCTGGTCCGTGCCCGGCACTCGGGTCGGTGTAGACGGTGCCGGCCATGGCCTGCGTCGCCGAGCTGGATGGGGGCGGCAAGGGAAACTCAGGGCCGGGTGCCGAGGCCGAAGCCGACTCACCATGCTTGTCGAACGCTGCCAGCGCCGCGTACGACACGACACCGGCCAGCACCGCGCCGACCAGGACAAGAGCCACGACGACGGCGGGACGCCTCGGTTCACTGAAAGCCACGCTCCCAGTCAAGGCAGCAGGCTGTTGCCGTCCCGTATCCGGTTTTCGGTATGTCCACGATATGCGCCGCCTGAGGGCCCAGGCTTACAAGTTGTCTATACAACATTTCACTGCCATGTCACACATGCTCTCCCGCGCTGAGGGCCGGACGTAACGGCCGCCGGACACTGTCCCAGCCATGTCTTCCAAGCCCCAGGGCACCTTCCGCAGAACCCTCCGCTCCGGCGCGATCATCACCGCCGCCGTCGCGGTGCTCGGCGCCGGCGCCGACGCCGCCTTCTCGATCGCGGCCCCCGCCGCGGCCGCGACCGGCGCCGCGACCGCCGCCGACGCCTCGACACTGACCCAGACCACCACCGGCGCCGTCCAGCAGGGCGCCCCGGTCACCTTCGCCTACAGCGTCCCGGCCGGGAGCGTGAGCGCGACGAACTGGATCGGCATCTACAAGCCCACCGACACCCCGGGCACTCAGGGCTCGACCAGCTGGCAGTACGTCACGGCCGCCGCCGGCACGGCCACTTTCGACACCCACGCGCTGGCCGCCGGGGACTGGAAGGTGTACCTGTTCGCCAACGACGGCTACACCGTGCTGGCCGGCCCGATCACCCTCACCGTGACGCCGGCCGCGCCGCCGGTGGTGGTCCCGCCGCAGCCGGACACCGGCACCGGCCCGAACCTCATCGTCAACGGCGGCGCCGAGCAGGGCGAGGGCACGACGGACGGCGTCGACACCAACACCATCCCCGGTTGGAAGGTCGACGGCCTGCTCAACTCCGTCGCCTACGGCGCCACCGGCGGCGAGGGCGTGTCCGGCTTCCCGAAGCTGACCTCGCCCGGGCCGGTGGACCGCGGCCAGAACCTGTTCGCCGGCGGCGGTGGCGGCGTCAGCACCGGGACCCAGGTCGCCGACGTCAAGGCCGCCGCGCGCCAGATCGACTCCGGCAAGGTCACTTACAACCTGACGGCCTGGCTCGGCGGCTCCGGCACCGTCGCCGACACCGCCGGCGTGGTCAGCACCTTCCTGGACGCGCACGGCAAGGCCCTCGGCACCGCCACGCTCGCCCCGGCCACCCCGGCCATGCGCGGCAACGCCACCGGCCTGATCCCCGAGCAGTCGCTGGGCAAGATCCCCGCCGGCACCCGCTCCATCCGCACCGTGCTGACGGTCACCGGCAACCAGCCCACCGACCGCACCGGCCACGGCCTGGGCTTCGCCGACGACCTCTCGCTGCGCGTCTCGGCCCCGATCGCCGCCCCGGCCGCGCCCAAGCCGCCGGTCGCCAAGGTCCCCGGGTACGACCACGTGTTCGTGGTGATGATGGAGAACCAGGACTACAAGGGCATCGTCGGCAACACCGGGCAGGCCCCGTACCTCAACAGCCTGATCCCCAAGGGCGCGAACCTCACCGGCGCCCTGGGCGAGACCCACCCCTCGGACCCGAACTACGTCGCCCTGGCCGGCGGCAGCCTGTTCGGCGTCACCGACAACACGCCCTTCACCAGCACCGTCAACGCCCAGCACATCGGCGACCTCGTCGACAACGCCGGCGGCAGCTGGCGCGGCTACATGGAGAACGCCGCGCAGCCCTGCGACACCACGGCCCACGGCGCCTACACCATCGACGACCTGCCGTTCTACTTCTTCAACGACGTCAAGAACAACCCGGTCAACTGCGCGGCCCACCTGCTGCCGCTGACCCAGATGAGCACCGACCTGAAGTCGACCGCGACCACCCCGACGTTCGCCTGGCTCAGCGCCGACGACTGCGACGACATGGAGGGCTGCGGCGTCAAGGCCGGCGACACCTGGCTGGCCAACACCCTGCCGGCCATCTTCAACTCCCCGGCCTGGAAGACCCAGCGCTCCCTGCTGATCATCACCTGGGACGAGGACGCCGCCGACGGCCAGCAGCACCTGCAGAACATTCCGACGCTGGTGCTGGGATCGCAGGGCACGGTGAAGGCCGGCTCGACGAGCAGCGACCGGTACACGCACTACAGCGTGCTGCGGACCATCGAGGCCGGGCTCGGACTGCCCAGCCTGACCAAGAACGACCTGTACGCCCCGGCCATCGAGGGCATCTGGGGCCGCCAGGACGGCGACGACCAGTAGCCCCATCAGAGGCCTGATCTCCTGTCAGGCACCGGCGATAGGCTTCGCCGGTGCCTGACGAACTCCCCGCAGACGAGCGGCTCGAAGCCTTCATAGCCGAGCTCGGCGCCAGCGATCCCCGGCGCGCCAAGGCGGTCGTGGCACGATGGGCGAAATCGGTGCCGGCCGGCGACGCCGTCGTCTTGATGGAGCAGGCGTGCCGGATACTGGCCGCCGGCAACGACTCCGAGGCGGCGGCGGTCTGCTTCAGCCACATCGGCGTCCTGGACCCCGCGGCCGACGAGGCCGGGCTCGGCCGGATGCACACCCGCCTGCTGGACTTCGCCCCGCTGGACGCGGTCGCGCCGAAGGACTACCGCGCCTATGCCAAAACCCTGACAGCCAACACCGGCCCCGCCACCGCCCACACCAGGTTCCGCGAGGTGGTCTGCGCGGCGCTCGACGCCGGCCTGGTCCCGTATGCCGCGGTCTTCCCCGACCTGCGCTCGCTGGCGCGCGCCGCCGGGATCAAGAAGGCCGTCGAGGAGGCGTTCCTCGCCGAGCGCATGATGCGGACCGGAGCCCTGGCCGGGGCTTCGCTGAAGGTCTGGCAGGCGGCGGTTCCGGCGCTGGAGCGTCTTGTAGCCGGCGACGAGGACCTGCTGAGGCTGCTGGTCGGATGCGAGCCCCGGGACGGCTCGGACGATCCGCAGGTCGTCGATCAGATCCGCCACCTGTGGTTCGGGCTCCTCGCCGGGGCCGGTGCCGGCCGGATGCTGGACGCCGACTGGTTCGCCGGGCCAGGGGCGCGGTGCCCGATGGGGTACCTGTTCACGCTGGTGGACCAGTCCGATGTGCCGGGATGGGAGCCCGAGGACGGCCAGGACCCCGACGACGGTCAGGATCCCGACGACGGCCCGCAGTTCTCCCTGGCCCGCGAGTTCGCGCAAGGTGATCCGGGGGACCAACGGTACCACTCGCCGCACTGGGACAGCTCGAACTCGGCGATCAAGACGTTCGCCGAACAAGTCCGCGACGGCGCCGCCGACCCGGCACTGCAGGCCCGGCAGGTCGAACAGATAAGCGGTTTCGTCGCCAGGTTCGGCTACTTCATGAACATCGACCCCCGAGAGCAGCTGGCGACCGTCTGGAACGCCGGCGACGCCGTGCGCGGCCTGCTGTGCGAGCAGGTGGACAGGTGGGTGGCCGACGCCGCCTCGACCGGGCTGCACGCGCTGGACGCGGCGCTGCTCCGGCTGTCACGGCTCGTCGACGCCGGATATCAGAATCTTGATTCGAGCATCGCCGGCCGGGTTTCGATCACCGACCCCGCGGTGGCGCTCATGACGGCACTGCGCAACGGACTGCCGGCCGAACTGGCGCTGCCCGGGGCGTTCGGCGACCCGACGGCCCGGCTGTATCCCACGATGCGCGCGGCCCTGAACGGCACGTGCCTGACCCTGTCCAGCGGCTGGGGCGCCCACATCCTCGAGCCCCGGCAGCAGCCGGTCCACATCCCCGGGACGATCCTGCCGAACGAGGCCTCCGTCTCGCAGTGGTACGACGGGACCGTGCTGCGCGTAGCGCGCCGCGTGGGCAGCCGGCGGCACAGCTTCTTCCTCAGCGGCGGCGACCGCGACTCGCGCCTGACCCTCGACCAGAACCCGGTGTGGCCGCAGGCCCCGACCGAGGCGCGGATCGTCTTCCCCGGCGCGCGTACGGCCACCCGGGTGTCCAGCGGCGACGGTTTCGCGTACGTCCACGCGCCCGACGGGGCGGTCGCGATCCGGATCCCGTTCGGCGGCCTGCAACACCTGGGCGTCAAACCACGGCTCGTCGCCCCGCCGGCGTGGTGGCCGCATCTCGAGGTCGCGGACGTGATCGGTTCGGCGGCGTTGCGCGCCGTCGACGAAGCCCGGGCACGCCGGCTGCTCGCAGCGGGTCACCACGGCCCGGCGACCGCCGCCGAAGCGGTGTCCGAGGTGCTGCCCGACGTGACCGATCCGCGGGTGCGCGCCGCGGTGGTCGAAGCGGCCGTCACCGCCGCGGCCTGCGTGGTGAACGCCGCACACCTGCGCCGGAGTCTGGGACTGCCGCAGCCGCAGTCCCTGCCGGAGTTCCTGAACTGCCGCCCCGATCTCCCCTTCTACGCCAGCAGCGGAACGGTCGCCGGCAGCCGGCTGTTGGACGAGGCCCTGCGCGCGGCGCTGGACGAGGAGCCCGGCCCGGACGGCACGCTGCGCCTGGTCCGGACCCTCGAGATACCGACAGGCGCCCTGGGCTTTTGGCACGACGGCAACCTGATCGGCGGCGCCGCCCTGCATCTGGCCTGGCCGTGGCTCCGGGCCGTGGAGCGGCCACGACGGCTGGAGCGGCTCCAGGCCATGGCGAACACGCCGCAGGCCGACGGGACGCGGCGGTGGCGGTACCGGGACCTCGAACTGGCACGCGGCATCGATCCCGGCCTCGAGGGACAGCTGTGGCGGACCCCGACGAGCGTCCTGGCCGTGATGGCCGATTCGCCGAGCAAGCAGGTCTTGATGGTCGAATACGCCCCGGACGGCGTCTTCGATCCCCGCCATCCGGACACCTGGACGACGGTCCGCGAATACATCCGCACGCCAGGCTGGGGCAGCCCCGACCAGATCGCGTCCCTTGTTCGGCTGCTGACTCAGACGAAGACGGCTCCCGTCCCCTTCGAGGCCGCACAAGCGATCGAGCTGGCGAAGACGGCCGGCATCAGCGAGGGGGACGCGGCCCGCGCCTGCTTCGGCGAGCGCGAGCAGGGCCAGCCGAAGGAGATCGGCGCGCTGTACGGCAGCCGGGACCTGAGCTATCGGCAGATCGACGGGCTCAGGGAACAGCTCATGCCCGAAGACCCGGCCGACCTGTGGCACACCGGCCTCGCCGTCGAGAATGCCGCCGCTTGGTGGAACGCGACGCGGCCCGATTGGTGACCGTACCCGTCCCGGGGCGATCATCGAGTCATGGAATACCTCGTCACGATGACCACCAAGGTGCCCGAAGGGACCTCCGCGCAGGACGTGGACGCCGTGCGGGCTCGCGAGGCAGAGCACACGCGCGAACTCGCGGCCCAGGGGCGGGTGCTCAGGCTGTGGCGCCCGCCGCTGGCGCCGGGGGAGTGGCGCACGATCGGGCTGTTCACCGCCGACGACGCCGAGGATCTGGAACGCACACTGGCCTCGATGCCTCTGCGGGTGTGGCGCACCGACGAGCCCGTCCCGCTCGGCCCTCACGGCAACGACCCGGGACGCGGCACCGTGGCCACGGCGGCCGGCGAGGACGAGTACCTGGTGACGTTCACCGTCCAGACACCGTTCGACGCCGACACCGCCGCCGTCGAACGGATGGACGCGCAGGAGGCCGGCCGAGCCCGAGAACTGGCCGGCCAGGGCAATCTGATCCGCTTGTGGACGCTGCCGGGAAAGGGACGGAACCTCGGCCTGTGGCAGGCCCCTGATGCCGACACGATGGACTCGGTGCTGCGGTCGCTGCCGATGACGGCGGCCGGCTGGCTCACCGTCGAGACCGTGCCGCTCACCCGGCATCCCAGCGACCCGGGCGCCTAAGTCCGGCCCCCTGTTCACCGAA
Source organism: Catenulispora sp. GP43 (assembly GCF_041260665.1). Lineage (NCBI taxonomy): Bacteria > Bacillati > Actinomycetota > Actinomycetes > Catenulisporales > Catenulisporaceae > Catenulispora > Catenulispora sp. GP43. The sequence continues at coordinate 75,508 of NZ_JBGCCT010000002.1, read as the reverse complement.
GCCACCGTCCCCACGCGATATCGTGTCCGGACATCGACCCTGGGAAACGATCATGGGAGGCGGGGCAGTGGGACAGCACGGCAAGGCACCCGAAGACGTGGAGCAGCTCTTCCGGACCTTCGACCTGGACGGCGACGGCAGGATCACCGCCGAGGAGCTGAAGGCGGCCCTGGCCGAACTCGGCGAGGACGTCACCGTCGAGGACGCCGCCGAGCGTATCGGCACCGGCGACACCGACCACGACGGCACGATCAGCCTGGACGAGTTCCGGGCCTTGATGGCGGGCTGAAGGACGCTTCGGCAGCTTGCCTTAGTACGGAATCGGCGGCGTCTTTCGTGCCGGCGCGTGGTGCGCTGGCACGAAGGGCGCCGCCGCGGCTTTGCGGGGTCAGGACGCGGTGAAGACCACATCCACCCAGTAGTTCGTACCGGCACCTGAAGCACCCGGGAACGTCGGCGAACTCCCATACCCATACGTTCCGTTGCTGGCCGGCGCCGTCAGCGGGTAGTTCTGATGCGTGTAGCTGAAGTACCCGGTCGTGTAGGCGTACTTCCCGGCCGGTGCGTGATACGAGGCGACATAGGTGGTTCCGGCGGTGACGGCCACCGGCGTGCTGAACGTCATCGTCTGCCAGCCGTCGGCGGTCTCGTCGGTGAAGGTGCCGGTCGCCATGGCGGTCTCGGTGCTGCTGTTCCACAGCGTCCCGGTGTGGGTCCCGGTGTTCGACGCGCCTTTGTAGAACCGGATCCCGGTCACGGTGCCGTTGACCGCAGGTGCGAACCGCACCCCCAGCTCCACAGAGTTGGGATCGTTCGAGTCAGCGACCGCTGGTGTCGCTCCGCTGCCGAACAGCGAGCAGGGACACGCATAGGTCGGCGGCGCGTTGTTCGTGGTGAATGTCCAGGTATCCGGATCACCCATAGCGTTGCCCCACGCATCCGAAGCCTGGACCGAGGCAGTGAAGACAGTTCCTGACGGTAGTTGCGTGCCCGGCGTGAACGTCGCCGTGGTGGCATCCGCGTTGTAGCTCACCGTGCCGGGAACCTGTGTGCCGGACGCGTCAGTGAGGCTGAAACGCATAGTGCTCGCATCGACCGGCGCGGAGAACGTAGCGCTGACCGGGGCGGCGGCGGCCACGCCGGTGGCTCTGTCGGCCGGCGTCTCGCTGCTCACCGTCGGCGCAGAGGTGGGCACGTCGCCGTCGTCGTAGACCACGTCCACCCAGTAGTTGGCGGCGTTGTGGCTCAGGTTGGGGAAAGCCGAGGCGCCGTCGTACGTGTAGACGCCGTTCCCGCCGCTCACACCATCGGCCGGAGCGGTGATCGGCGCTTGGCCGGCAGGCCCGTTGAGGAAGTAGCCGACGTCGTACGAGTAGTGGCCCGCGGGCGCGTGGTACGAGGCGACGTACGTGACGCCGGCTCTGACCGGCACCGGATTCGCGAACAACAGCGTCTGCCACCCGCTCGCGGTCTCGTTGGTGAATGTGCCGGTGGCCAGCAGAGTCCCGTCAGAGGTCCACAGCGATCCGGTGTGTACACCGCTGTTGGCGCTCGTCTTATAGAACCGCACCCCATCGATGCGTCCATCCGACGAGGGAGTCACCTTGACGCCGACCACCACGCTGTACGGATCGCCGGAGTCAGCGGTCCCGGGCGTGGAGGACGACGGGAACAGGGAACAAGGACACTGTTCTGCTTGCGCCGCGCTGATCGACGTCATGGTCCCGCCGAGGGCCAACGCGGCCACGAGGGCGGCGATGCCGGCACGGGCGCGCAAGCTCCGGCGCGATGTGGATGCAGGTGCAGCCATCACAAACCCCCTGGAGAACCCGGTCCGGTCCGGCGGAGTCGGACATGCGAGCACATTAGGGGATCGTGCGACTGGTATGTAAGAGTTCTGATGTTGTGACGGATCCGCCTCGATCAGGGCTGGTCCGTCTCGTCCTGGAACTCCCCGATGAGCTCCTCCAGCAGATCCTCCAGCGCCACGATCCCCACGATGCGGCCGGCAGCTTCATTACCGTCCTCGCCCTCGCCTTGGCCCTCGCCCACCAGCGCCAGCTGCGACCGGTGACGGCGCATGACCGTGACCGCGTCGGCCCCGGTCTGGTCCGTGCGCAGGGTAAGGGCGTCGGCGGCCAGTTCGCTCACCTGCGGGTCGCGGCCGTCGGTGGTGGCACGGACTGCCTCGCGGACGTGGACCAGGCCCATAGGGCGGCCGTCGGGGCCGGTGACGGGGAAGCGGGAGTGGCCGGTGGCGCGGCTGCGTTCCTCGACGGTGCTCGCGGTGGCGTCGTGGGCGATGGTGACGGTGTCCGGCCAGGGGATCATGACCTCGGACAGCAGGGTGTTCTGCAGGTGCAGGACCCGGGCCAGCAGTCTTTGCTGGACCGGGGGGATCAGGCCGTGTTCGGCGGACTGCCGGACCAGCATGCGCAGGTCCTCCGGGCTGTGGGCCTCGGCCAGCTCGCTCTGCGGCTCGACCTTCAGCAGGCGCAGGATGCCGTTCGTCATCGCGTTCAGGGCGAGCAGGGGCTGGCGCACGAGTTGGGTGAAGGCCCGGAACGGCAGCGCGACCAGCGCGGCCGAACGTTCCGGATGGGTGATCGACCACGACTTCGGCGCCATCTCGCCGACCACCATGTGCAGGAACACGACCACGACCAGGCTGCCGGCGAAGGCGACGGCGTACGCCACGTCCTCGGGCAGGCCGATCGCCGCGAACACCGGGTCCAGCAGGTGCGCGACCGCCGGCTCGGCCAGGGCGCCCAGACCGAGGGTGCACAACGTGATGCCGAGCTGGGTGCCGGCCAGCATCAGCGACAGCTCGCGGGTGCCGGCCACCGCGACGCGCGCCGCCCGGCTGCCCTCGGCGGCGGCGGCTTCGAGCCGGTGGCGCTTGCTGGTGACGAGGGCGAACTCGGCGGCGACGAAGAAGGCGTTGCCGGCGAGGAGGAGGGCGGAGATGATCAGGGCCCAGAGGCTGTTCACGGGGCGGCCTGGCTTTCGGAGCCGGAACCAGAGCTAGAGCTAGAGCTAGTACCAGAACCAGAGCCAGCGCTAGAGCTAGAGCTAGAGCTAGAGCTAGAGCTAGAGCTAGAGCTAGAGCTAGAGCTAGAACCAGGGCCAGAGCCGGTGCCAGCGCTAGAACGAGGGCCGGAGCCGGAGCTAGAGCCGGAACCAGGGCCGGAACCATGGCCGGAACCACCGCCGGCAGCACCGTCCGCCCCCTCAGCCGCCCGCGCCGTGATCACCACCGTGGCCGGCACCTGCCGAACCACCGCCGCGATGTGGATCAGCACCGTCAGGGTGCTGGGCCCGTCCTCCGAGTACGGCGCGCGCACCGTCAGCTCCACCTCGTCGCCGATCCGGGCGGTCCGGCCGAGGCGGTGCAGGACCAGCCCGGACATCGTCGTGTAGTGCTCGCCGGCGGGCAGCGGGATTCCGGTGGTGTCGGCGACCTCGTCGATGCGCATGCGGGCCGGGACTGTCCAGCCGCCGTCGGGGCGGCGCTGGATCACGGCGCCGTCGAGGTCGTCCTCGTCCCAGATGTCGCCGACCAGTTCCTCGGTGACGTCCTCCAGGGTCACCACGCCGGCGAAGCCGCCGAACTCGTCGATCACGCAGGCCAGCTGCCGGTGCTCGGTGCGCAGGATTTCCAGCAGCTCCGGCAGCGGGAGGTGTTCGGGGACCATCGGCACCGGCGAGCACGCCTGGCGGACCGTCGTCGTGGCCCGGCGGGCCGCCGGTACCGCGAGGACCTCGGTCAGGCCGACCACGCCGAGCAGGTCGTCCAGGTCCTCGCCGGTCACCGGGAACCGTGCGTTGCCGGTGACCAGCATCTCCACCACCCGGGAGACCGGTGCGTCGGCGGGCACGGTGTGCACGTCCACCCGCGGCGTCATGGCCTGTCCGGCGGTCAGGCCGCGGAAGTCCAGCGCGCGGTCCAGCAGCTGCGACAGCTCGGTGTCCAGCAGTCCCTGGGTGTGCGACTCGTCGATGATGTGCTGCAGGTCCTCCTCGCTGGCCCCCTGCGGCAGCTCCTCCACCGGCTCGATGCCGGCCGCGCGGACCAGCCGGACGGCGGCGCCGTCGAACAGCCGCACGACCGGCCCGGCGATCCTCAGGTACAGCAGGGTGGAGCCGGCGAGCGCCCGGGCGGTGCCGATCGGCTCGGCGATGGCCAGGTTCTTGGGCAGCAGCTCGCCGAGCACCATCTGCACCACCGTGGCCACCGCCAGCGCCACCACGACCGACACCGACAGCCGCGCGGCGTGCGACCACCCGGTGAACCCCAGCAGGTCGGCCAGCCCCGAGCCGAGCAGCGGCTCGGCGACGTAGCCGACCAGCAGCGCGGTCACCGTGATCCCGAGCTGGGCCCCGGAGAGCATGAACGAGACCCGCCCGGTGACCTGGTACGCCCGCTCGGCCGCGGCGTCGCCGTCCTCGGCGAGCTGCCGCAGCCGGCCCCGGTCCGCCGCGATGAACGCGAACTCCTGCGCCACGAAGTAGCCGGTGGCCGCGGTGAGCACCGCGATCGCCAGCAGGCCGAGGAAAGTCAGCATGCTGAGCCGGTGGCCGCGGACAGGCGGCGGACCGCGGTGCTGAGGTCGCCGGCGTCGGCATCGGCGTCCATGTCCATGTCCATGTCAATGTCCGCGTCCGCGTCCGCGTCCGCGTCGTGGTCGGGGCGCATGATCAGGACCATATCGTGCAGGTCCGGTCAGTGCGCGGCACGTCGCGGGCGGCGCCCCGGCCGGCCGATGCGGCTAGCCGACCGGAGTGAGTTCGAACCCGAATGTCTGCCCGGAGGCGTTGGAGGCGGTCCCGACGATCACCCCGTCGTCGTCGATCCCGTCGGCGGTGTCCAAGGTGAAGCCGGAGCCGGCCGGGATCAGCGCGTTCAGGTCGGCGGCCTGGCCGTTCTGGTAGACGAACGCGTGGCCGTTGCCGCCCTGGCCGACGATCACGCCGCTGTCGTTGATCGCGTTCGCCGCGGCGTCGCCGCCCCCGGTCCCGGGGACGTCCAGATCGGTGGCGGTCCCGTTCGCGAACAGCACGGCGTGGGCGTCGGTGTCGGCCTGCTCGACGTCGGCGCCGACGGCCTGGCCGCTCGCGTTGACCGCCAGCGCCTCGGAGGTGACGCTCCCGGGCAGCTGGCCGAGCGTCCTGACGGCGCCGTTCTGCCAGGCGGCGGCCTGGAAGACCGACGTGCTGGTGTCGGCTTGCCCGACGATCAGGCCCGCGTCGTTGACCGCGATCGGTTCGACGTCGACGCCGCCGTTCGGCAGCGCCGCAAGCTTGGTGACCTTGCCGCCGCTGATCGTGAAGCCGACGTCGCCGTGGAAGGAGCCGAAGCCGGTGCTCAGGCCGTTGTCGTTGATCGAGGTCAGCGCAGGGGAGGCGACGAGGTTCTGGAGTCCGACGGCCGCCCCGATATCTGTCGGGACAGAGCCGTCGGCCCACTCGACCGCCGCCTCGTTTCCGGTGGCGAACGACGTGGCCGCCCCGACGACGGCGTCGTGATCGTTGATCGCCTCGGGGTTGGCGGCGGAGTCGGCGTTCGCCGCGTCGCCCGGCGAGCCGAGGAACACCATCCTCGTGGCGCCGGCGGGCAGCAGGAAACCCTCCTGGGTGATCGCGCCCTTCTCGATGGAGACGCCGAAGACGTCCCCGGTCTTGGTGATCCCGAACAGTTCCGTCCCCGCGCCCCCGACGACGGTCAGCTTGTAATGCGGCGTCGTCGCAGCCTGCGCAGGCGCTGCCGACGCCGGGCCGGCGATCAGGGCCGCCACGGCGAGAATCCGCCGCAGATGTGCACGAGTCATCGATCCACCCTTTCGTGGAAAGGCTGAGGCGTGTCAGGCGATCTGACACGGTTTCGACCTCGTGCTGTTAATAGGGCCCCGGGTTACGCGCGAGACCCGGGCCCGCCGGGCACACCCCGCTCCCAGGACTCCCAATCCCCGGTGATCGCATTGGCCAGCCGCGATCCCACCCGCCAGACATTCTCGGCGGCCAGCGTCCAGCCGATATCCTGCGTGAACGCCGACTCGGCGGCCTCGCCGGGCGCGGGCCGGTCGAAGTTCGCCCCGGCCCGCAGCACCGCCACGCGCGAGAAGTCGGCCAGCCCGGCCTGCGCTGCCCGATCGAGCGCCAGAAGGATCGCGTTGTCCTCCATCTGCGTCACCGCGTACCGGCCCCGGCGCTCGGTGTAGTCGCGCACCCAGGTTCTGGCCCGCTCGCCGAGCAGGTCCCCGGACCAGAACACGCTCTGCGTCAGCGTCGATCCGCCCAGCACCTCAGGGCCCTGACCGCCGGCGCCCGGGTAGCCGGCGCGCAGCGTGGCGACCGCCGGATCGTCGGCCAGCGGCACGCCCGCGCCGATCGCGGCCGCCGCCCGCCGCAGGCCGGCGTCCAGCTCGTACACCTCGCCGGGGACCCGCAGCTCCGGCGGCTTGCCCGGCGCGCTCGCGCCCAGCGCCACGAACCCGTGCGGCCAGGCCGCCGGGATCTCCCTGGCGTCCAGCTCGTGGGCGTAGCCGCCGTGCACGGCGAAGTCGGCGCACACCACTGACCCGACCGTGCCCACCGCCGGGTCGATCCCGGCGATCCCCGCGACGAGCACGTACGCCTTCGACAGGTCGAACAGCCCGGACAGCGCCAGCGCCGCCACCGAGGCCGCGGCGTTCGCCTCGCCCATCCCGGTGGTCAGCAGCCACAGTCCGTCGGCGCGGCCGTGCACCAGCGGGAACTCCGGGCCGAGCCCGGGAACGGGCACGGCGGTGTCCAGGCCCTCGCGCTCCCGCCAGCGGAACGCCTCGCCGTGCCCGTCCTCCGGCTCGGTGTCGAACATCGTCACCACCAGCACCCGCACCTGCCGGACCATCGCACGTCTCGCTTTCGCCTCGCCTGACACGCCAGGGAGACGATTATCCGGCCCGGCCCCCCGACAGCCGCGCACGCACGCGCGTGACAAGCCGCACCAGCCGCTTCACCGGCCACCACAACACCGCCACCAGCACCGCGAACGGCAGCAGCGTCCCGACGATCACGAGCAGGACCTTGAGGGTTCCGGTGAACGCCTGCCATCCGTCGTGCAGGCCCCGTTGCAGCGCGTTGCGGTGCTTGGCCGCCGCCGGCTTCGGCGCCGGCGCTTCCGGCACCAGGAACGTGACGGTGATCGTCGACAGCGACACCTGGTCGTTCAGCGTGGCCAGCTGCGCCTGCATCGACTCCAGGTCCGCTTCGCGCCGCGAGAGCTCGCCTTCGAGCGTCACCACGTCGGACATGTTCGCCGCGCTCTTCATCAGGTCGGTGAGCCGGCTGATGCTCGCCTGCTGCGCGGTGATGCGGCTGCTGGTGTCCACGACCTGGGACGTGACGTCCGTGGCCGAGCGGGTCTGGTCCTGCACCACGCCGCCGCTGCCCAGCTGCCCGATCACCTTGTCGAAGACCGCCGACGGCACGCGCAGCGTCACCGTGGACTGCGTCACCCCCTGCACGTCCGGCACGGTCCCGGACACGGACTTCTCGTCGCCGACGAAACCGCCGTTGGCCGCGGCCAACGACTCGGCGTTCGCGGTGGCGCCCGCGACGTCCTTCGTGCGCACCGTCATGGTGGCCGTGTAGACCAGGCTGCGCCCCGCCACCGGCGCCTTGGCCAGCGAGGTCTGCCCCGAGGGCGCCGGCGCCCCCGGAACCGGCGCCACGTTCCCGTTCATCCCGGGCCCGCCGGAGCCACCGCTCCCGCCGGCCGCCGCCGGGGCCGCGGCCGACGACGCCGTGCTGCGTTCGGTGCTGCTGCCGCACCCGGCGCTGAGTCCCACCGCCAAGATCGCGGCCAGCGCCGCCACGATCCGCCCCACCTGAGCACTGTGTCTCATCCGTTCGGCCCTCCCGAGGCCCCGGCTCCGCCCGGCCGTCCTCCGTGGGACGGCCTGTGACCGAGTTGCACTGCACTGGGACGGAAGGCCCGCGGCCGGTGGTTCCGCTCGCGGCCTCACGGTTCGGTCACAAGCCGGCATCGAACCGGCGGTGGGACCGGCGCTGGTACCGGCACTGGGACCGCTGACGGACCGCCGCCATGATCGCCGCCGGCCCCGCCACCGCTTAACGATCACCGTCATAGCAGGTCGCAGCCGTCCGGAACGGCTCGAGGCCTTGGCATCAGGCCTTCTTGCCGTACCTTGTTTTCAGGCGTTTCTGATTCTCAAGGGGGAGCCAAGTGCGTATCGGGCGGCGGATTCTCGTGCTGGCGGCAGTCGTCGCGCTGAGCAGTCCGGCAGTGGCGCAAGCCCGCGGTGGGGGCGGCGGCCACGGCTTCGGCGGCGGTGGCGGTGGCGGCGGCAGTCACGGCGGAGGCGGCGGGTTCGGCGGCATCCACGGCGTGGGCCTGGTCGGGGTCGGCGGCGGCGGGTCGGTCGCCGCGCTGCTGGTCATCGCGGTCATCGTGCTGGTCCTGTGGCTGGTGTTCAAGAACCGCGGCGGCGGTGGCAGCAAGAGCGGGCTGAACACGGGGTCGGACCGCGCGGCGCACCGTTCGGACGAGGCGGCCGCCCGGCGCGCCACCCAGATCGAGGCGCGGGTCGCGGCGGTCGCCGACACCGACCCGACGTTCGCGCCCGACGCGCTGAAGGCGCGCGCCGTCTGGCTCTACACGACCGCCCAGCGCGCCTGGACCGCCCGCGACCGCGCCACGCTGAAGCAGATCCTGTCCCCGGTGCTCTACATCAAGTGGGACGAGGAGCTGCGCGACTACCAGTCGCGGGGCGAGGTCAACATCGTCGAGATCGTCTCGGGGCCGACGGTCGAGATGGTGGACATCGCGAACCGCGCCGGCGAGACGAACGACACCATTACCTTCCGGATCACCGCGACGCTCAACGACCGGGTCCAGCGCGCCAACGGCTGGCAGGCGACGCGCAAGGACAACTCGACGCGCCCGGTCGAGTACTGGACGCTGCGCAAGGACGCCTCCGGCGCGTGGATCGTGGCCTCGATCGAGCAGGCGGCCGAGGGCGCGCACCACCTGACCGACGCCATCGAGACCGACGCCTGGGACCAGAAGGCGGTCGCCCGCGACGCCGTGCTCGAGGTGGCCCAGAACGTCTCGGTCCCCGGCGCCGGCGCCGAGATCCTGTTGCTGACCGGCATCTCCTGGAGCACCGACGCCGATGCCGCCGCCGGCGACCTGAGCGTCCTGGACGGCCGGTTCGACAAGGCGGTCCTGGAGGTCGCCGTCGAGCAGTTCCTCGAGGAATGGGCCATGAACGACGGCAGCCTCGACTTCACCCAGGTGCGCACCCCCAACCGCACCGTCATGCGTGACGCCGCCGTCGGATCGGTCGAGGTGCGCGCGCTGCTCTCGCGCGAACCGATCGTGGTGCGCGTCGTGGTCGAGGCGGAGGGCTTCTACTACGAGGTCGACCGCCGGACCGAAGAGGTGCTGCTCGGCGACGCGCACAAGCGGCGGCCGTTCACGTTCTCGTTCGACCTGCGGCTGGACGGTCCGACGGCGAAGGGTTGGACGGTCGTCGCGGCCGATACTTCGCTGCCCGGGCCGCACATCGCGGGGAAGCGCGCCAGTTAGAAATCGGACGCCGGGCCGTGGAGACCTGCGGCACCCTTGTAGGTCTCCAGCACCGGCGCGCTGTCGACGCTCCGCACCCCGCGCAGGGTGGCGATCCGAGTGCTCAGGTACGTGTACAGCGCCGGGATGTCGCGGGTCACCAGCGAGGCGTGCAGGTTGGCGGCCCCGCTGGTGGCGGCGACGAACGCGACCTCGGGATGCGCGGCGAGCGCCAGGCCCGCTGACTCCATCCGCGCGGGTTCGACGGAGAGCCACAGCAGCGTGCGCACGCCGAGGCCCAGCATCGGCCAGCGGACGTCGACGTGGAAGTAGAGCACGCCGGCGGCGCGCAGATCGGCGATGCGGCGCTGGACCGTCGAGCGGGAGGCGCCGGTCTGTGCGGCCAGCCAGGCGGTAGTGGCGCGGCCGTCGTCGCGCAGGAGGGCGATCAGGCGGTGGTCGAGGTCGTCGAGGTCTTTTTCCGAGGTGCGGTGCTCTGGTTCTGAGCTGCGGTTATCGGCATCCGCAGGCCGCACAAGCGCGATCTGCGCCGGTGTGAGCGCGGTGAGCTTGGCGGCGATTCCGGCCGGGCGTCCGGAGAAGATGTGCAGCAGGCAGTGGGCCGTGACGTCCAGGACGCGCGCGGTCTTCGGCAACTCGCGTAGCAGCAGGCTCTCGCCGGGAGTGGCCGCGGCGGTCGTGCAGACGAGTTCGGTGCCGCCTGACGTCCGGCTGATCCACGAGGTGTCGCTGCGCCGGGCCAGGGCTTGGGCGATCGCCTCCGCCGAGTCCGGGGTGCAGCGGATGCGGACCAGCCACTCCACGTGCCCCAGCTTGCTCCGGTCCACCAGACCCCACACGCGCAACGCGTTCGACGATCGCAGGCGGCTGTAGCGGCGCGCGACGGTCTGCTCCGACACACCGATGGCTTCGGCGACACGCGAATAGGGCACGCGGCCGTCGAGGTGGAGCGCGTGGAGGATCTGCTCGTCGATCGGGTCGAAGTCGGTGGTATTCATCAGGGAAACCTTCGTGATGCCGGATTCTCTCACCATACCCGCGCTGGATGGAGACACCTGGCCTCCCCGGCCGACGATCGGGTCATGACCGAGAAGACCACCGACCGCACGTCGGTCCTGATCGTGGGCGGCAGCATCGTGGGCGTCTCCGCCGCGCTCTTCCTCGCCGCACGCGGCATCACCCCGATCTTGCTGGAACAGCACGTCGGCATCTCGCCCCGGCTGCGCGCCAAGCTCTTCTATCCCCGCACGATGGAGGCCTATCGGGCGGTCGGGGCGTCTGCGGACATCTATGCGATCGAACACAGCCGCCCCCGCAGCGAGTACGCCGCCGTCGTCGAGTCGCTGGCCGGCGCCGAGATCCGGCGCTGGCGCCTGCCCGCCGCGGACGACTACAGCGCCGTGTCGCCGTGTCAGGGCGCGATGGTCAAGCAGGGGGACGCCGAGCGGGTGCTGCGGACGCGGGCGTCGGCCGCGGGTGCGGACCTGCGCTTCGGTCACCGCCTGGTCGGATGGGAGCAGACGGCGCGGGGGGTCGCGGCCGAGGTCTTGGACGCTCGCGGCGTCCGCTACGTGATAGAAGCCGACCACCTGCTCGCCGCCGACGGGAGCGCCAGCTCGGTGCGGGACGGCCTGGGGATAGCGCGAAGCGGGGATCAGGCCCTTGCGTCCTGCATGGAGGTGGGCTTCGACGCGGATCTGCGGCCGCTGCTAGACGGCCGCGCGCTGGCGCTGGCCTTCGCCGACCAGCCCGGCCGCCCGTTCCTGTCGTGGACCACGGACCAGGACGCGGGCGCGGTGTCCGTCACCTACGACCCGGCGACCACGGACCCGGACACCGAGTTCACACCGGAGCGCTGCCAGGCCATCGTCGCAGCAGCCCTGGGCCTGCCCGCCTCCGCCTTCCGGATCACCGGCGCGCGCCGGTGGCAGATGGCCGGCTGGGTCGCCGACACCTTCCGCGCCGACCGGGTGTTCCTCCTCGGCGACGCCGCCCATGTCTGCCCGCCGGTCGGCGGATTCGGCGCGAACACCGGCATCCAGGACGCCTGGAACCTCGCCGCCAAGCTGGTGTCCGTGCTGCGCGGCGACGCCGGAGCGCGGCTGCTCGACCGGTATGAGGCCGAACGCCGTCCGATCGCGCAGCTGACGGTGGAGCAGGCTGTGGCGCGCTTTGAGGACCGGCAGGTGCTCAGCGAAGCGGCTGTGACGCTCGGCTATCGGTACCCAGACATCACCGATGCTTCATCCGAGACCAAGCTGCCGCTCGCCGCCGAACCCAGTCACTGGCACGGCGAACCCGGCACCCGCCTGCCGCACATCCCGCTCGCCACGACGACCGGCGCGGCCTCGTCGACCCTCGATCTGGTGCGAGGTGGACGCTACGCGCTCCTGACCGGTTCCCACGGCCAGCCTTGGATGCAGGCAGCCCGAAGCCTCGACCCCCGCGGCGCCCTCCTGGATATCCCGCAGACGAACGTCGGGCCCGAGTGCGGCATCGGCGAGGACGGGGCGCTGCTCGTCCGGCCGGACGGCGTTGTGGGCTGGCGCGCCCGGCACCTCACCGACGTGCCCCGCACGGATCTGGACGCTGCGCTGCGGCAGGAGCTCATGCGGGACGACGAGTTCTAGCGTTCAGTGGTGGCCCGCGCCGCCGCCGCTGCTGTGGCCACTGTGGCTCGCGGAGGCGTCGATGGACGCGCTGACCGCGGCGTCGACCGAGGCCTGGATCGCGGCGGCGGTGGCGGCGTCGACGGACGCCTGGATCGCGGCGGCGGTCGCGGCATCGGTCGCAGCGTGGACGGCGGAATCGGTCGAGGCGCGGATGGCGCCCTCGACGGCCGAACGGATCGGGGCTGTGTCGCCCTTCTTCCTGGCGACCGTCTTCAGCCGGTCCTGTGCCGCCTTGCCGGCCCGGCCCGGATACAGGACCTTGTGCAAGCCAGCCGCGTACACCAGTCCGCCCAACGCAGCCTGCGCGGAATCGACCGGACCGGCGGAGTAGGCGATGGTGTCCAGCCGGGACCGCACGTCCGCCAGCCGCCCGACGTCCGCCACCGCCCAGCGCGTCACCGTGCCCAACCCGAGGAACCCCGGCCGGCGATCGGCGCGGACCACTCCGCGGGCCTCCGCCTGTTCCTGGTAGATCTTGATGATCCCGCGGCGAGGGGCCCCGACCCACGCCTTCGCCCCCGGCGGCCGGGACTTGGCCGCGATGCCGCTCAGCGCGACGTCCAGGTTCGGATCGCCGGTGGGCCTGGGGTCCAGCACGACGATCCGGTCCTTCACGACATCCACCCGCCGCCGCGACGCCAGCCGGACCAGTTCGGAGCCGGCCAGCGCGTACTGCAAGGATGTGCTGCCCAGTCTGCCGTCCGGCTTGATGGCCAGCAGCAGGAGGTCTTCCCCGAGTGTCTCCATGGCCACGACGATACTCAGCCCTCGACGGTGACGGCCTCCTCGACCGCAGTGCGCTGGCCCGGCACGGCCGCCGCGGCATCCCACTCATAAACACACGTCACCGGCGCATGATCGCTCCACCGCTCCGCATACGTGGCCGCCCGCTCCACCACCGCCGACGCGGCGACCTCGGCGAGGTTCGCCGAGGCCATCTGGTAGTCGATGCGCCAGCCGCTGTCGTTGTCGAACGCCTTGCCGCGGAAGCTCCACCAGGAGTACGGGCCCTCGACGCCGGGGTGCAAGGTGCGGACCACGTCCGCGTAGCCGGCGTCGGTCAGGACGCTGGTGAGCCACTGGCGTTCCTCGGGCAGGAAGCCGGAGTTCTTCTGGTTGGCCTTCCAGTTCTTGATGTCGGCTTCCTGGTGGGCGATGTTCCAGTCGCCGCAGACCAGGACGGCTCGGCCGGTGGCGGCCGCCTCGGTGGTGAGGGTGGTGAGGTGGGCGTGGAAGGCCTGCATGAAGCGTTCCTTCTCGGCCTGGCGTTCGGTGCCCACTTCGCCGGCCGGGAGGTACAGGCTGGCGACGGTCAGGGTGGGCAGGTGCATCTCGGCGTAGCGGCCGGCGGTGTCGAACTCGGGGGTGCCGAAGCCGATGCGGGTGCTGGTGGGGGCGATGCGACTGTAGAGGGCGACGCCGGCGCGGCCCTTGGTGGCGGCCGGGGCGATCAGCGTGTGCCAGCCTTCGGGGGCGCGCAGGTGGGCCGGGAACTGGTCGGGCTCGGCCCGGACCTCCTGCAGGCACACCACATCGGCCGGGGTGGCGTTCAGCCACTCCGTGAAGCCCTTGGTGGCGGCGGCTCGGATGCCGTTGACGTTGACGGTGGAGACGGTCAGCACGCGCACCAGCGTAACGGGCGCCGGGGACGGGCACCGCCATCGGCGGGGCGGTGACCGGCGCGTTCGAGGTAATCGGGATGACGGGGGCCCGGCATCACCGGCATCATTCCCGGATGACGAGTCGAACTGGCCCATCAGGCAGCCCGCTTCCCGCCGCCAGCGGTGTGCGCGCCCCGTGGACCGCCGTGCCCGAGCACCTGAGGGCCCGCGTCCTGGACATCCTGGGCGGGGGAGAGGTCGTCGAGGCGGTGTCGCAGACCGGCGGTTTCTCGCCGGGGCCGGCGGTGCGGCTGCGGACGTCGGCCGGGCGCCGGGCGTTCGTCAAGGCGGTCAGCGCGGAGACGAACCCTGATTCGCCCGTCATGCACCGCCGGGAGGCCGCCTACTCCGCCCAGATGCCCGAGTACGCGCCGGTGCCCAAGCTCCTGGGCGCCCTGGACGAGGACGGCTGGGTGGTCCTGGTCTTCGAGGAGATCGACGGCCGCAACCCGGGCCCGGACTGGGATCCGGATGAGCTGCGCAGGACCGTCGAGGCCCTCGGCGAGCTGTCGGCGCTGCTGACCCCCTCGCCGATCGACGCCCCGCCGGTCGCCGAGCGTCTGGTCGGCTTCACCGGCTGGCGCTCCCTGGCGACGGCGCACGCGGCCGGCGAGGACGACCTGGCCTGGCTCGACCCGTGGGCCGTCGGGCGCCTGGAGCGGCTGGCCGCGATCGAGGAGGGGATGGCCGCGCTGTGCGCCGGCGACACGCTCGTCAACCTCGACGTGCGCGCCGACAACATCCTGATCGCCGCCGACCGCGTCTACTTCGTGGACTGGCCGTGGGCCGCGCGGGGTGCGGCGTGGCTGGACCTGGCGCTGTTCGTGCCGAACGTCTGGATGTACGGCGGGCCGGAGCCGGCGCGCGTCGTCATGGAGCACCCGGTGCTCGCCGCCGCCGATCCCGAGGCCGTGCGGGCCTTCGCCGTCGGCCTGATCGGCATGATCACCTACGCGAGCCGCCAGCCCGACCCGCCCGGGCTGCCGACGCTGCGGCCCTTCCAGCAGGCGTTCAGCGCCGCCGGCCTGGAGTGGCTCCGGAGCCTGATGGACTGAGCGCCCGCGCTGTGCGAAATGAGCTCTTCCGCTTTTAACGCAATCGCGTTAACGTGCGCCGCGTGAGCGCACGTATCAGGATCCTGGAAGCGGCCGAGCGACGCTTCGCCGAGGACGGCATCGAAGCGGTGTCCCTGCGCCAGATCGCCGCCGAGTCCGGCCAGCGCAACACCTCGGCCGTGGCCTACCACTTCGGCACGAGGGCCGCGCTGGTCGGCGCTCTCTACGAGCACCGCATGGCGCCGATCAACGCGCGGCGCCTGGAGTTCCTGGCCGCGCATCCCGATGCCGGCGTGCCCACCTATGTCAGGGCTCTGGTGGAACCGCTCGCCGAGACGCTGACCGACGCCGAGAAGGCCGGCCGTCCCTCCTGGTACCTGCGCTTTCTCGCCGAGGCGATGCGCTACCCGGAGTACGACCCGGCCTCGGTGGCGATCGCCCTGGAACGCCCGGAGGCCTCAAGTCTCCGGGCCCTGATATCCGGTCTCCAAGCGGCGACCGGGCCTCTGCGGCTGCCGCCGGGTGTCTTCGCCGAGCGGATGCGCCTGCTGGCACTGCTGGTCATCACGTCCCTGGCCGACCGTGAACGGCACCCCGGGACCGGCGTCAGTACCGAGACGCTGGTCGCCGCCGGTGCCGCGATCCTGGCCGGCCCACCGCACAAGGAGTGAGTGAGCCATGGCCCCTTATCCCACCCTGCAAGCCCTGCTCTCCGGCCGCGGACTGGCCGCCGGTCCTCGCAGGGGTCTGCGACGCCTGCCCGAGGGCGAGGAATCCCAGCCGTACGAACGCATTACGGTCACGCCGTGCACTGCATTGATCGGCGCCCAGATTTCGGACATCGATCTCGCCGAACCCATCACCCCCGAGGTGTTCGCCGAACTCGATCGGGCGCTGCTGGAATTCAAGGTCCTGTTTTTCCGTGATCAAAGCCGGGTCACCGGTGCCCGGCACAGGGATTTCGCGGGAATGTGGGGCGAATTGGAGGTCCACCCCTTCCTTCCGCAAGGAGACGTCGCGGAGATCGTGCGATTCGAGAAGGGCGCCAGAGAAGCCGGAGTGGAGAACGTCTGGCACGCCGATGTCACCTGGCGCGAGAAGCCCGCGCTCGGCTCGGTGCTGCGGGCGATCGAGGTGCCCGAGGCCGGCGGAGACACCTGCTTCGCGGACATGGCCGCCGCCTACGACTTCCTGCCCGAGCACGTCAAGACGCAGATCCGGGGCCGGGTCGCGGTGCACGACTTCACGCTGCCGTTCGGCATCGGCATGGACCCGGACAAGCTCAAGGAGATGCAGGAGAAGTACCCGGCGGTCGAGCACCCGGTGGTCCGGATCCATCCCCGGACCGGCCGGCGCACGCTGTTCGTGAACGCGATCTTCACCACGCACATCGTCGGGCTGCCGGAGGAGGAGAGTGAGGAGCTGCTGAAACTGTTGTTCCAGCAGGCCTCGGTGCCCGAGTACCAGGTGCGGTTCAAGTGGGAGGCCGGTTCGATCGCGTTCTGGGACAACCGGGCCGTGCAGCACTACGCGGTCAGTGACTACTTTCCGCAGCGTCGGGTGATGGAGCGGGCTGCGATTCTGGGCGACCGGCCTCGGTAGGCGGATGGGGATGGGGAGGCTGATGCGGCGGGGCCTGGGGGGCGGGGACGGTCGGCGACGGGTCCGTGGGCGGGCCTTCCGGCGCGGTTTCGGGCGCTGAGGCCGGCGCGGGCGAGGGCGCCGGCACCGCCGCCGCCGTCCCGGCCTCGAACGCGGCCTCCCCGCCGTGCTGATCCCGCCACCTCTTCAGGCCGTCCAGGAACCCGGCGCGCAGCTCGTGCTTGATCGGCTCCAGCTCCGCCTCCCAGGTGTCGATCCCCAGGTCGTTGGCGAAGCGCAGCAGGTCCGGGTCCAGGTCGTGCGGCACCCAGGTCCAGGTCGCGGTCCAGTCGGTGAGCCGGCGGCGCTCGGCCTCGGTGGCCCGGGCCATCCAGCGCGCCACGTAGGCCCGGCCGACGTCGATGGGCTCGGCCCGGCCCATGCTCTTGTTCTCCTCGGCGTCAAGGAAGCGCTGGGTCGGGGAGGTGACCTGCCACAGCTTGGGGAAGCGGCTGTTGGCCAGCGCGGTCTTGGGCGCCTCGGTGGGGTGCAGGACGCGCTGCGGCATGTCCAGCGGCGAGGGGAAGGCCTTGTGCGCGGGCTTGGCGTGCTCGCCGTGGCCGCCGGGCTTGGCCGGTTCGCAGCCGCGGCCCTCGCCGGTGGCCGAGGGCTTCACCCAGACGTAGGGCTTGAGCCATTCCTCGGACAGCGTCATCGACTTGTCCACCGCGGCGACGAGCTCCAGCGACTGGTTGTAGTCCGAGGCCGCGCCCCACAGGTGGATGCGGGTGCCGTACTCCTGGGCCTCCTCGACGGCGTGCAGCAGGTCCTCGTCGCCGCTGACCAGGACCACGTCGGCGACCGCGCGCTTGCGGGCCAGGCCGGTGAGGTCGGCGTGCAGGAAGGTGTCGACGCCCTTCTGCTCGTACTTGCCGTCGTCGCGCCGGACCAGCTTGCCCAGCCGCAGCTTGACGCCGTCCAGGACGCGCAGCAGCCGCTGGTCGCGGGTCGGGCCGGTGGCCGGGGCGGCGTCGTACCAGTACACGCGCAGGACCGGCAGGCCGGTCTCGGCGGCGGCGCGCTCGGTCAGCGCGGTCACCAGCCCCGGGTAGTCGACGTCGATCCCGGGGCGGCCCGGATCGCCGCTCACCACGTTCGCGGCGGCGGCCAGCACATATCCAGCGTCGACCAGCACGGCACAGCGATCCATTGGCTAAAAGTGTCACATGGTCGCGGAGGGTGGCAACACGACAGACCGGCAGTCACACGGCTTTACCGAATAAGCCCGCTGACGGCAGAATCAGAACCATGGGGACTTCCGGGGGGATGATGACTGTGTTCTCGCCGCGCCGTCGGCAAATGCGGAATATGACAGGAATATGCGTTGCCGCGATCACGGCGGCGGCGCTTCAGGGCTGTGCGAGCAGCGGCACGGTCGCGGGGCCGGCGGGACCGACGGGTCCGACGGGAACGGCGAGCAGCAGCCCGACGGCTCCGCCGACCGGGACCGCGACGGCGCCGACCACCGGCGATGTGCTCACCGAGTCGCTCACGGCCACGGCTTCCGACACCAACGCCACGTCCGCGCCGCCGGCGCCCACCACGGCGCCGGCCACGGCGCCGGCCACCGGCGGCTGGACCCCGCAGGGCCAGCTGGCCGACGCCGAGCCGATCGACCAGGTGGTGAACCCCGACAAGTCGGTGACCGCCACCTGGCCGAAGGGCGCGGCGGCCGGGCACGCGCTGACCGTCAAGCTCAGGGCCGCGCGCAACAGCGGCAAGATCGTGATCCACCTGGACATCGCCAACGACAGCGGCCAGCAGGTGTCGATGAACGAGGGCGTGTTCACCGGCGGGGCGGTCCTGGACGCCTCGGGCAACGACCTGAACATGGACAACTTCGACTCGCTGTGGACCCTCGGCGCCGGCAGCTCCGACGGGAACATCGACCCGGGCCAGCCGCTGGTCGGCGACTTCGTGGTCGACGCCCCGGCCGCCGGCTCGACGCTGAACGCCTACTGGACGCAGGCGGTCGGGGTGAACGGGATCATGGCGGGGATCATCCTGATCCGGGATATCCCGATCAACTGAGGACCGGGGCGGGGTGGTCCGGGCCCCGGTCCGGACTCCACTCCGCCCACGCGGCCCACCACGCGGTACCGGCGTCCAAGAAGCCTGTCACCTCCGCGGCGGCCTCCAGGACCCGGCCGACCGTGGCGAGGTCGATGCGGCCCTCGGCGCGCTGCCAGTGCAGGTCCTGGACGTCCTTCCACGTGCGGCTGCCGTCGGGGTGGACGATCAGGTCCAGGCCGTGGTCATCGGTGTCGAACGCGTCCGGGTGCCGGACGATGGGCGCCTCGAAGTTGATGTACCAGTGCAGGAAGGTGCCGTCGGCCGCGAAGAACTTCCACACTCCGTATGCGGCGTCTGTCTTGTGGAGCTGCAGGACCACCGACGAGGCCCACGCGCTGTGCGAGCTCCATGGATGCGGACCGTGCGGATGATCGGGAAATGTGAACGGCGAGCCCGGATCGAGCCGGACGGCGAGCACGTCGCCGTCGTCGGAGACGACCGTGACAGGGTGCTCCATCCACAGCTCGCCGTGGAGTACTTCCCGGCGGCGTATGCGCGTGCCCGGGGCGAAGAGATGCATTCGCGGAAGTGTAGAAGCGCGCCGCCGGATCCCGCACGGGATCCGGCGGCGCGCGCCTTCGTAGCCTGCTTTCGTCAGCCTGCTTTCGTCAGCCTGCTCTGTCAGCCGGCCTTAGCGATCCGGAACTTCAGCCCCAGGTCCTCGTCCGCGGCGATCGCGGCCTGCAGCTTCGCCAGCTCGGCCGGGTCCTCGGCGGCCGGGACCGGGCCCTCGGCGAAGGCCAGGGCCAGGACCTCGTCGGCGATCATCGTCGCGTGCTCGCGCACGGCCTCGGCGGTCTCGGCGCCGGCCTCGGAGCCGTCCAGGACCTCCCAGACCAGGGTGATGCGGTCGGCGACGTCCAGGCCGGTGGCCTTGCGCGTCTCCTGCAGGAAGCGCACCACGTCGCGGGCCAGGCCGGCGCGGCGCAGCTCGGGGGTGACGTGCAGGTCCAGGGCGATGGTCTCGCCGCCGGAGGTGGCCACGGCCCAGCCCTCGCGGGGGGTCTCGGTGACGATGACCTCCTCGGGGGCCACCGTCACCTCCTCGCCCTCCACCACGACCGTCGCCGAGCCCTGCGAGCGCAGCGCGCCGGCCAGGACCGCGGCGTCGGCGGCGGCGATGGCCGCGGCGACCAGCGGCGTGCGCTTGGCGAAGCGGGCGCCGAGCGAGCGGAAGTTGCCCTTGGCGCTGTAATCGATCAGGTCCCCGCCGGCGTCGGCAAGCGGCGAGGTGGTGACCACGTTCAGCTCCTCCAGGAGCTGCGCGCGCAGCTCCTCGGGCAGCGCGCCCCAGCCCGGGGCCCCGACCAGGGCCCGGGACAGCGGCTGGCGGGTCTTCACGCCGGAGTCCGCGCGGGTGGCGCGGCCCAGCTCGACCAGGCGGCGGGTGAGCGCCATCTGCTCGGCCAGCTCCGGGTCGACCAGCGCCTCGTCCACGACCGGCCAGGCGGCCAGGTGCACCGACTCCGGCGCCTCCGGGGCGACCGGGCGGACCAGGTCCTGCCACACCCGCTCGGTGATGAACGGGACCATCGGGGCCATCAGCTTGGTCACGGCCTCCAGCGCCTCGTGCAGTGTGGCCAGGGCGGCCGGGTCGGCGTTCCAGAAGCGGCGGCGGGCGCGGCGGACGTACCAGTTGGACAGGTCGTCGACGAAGGCGGACAGGAGCTTGCCGACCTTGAGCGTGTCGAACTCGTCCATCGCCGCGGTGACGTCGCGGACCAGGACGTTGAGCTCGGACAGGACCCAGCGGTCCAGCGCCGGGCGCTCGGCCGGCTTCGGGTCCGACTCCGAGGGCGACCAGCCGGCGGTGCGGCCGTACAGCGCCTGGAAGGACACCGTGTTCCAGTAGGTCAGCAGGGTCTTGCGGACCACTTCCTGGATGGTCGCGTGCCCGACCCGGCGGGCCGACCACGGCGAGCCGCCGGCCAGCATGAACCAGCGCACGGCGTCCGCGCCGTGCTGGTCCATCAGCGGGATCGGCTCCAGGATGTTGCCCAGGTGCTTGGACATCTTGCGGCCGTCCTCGGCCAGGATGTGGCCCAGGCACAGGACGTTCTTGTACGAGGACTTGTCGAACACCAGGGTGCCGACCGCCAGCAGCGAGTAGAACCAGCCGCGGGTCTGGTCGATGGCCTCGGCGATGAAGTCGGCCGGGTAGGCGTTGTCGAACTTCTCCTTGGAGCCCTCGACGTAGGGGTAGCCGTGCTGCGCGAACGGCATCGAGCCGGAGTCGTACCAGCCGTCGATGACCTCGGGCACGCGGGTGGCCGTCTTGGGAGTCACAGCACACTGCGGGCAGGGCATCGTGACGTCGTCCACGAACGGCCGGTGCGGGTCCAGGTTCGACACGTCCTGGCCGGACAGCTCGCCCAGCTCCGCGAGCGAGCCGACGGCGGTCACATGGCCGTCCTCGCAGACCCACAGCGGCAGCGGCGTGCCCCAGTAGCGCTTGCGGGACAGCGACCAGTCGATGTTGTTGTTCAGCCAGTCGCCGAAGCGGCCGTACTTGACGTTGTCCGGGAACCAGTTGGCGGCGTCGTTCTCGCGCATCATCGCGTCCTTCAACGCGGTGGTGCGGATGTACCAGGCCGGCTGCGCGTAGTAGAGCAGCGCGGTGTGGCAGCGCCAGCAGTGCGGGTAGCTGTGCTCGTACTCCAGGTGCTTGAACAGCACGCCGCGCTCGCGCAGGTCCGAGGTCAGGACCTCGTCGGCCTTCTTGAAGAAGACGCCGCCGACCATCGGCACCGACTCCTCGAAGGTGCCGTCGCCGCGGATCGGGTTCACCACCGGCAGGTCGTACTTCTTGCAGGTGGCCAGGTCGTCGGCGCCGAAGGCCGGGGCCTGGTGGACCAGGCCGGTGCCGTCCTCGGTGGTGACGTAGTCGGCCAGCACGACGAAGTGCGCGTCCGGGACGTCGACGAGCTCGAACGGGCGCTGGTAGGTCCAGCGCTCCATCTGGGCGCCGGTGAACGACTCGCCGGTGCGCTCCCAGCCCTCGCCGAGCGCCGCGGCCAGCAGGGGCTCGGCGACGACCACGCGCTCGGCGCCGTCGGTGGCCACCACGTAGGTGACCTCCGGGTGCGCGGCGACCGCGGTGTTGGAGACCAGGGTCCAGGGCGTGGTCGTCCAGACCAGCAGCGAGGTGTTCCCGGCCAGCGGCCCGGAGGTCAGCGGGAAGCGGACGTAGACCGAGGGGTCCACGACGGTCTCATAGCCCTGCGCCAGCTCGTGGTCGGACAGGCCGGTGCCGCAGCGCGGGCAGTACGGCGCCACCCGGTGGTCCTGGACCAGCAGGCCCTTGTCGAAGATCTGCTTCAGGGACCACCACACCGACTCCACGTAGGACGGGTTCATCGTCCAGTACGCCTCGTCGGTGTTGACCCAGTAGCCCATGCGCTCGGTGAGCTTCTCGAAGGCGCTCACGTGGCGCTGCACCGACTCGCGGCACTTGGCGTTGAACTCGGCGATGCCGTAGGCCTCGATGTCCTGCTTGTTGGTGAAGCCCAGCTCGGCCTCCACGGCCAGCTCCACCGGCAGGCCGTGGCAGTCCCAGCCGGCCTTGCGGTCCACGCGGTGGCCCTGCATGGTCTTGAAGCGCGGGAAGACGTCCTTGAAGACGCGGGCCTCGACGTGGTGGGTGCCGGGGCGGCCGTTGGCGGTCGGCGGGCCCTCGTAGAAGGTCCAGCGGGGGGCGCCCTCGGTGGCCTCGAGGCTCTTGTCGAAGATCGCGGCGCCGCGCCAGAAGTCGATGATCTCGGCGTCCATCGCCGGGAGATCGAGCTGGGCGTTGACGGGGCGGTACAGCCTCGGATCGGGCGCAGTCATGACCGCGGTGCCTTCCTTCGTCGTAGGTCTCAAAACCGACGAAGGGACGACACTGGCACTCCCTATACAGAGCCGCTCTCTATATAAGGGGGCCGGTACCGCGGTACCACCCTCCTTGACACACCGTGGTCAACGGTATGTCCACTTCATTGGTATCCGGCCGGTTCTACTCGGGCTGGGGCCCTTTCTTCCGGCGGCTCGGGGGTGATTTTCGCGCGGCGTCCGCCTCCGGGCTCGCACCGTCCCCGGATCGCTGAGGCTTTCCCGCCGCGCTACTCGTCCCGTCGCTGCCTGCTCGGGTACTCGTGTCATTGTAAGCGGTATGGAGGAGCTCCGAATTCCAATTCGAGTGAAGCCCGGGAGCTCCCGCACGCGGGTCGGCGGACGGCACGGTGATCGGTCACTCATCGTGGCCGTCACGGCCAAGGCGGTCGACGGCGCGGCGACCGAGGCGGCGCTCCGGGCGGTCGCCGGAGCCCTGGGAATGCCCCGTCGCTCGGTCGTGTTGATCACCGGAGCCACCTCGCGCGACAAAGTCTTAGGTGTTTCTTCGGAAGACCCGGAAACCTTGCGCGAGCTGGTGCGGGACCTGCTCGGTTGAACCGGGCGGACGCCCGCGGAATACCCGCTGTGGCTGCTCGCGCCGAGTACTTAGCCCGAACGAGTGAATGTTTGGTGCGCATGTGTTCGACGGGAACTGGTGGGCGGGTTGGGACGTTTCTCCCCTCACGAAGCGTGATTAGCGGGGGCTCGGTGCGGGCACGCTACACGTCGCGTGTGAGTTGGGGGCGGACGGGTTGTGACACTCGGGAAGAGTGCGCTGCGCCGCCACGTCAGAGAGCGAGGATGACGGCCGTGACGACGAGTAGGACGAAGGCATCAGAGGCGGCCACGGGGGCCACGCACGCCGCGACGGCCGCGCCGGCGGTCTCGGTGAAGGGCAAGGCGGCCGGCAAGGCGGTGCCCACGCCGACTCGGGCCGCGACCGGCGCCACCGCGGCGCCGCCGACCCGCCGATCCGGCGCCGGTGAGGCGAGGCGGTCGGCGAGCGGGCCGGCCGCTTCGGTTTCGGGCCCGGTGGCGGGCAAGGTTTCGGGCAAGCCCGGATCGGCCAAAACGCCAGCTAAGACCTCAGCTGTGCAGACTTCAGTGAAGACCCCGGCGCCGGAAGCCGCCGCCGCGCAGAAGGAGACGCCCATGACGGTCACGCAGATCACCGAGACGATGGCCGGCGTCGGCGGGCTGCCGCCGTACCGGTCCGGTGAGGACCCGTGGACCACCGAGGAGGTCGGCGAGCTGCAGGCCGAGCTCGAGGGCGACGCCGCCCGCCTGCGCCGGGAGATCAGCATCGCCGAGACCGGCATCGCCGACCTGCTGCGGGACTCCGGCGAGGGGGCCGGCGACGACCAGGCCGACGCCGGGACCAAGAACTTCGAGCGCGAGCACGAGATGGCCATAGCGAACAACGCCCGGGAGATGCTCCAGCAGACCGAGCGGGCGCTGGCGCGGCTGGCCGCCGGGACCTACGGGGTGTGCGAGTCCTGCGGCGAGCCGGTCGGCAAGTACCGGCTGCAGGCGTTCCCGCGGGCCACGCTGTGCATGAGCTGCAAGCAGAAGCAGGAGCGGCGCTGAGCCGTAGGTGGCCCGTAGGCGTGGCCTGTAGGTAGGCCATAGGGCTGTGAGGACGTCCGTGTGCCCGGCGTGTGCCGGGCCCGGCCGCGATCTTCTCGGTGATCGAGCTTCCCCGGGTCTGCCGCGAAGGTAGGGTGTGCGCGTGGCTTCAGAAGTACGTGCGGATTCAGAGGTGGCCGAGGACGTGGCCGGGATCGTCGACGAGAGCGATGAGGGTGCCGGCACCTCGGGTGGCTCCGGGCCGGATTCCCCGGCCGAGAGCGCCGAGACCGAGAACGCCGAGACCGAGAACGCCCAGAGCGCCGAGGTCGCTGGGGCGGATGTGACCGCCGAGGCCCCGCGCCGCAAGCGCCGGATCGGCATCGTGCTGCTGTTCGCGGCGCTCGCCCTGATCATCGACGTGACCAGCAAGGCGATCGTGGTCGCGCAGATGCAGGACCGCGGCCCGGTCCACGTCCCCGGCGGCTTCCTGAACATCACCCTGATCCGCAACTCCGGCGCGGCCTTCTCCATCGGCGAGGGCCAGACCTGGGTGTTCACCATCATCGCCGCGGCGGTGGTGTTCGTGATCCTGCGGGTGTCGCGCAATCTGCGCTCGCTGCCGTGGGCCATCGCGCTCGGGCTGCTGCTCGGCGGCGCGCTGGGCAACCTGAGCGACCGGCTGTTCCGCTCGCCCGGCGTGGGCCGCGGCGACGTGGTGGACTTCCTGCAGTTCCCGACGTTCCCGCTGGTGCACTACGACTTCCCGGTGTTCAACCTCGCGGACAGCTCGATCGTGGTCGGCGGCTGCCTGATGGTGCTGCTGTCCTTCCTCGGCATGCAGCCGGACGGCACCCGGCACAAGGACGTCAAGGACGGGGACGACGCTGCCGGATAATGGTGGCCATGTCTGATCTCCGCAGCCTCCCCATCCCGGACGGCCTCGAGGGCGAGCGCCTCGACGCCGCGCTGGCCCGCATGTTCGGTCTGTCGCGCACCCGCGCCGCCGAACTGGCCGCGGACGGCCGGGTGCGGGTGGACGGCGCCGAGGCCGGCAAGTCCGACCGGGTGCGCGGCGGGTCGTGGCTGGAGATCGAGCTGCCGCCGGCCGTCGACCCGGTGGCGGTGAAGGCCGAGGCCGTCGAGGGCATGCGGATCGTGCACGACGACGAGGACATCGTCGTCGTCGACAAGCCGGTCGGCGTCGCGGCGCACCCGAGCCCGGGCTGGCTGGGGACCACGGTCGTCGGCGGGCTGGCCGCGGCCGGGTACCGGATCTCCACCTCCGGGGCCTCCGAGCGGCAGGGCGTCGTGCACCGGCTGGACGTCGGGACCAGCGGGCTGATGGTGGTGGCCAAGTCCGAGCGCGCGTACACGCTGCTCAAGCAGGCGTTCCGGGACCGGACCGTGGACAAGCGCTACCACACCCTGGTGCAGGGGCACCCGGACCCGATGCGCGGGACCGTGGACGCCCCGATCGGCCGGCACCCGCACCACGACTACAAGTTCGCGGTGGTCCGGGACGGCAAGGACAGCGTCACGCACTACGAGACGATCGAGGCCTACCGCGCGGCCACGCTGCTGGCCATCAAGCTGGAGACCGGCCGGACGCACCAGATCCGGGTGCACATGGCGGCGCTGCGGCACCCCTGCGTCGGCGACCTGCAGTACGGCGCCGACCCGAAGCTGGGGGAGCGGCTGGGGCTGGGCCGGCAGTGGCTGCACGCGGTGAGCCTGGGCTTCGAGCATCCCGGGACCGGGGACTGGGTGCAGTTCGAGAGCCGGTACCCGGATGATCTGCAGCACGCGCTGGATGTCATCGCCTCGGAGAGCTGATTCGGCGGTAGCCGCGGCGGTCGTCCCAGCGCTGCCGTGGGGCAGTGGGCTGATTCGGCGGTAGCCGCAGCGGGCTGATTCCAGGGCCCTGCGGCGTTGCTGCCGAGCGCCGGGCGATCACGGCGGTTGACTTGGTCCGTGGCGAAGAGGACGGACTGGTGGTGGCCGCCGGCCCACCCCCGCACCTGGGCGGCGATGGCCGGCGCGGTGCTGCTGGTGGCGCTGGCCACGCTGATCGGCGTGTACCTGTCGCACCTGGACCGCGGCGGCCGGCACAGCGGCTTCGAGGCCGGGGCGACCAGCACGCCGGACCGCGTGGACATCGTGGCCACCATCAACCACGTCACCGCCGCCCGCAACGACGCCGACCTGCGGGTGTTCGTCAGCGTCGCGGGCAAGTACGCCGAGGACGACAGCGGCGTGTACCCGAAGCAGGACGTGACCGTCAGCACCTCCTCGCTGTCCACCGGCGAGCTCACCTTCCCGGCCGGCAAGCGCATCGTGGCCCAGGACACGCTGCTGGACCTGGTCGGCGGCGACATCGCCGACTACCCCTTCGACCGCTACACGACCACCATCCGCTTCGCCGCCGACGTCGCCGGCCATCCGGTCCCCACCACGCTGGCGATCATCGACTCCGACCCGGGCTTCGTGACCCGCGAGAAGGCGAACGGCGACGTCTACGCCCCCGGCTTCGACGTCCAGCTGCGCCGCACCCGCGGCACGTTCGCGATGGTGTGGCTGATGTACGTGATCATGTGGTCCCTGGCCCTGGCGGTCCTGACCGGCGCCCTGGTGATGGGCCACCGCCGCCTGGGCATGGTGTGGCCGGGCCTGGGCTGGATGGCCGCGTCGCTGTTCGCGCTGGCCGGCTACCGGAACACGGCGCCGGGGCAGCCGCCGATCGGCTGCCTGCTGGACTACACCGTGTTCCTGTGGGCCGAGGCGATCGTGGCGTTCTCGGTGGTGTACGCCGTGCTGCGGGGGACCAGGGTGGAGGTGGCGGCGGAG
The DNA here is from genome assembly GCF_041260665.1 of Catenulispora sp. GP43. NCBI lineage: Bacteria > Bacillati > Actinomycetota > Actinomycetes > Catenulisporales > Catenulisporaceae > Catenulispora > Catenulispora sp. GP43. The sequence continues at coordinate 48,528 of NZ_JBGCCT010000002.1, read as the reverse complement.
GCAGGCGGCTGAGGCAGGCCGCTGAGGCACACGGCAGAGGGCTGACAGCTGAGCGGCTGAGGCCCGGCCCGCCGGGCTGCCCGCCTACCCCTCCCGCCCGATCTCCGCCACCACCGCGCCGGTCAGCCGCACCAGTTCCTCCGGCGCCAGCTCGATCTCCATCCCGCGCTTGCCGGCCGAGCAGAACACGGTGTCGAACAGCAGCGCGGTCTCGTCGACCACGGTCGGCAACTGCTTGCGCTGGCCCAGGGGCGAGACGCCGCCCAGGACGTAGCCGGTGGTGCGGGTCACGGCCGCCGGGTCGGCCATCGCGGCCTTCTTGCCGCCGACCGCGGTGGCCAGCGCCTTGAGGTCCAGCGAGCCCGAGACCGGGACCACGGCCACGGTCAGGTCGCCGTCGACGTCCGCGACCAGGGTCTTGAAGACGCGCTCGGGCTCGACGCCCATCACGTCCGCCGCCTCGCGGCCGTAGGAGGCCGCCGCCGGGTCGTGGTCGTAGGTGTGGACGCTGAACTCCACGCCTTCCTTGCTGAGCAGGGCGGTGGCCGGCGTGCCGGTCGCCTGACGGTTCTTCGCTGCCATGGGGCAATCGTGCCAGCAGTGCCCTCCGCCGCGGGCCCCGGCGGCCCACTTCGGCATCATCCGCCCCTCCCGGCTGCCAGGATGGGGCGCGGCATGAAAAGCTGATGGACGATGAACGACCAGACTTCGCCGACTGCCGATGGGCAGGGCCCGGGTTCCTCGCCGTGGCGGAACCCCTTTGAGGAACCGCAGAGCGCGCAAGGGCTGCCGGGTATGCCGCCGCCCCCGCCGGCGGCCGGCGCCGGCGGACCGGTGGGCAGGCCGGTGGGCGGACCGGTGGGCGGACCGGGAGGTCCGGCCGGGTACGGCGGCGCTCCAGCTCCAGCGGCACCGGGCCGGCCGCTGTCGCTGACGCTGCTCCAGTGGCTGCCGGACCTGCTGGTCGCGGGCGTCCTGGTGGTCGTCGGCGCGGTGCTGGGCGTGCTGTCCGGGCTGGCCTGGTACCGCTTCGCGCCGACGGTCTGGCTGACGCTGCCGGCCAACGCGGTCTCGCAGGTGACCTCCGGCGTCGACCAGTCCTCGCTGCTGGTGGAGCCCGAGGGCAAGGGCATCGCCAGCGTCGACGGGTACTACTTCGTCTTCACCGCGATCGTGGGCCTGCTGCTGGGCGTCCTCGGCTTCTTCCTGGCGCGCCGGGGTCTGCTCGGCGGGCGCGACGGCGAGGGCGAGCGGGACGGCGCGGCCGTCGGCGCCTGGGCCGGCGTGCTGCTCGGCGGGTTCGTGGCCGCGACGGTGGCCGCCGCGATCGGGCGCTGGGTGTCGATGCCGGACCCGCTGACCGTGCTGCACACCATCGCCGCCGGGCACAACTTCCACGCGCCGGTCGCCCTGCACGCGCAGGGGCTGTACCTGGCCGCGCCGCTGCTCGGACTGGTGCTGTTCCTGGCGCTGACCGCGGCCTTCACCAAGCCGGCGCCGCAGAACCACGGGCACCGGGGCTACTTCACGGCCGACGATCCCTACGGGTTCCGCGGGGGTGCGGCCCCCGGCGGCGTCCAGGACCAGGTGCCGCCGCCACAGCAGCTGCCGGGGACGAACGGCCGGCCCGACGCGCGCCCCGGCGGCGACGGACCCGACGGGACGCCCGGTGCGAACTCGGGTGCGCCGCAGGCGGACAACTCGATCGGCTGAGGGTTGAGGGCTCTGGGCTGAGGGTTCAGACGCTGAGATAGGAAATGCGCCGCAGCTCTATGAGCTGCGGCGCATTTCCTATCTGCTGCGCCGCCGCAGCAGATCCACCGCCGGCAGCGACGGCAGGTTCTTCAGGATCCCGGTCTCCCGGCGCAGGATCCGCGCCTCGGCGTGCAGCCGCTCCACGGTCGTGTCCGTGGTCAGCAGCTGCTGCTTCTCGTAGGTGTCCAGCACTGTGGCCGCACCGATCAGGTACGACAGCACCGTCGGGTCCTCCGGCAGTTCCGGTATCGCCCCGACCTGCACGCCCCGCAGCTCCGACAGCGCGCCCTGGTACTTGCGGAACAGCGCGGTCAGCCCGGGCGCCAGCACCTCGGCCTCGGGCCCGGCGACCTCGTCGAGCAGCTCCACCTCGCCGCGGGCGTAGGGGCCGTCGTCGTCGTAGGAGTCCAGGCGGAAACGGTGCACCCCGGTGGTGGTGATGTCGAAGCGGCCGTCCTCGTACTCCACGATCGAGTCGATCTCGGCGGTGCAGCCCACGTCGTACAGCGCCGTGACGTTGCCGCGCCCCACCTCGTGGCCGTCCTTGACGGCCAGCACGCCGAACCGCCGCGGGGCGCCCTCGGGCAGCGCGGACAGGTCGCGCACCAGCTGCCGGTAGCGGTGCTCGAAAATGTGCAGGGGGAGCACGACGCCCGGGAAGAGCACGCTTCCAAGGGGGAACAGCGGCAGCTCTGTCGTCACGGACCCAATCTAGTCGCTGCCCGCCCGGGAACCAGTCGGCTCGGCGTGCCCACTCTGCGGACGCGCCGGTCCGCCGCCGGTGACCGAACTAGAATCGGTCCCGTGATCACTCGAATCGACCTGCGCGGTCGCGCTCTGGACACGGCTCTGACCGATCCTCGCGCCCTGGTCCCCAGGGCCGAGCTGGACGTGGAGGCGGCTCTGGCCGTCGTCCGCCCGATCGTCGAGGACGTGCACCATCGCGGCGAGGCGGCGCTGATCGAGTACGCACGGAAGTTCGACGGCGTCGAGCTGGCGGCCGTCAAGGTGCCCGAGGCGGCGCCGGCCGAGGCCCTGGAGACGCTTGATCCGCAGGTCAGGGCCGCGCTGGAGGAATCGATCCGCCGGGCCCGCACGGTGCACCGGGACCAGCGCCGCGAGGCGAGGACCACGCAGGTGGTGCCGGGCGGCACGGTCACCGAGCGCTGGGTGCCGGTGGACCGCGTCGGGCTGTACGTGCCCGGCGGCCGGGCCGTGTATCCGTCCTCCGTTGTGATGAACGTGGTGCCCGCGCAGGAGGCCGGGGTCGGATCGCTGGCCGTGGCCTCGCCGCCGCAGAAGGAGTTCGGCGGCCTGCCGCACCCGACGATCCTGGCTGCGTGCGCGCTGCTCGGCGTGGACGAGGTCTACGCCGCCGGCGGCTCGCAGGCCGTCGCGATGTTCGCCTACGGCTACGGCGATGCGGAAGGGAACCTCGTCTGCCGCCGCGCCGACCTGGTCACCGGGCCCGGCAACATCTACGTCGCCGCGGCCAAGCGCCTGCTCAAGGGGGTCATCGGCATCGACGCCGAGGCCGGCCCGACCGAGATCATGGTGGTCGCCGACGACAGCGCCGACGCCGGCATCGTCGCCGCTGACCTGATCAGCCAGGCCGAGCACGACCCGCTGGCCGCCGCGGTGCTGGTCACCGACTCCGAGCAGCTGGCCGACGCGGTCGTGAAGGAGCTGGAGGTTCGCGTCGCGGCCACCAAGCACTCCGAGCGCATCAGCGAGTCGCTGGCCGGCCGCCAGTCGGCGATCGTGCTGGTCGACGACATCGAGGCCGCGCTGGTCGTGGCCAACGGCTACGCCGCCGAGCACCTGGAGATCCAGACCCGGAACCCCGCGGAGGACGCGGCCAAGGTCCGCAACGCCGGCGCGGTGTTCGTCGGCTCCTTCGCGCCGGTGAGCCTCGGCGACTACCTGGCCGGCTCCAACCACGTGCTGCCCACCGGCGGCTGCGCCTGCCACAGCTCGGGGCTGTCGGTGCAGAGCTTCCTGCGCGGCATCCACGTCGTGGACTACACCCGCGAGGCGCTGGCCGAGGCCTCGGAGCTGGTGGTGGCGCTGGCCAACGCCGAGGACCTGCCCGCGCACGGCGAGGCCGTGACGGCCCGCTTCGAAGAGCGGCAGGGCTGAGCGTGGACTACCTCGACCTGCCGATCCGGGACGATCTGCGGGAGCTGACGCCGTACGGCGCGCCCCAGATCGACGTGCCGTATCCGCTGAACACGAACGAGAACCCTTATGGTCCGCCGCCGGAGCTGGTGGCGGATCTGGCCAGGGCGGTCACCGAGGCGGCGACCACGCTGAACCGGTATCCCGACCGGGACGCCACTGACCTGCGCAAGGACCTGGCCGACTATCTCGGCCACGGCCTGACCGCGGAGAACCTCTGGGCCGCCAACGGATCCAACGAGGTCCTGCAGCAGATCCTCCAGGTCTTCGGAGGCCCCGGCCGCAGCGCCATCGGCTTCGAGCCCTCCTACTCGATGCACCGCCTGATCGCGCTGGCCACCGCGACCGAGTGGATCTCCGGCCTGCGCGAGGGCGACTACACGCTCGACGCCGCCAAGGCCGTCGCGGCGATCGAGCAGCACCGGCCGAACGTCGTCTTCCTGACCTCGCCGAACAACCCGACCGGGACGGCGATGGAGCTGGACGTGATCCGCGCCGTGCTCAAGGCGGCCGACGAGGTCGGGGCGATGGTGGTCGTGGACGAGGCGTACTTCGAGTTCGCGCGGCCGGGTACGCCGTCGGCGCTGACGCTGTTGCCCGAAAACGCCAGGCTGATCGTCACGCGCACCATGTCGAAGGCCTTCGCCATGGCCGGGGCGCGCGTCGGCTACCTCGCCGCCGATCCGGCGGTGGTCGATGCGCTGCTGCTGGTGCGGCTGCCGTATCACCTGTCGGCGCTCACGCAGGCCGCGGCGCGCACCGCGCTGAAGCACGTCGGCGCGCTGCTCGGGACGGTCGACGCGGTGAAGGCGCAGCGGGACCGGATCGTCGAGGAGCTTTCCGCGCTCGGTCTGCATGTGGTGCCGTCGGATGCGAACTTCGTGTTCTTCGGCGTCCCGGGCGGGGACCAGAAGGCGCTGTGGGCCAAGGTGCTGGAGCACGGCGTGCTGATCCGCGATGTGGGCATCCCCGGCATGCTGCGGGTCACCGCCGGGACCGAGTCTGAGACGACGGCGTTCCTGGACGCCTTGAAGGAGAGCCTCGCCGTGTTGGATGGAGAATCGTGAGCCGCGTGGGCAGGGTGGAGCGGACGACCGGCGAGACCGGCGTCCTGGTGGAGGTCGACCTCGACGGCAGCGGCGAGGCCGAGATCTCCACCGGCGTCGGCTTCTTCGACCACATGCTGCACCAGCTGGCCAAGCACGGCCTGTTCGACCTCACCGTGAAGACCGAGGGCGACCTGCACATCGACGGCCACCACACGGTCGAGGACACCGCGCTGGCCCTGGGCGCGGCCTTCCGCGAGGCGCTGGGGACCAAGGCGGGCCTGCGCCGGTTCGCCGACGCCCGGGTGCCGCTGGACGAGACCCTGGCCGAGGTGGTCGTGGACCTGTCCGGGCGGCCCTACCTGGTGCACGAGATGCCCGAGGGCCTGGCGCCGATGATCGGGGACTTCGACACCGAGCTGACCCGGCACATCTTCGAGTCGTTCGTGGCCCAGGCGCAGATCTGCCTGCACATCCGGGTGCCCTACGGCCGGATCGCGCACCACGTGGTCGAGGCCCAGTTCAAGGCCCTGGCCAGGGCGCTGCGGGAGGCCTGCTCGCCGGACCCTAGAGTGAGCGGTATTCCGAGCACGAAGGGTGTCCTTTAGAGATGACCGGCAGCTATGCGGCCGCGGGACTGGTGTTCCTCGGCCTCTTCCTCTTCGGCGGGGCCTTCTCCCTGTTCCGGCAGGCCTCCGGCAACAGCAACATGCGCGTGATGTCGATACTGCTGGTGCTGTGCGCCGGCATGGCGATCGCCGGCGGGGTGATGCGCTGGTGAGCAAACCCACCGTGGTGGTCCTGGACTACGGCTCCGGCAACATCCGCTCGGCCGAGCGCGCCTTGGAGCGGGCCGGCGCGCAGGTCAGCGTATCGGCGGACGTCAACGCCGCGCTGAACGCGGACGGGCTGTTCGTGCCCGGGGTGGGGGCGTACGCGGCGTGCATGGCCGGGCTCAAGGCGGTCAAGGGCGACCGGATCATCGGGCGGCGGCTGGCCGGCGGCCGGCCGGTGCTGGGGATCTGCGTCGGCATGCAGATCCTGTTCGAGCGCGGGGTGGAGCACGGCGTGGAGACCGCCGGGTGCGACGAGTGGCCCGGGACCGTGGAGCGGCTGGACGCGCCGATCATCCCGCACATGGGGTGGAACACGCTGGACGTCGCCGAGGGCTCGCGGCTGTTCGCCGGGCTCGACGCCGACGCGCGGTTCTACTTCGTTCACTCCTACGGGGTGCGCAAGTGGGAGCTGACCGACACCGGGCGCATGGCCGCGCCGTTGGTGACGTGGGCGACGCACGGGGAGCCGTTCGTCGCCGCGGTGGAGAACGGTCCGTTGTCGGCTACGCAGTTCCATCCGGAGAAGTCTGGTGATGCCGGTGCGCAGGTGCTTGAGAACTGGATCAAGCAGCTTTCGTGAGCTGCCGGGCTGGTGCGCCGCTGGGCCGCTGAGCTGCTGATCCGGCGTCCCGGACGCCAGTTTTCCTGTCTTTTTTCCTTTCCCCGCTCTTCGTCTGTGAGGACTCCAGCAATGCCCGGCTACCTCGAACTCCTGCCCGCCGTCGACGTCGCCGACGGCCAGGCCGTCCGCCTCGTGCAGGGCGCCGCCGGCTCCGAGACTTCCTACGGCGACCCGCTCGCCGCCGCGCTGGCCTGGCAGAGCGCGGGCGCGGAGTGGATCCATCTGGTGGACCTGGACGCCGCCTTCGGGCGCGGGACCAACGCCGACCTGCTGGCCGTCGTGATCGGCTCGGTGGACGTCAAGGTCGAGCTCTCCGGCGGTATCCGCGACAGCGTGTCGCTCAAGCGCGCGCTGGCCACCGGGTGCGCGCGCGTCAACCTCGGCACCGCCGCCCTGGAGCGCCCGGAGTGGGTGGCCGAGGTGATCGCGGAGCACGGCGACAAGATCGCGGTCGGCCTGGACGTGCGCGGCACCACCCTGTCGGCGCGCGGCTGGACCCAGGAGGGCGGCCAGCTGTTCGAGGTGCTGCAGCGCCTGGACGCCGACGGCTGCGCGCGGTACGTGGTCACCGACGTCAACCGCGACGGGACGCTGACCGGCCCGAACCTGGACCTGCTGCGCGATGTCTGCGCGGTCACCGACAGGCCGGTCGTGGCCTCAGGTGGGGTGTCTTCGCTGGCTGACTTGCAGGCGCTGGAGACGTTGGTGCCGATCGGCGTCGAGGGCGCTATCGTCGGCAAGGCGCTCTACGCGGGCGCCTTCACACTTGAAGAAGCCCTCGAACTCACCAGGAGCGCGTGAGACATGAGCAGCATCCAGCGGATCGGCTCCGACGGGCAGTGGGAGAACGAGTACGGGTACTCCCGTGTGGTCGTCGCCGGCCCCCACGCGTGGGTGGCGGGGTGCACCGCCACCGTCGACGGCATGGTGCAGGGCAACGGCGACCCGGCTGCGCAGATGAAGGTCGCGCTGGAGACTGCTCGCAAGGCGCTGGAGCAGGTCGGGTTCGGTCTGCACGATGTGGTGCGGACGCGTTGGTATGTGGTGCACGCCCGGGACATCGCCGAGGTGGGGCGGGCGCACGGCGAGGTGTTCGCCGAGTGCAGGCCGGCGGCTACGGCGCTGGTGGTGTCGGGGCTGATCGATCCCGGGATGCTGGTTGAGGTGGAGCTGGATGCTTATCGGGTTCAGTCCGGCCCGGCCGCGTAGTAACTGTTTTTACGCGTAGTAACTGTTTTAGAAGGAGCCGCAAGTGAGCGCCGCCGCCCTCGGCCAGCTGGCCGTTCGCGTGATCCCGTGCCTGGACGTCGACGCCGGCCGGGTGGTGAAGGGCGTGAACTTCGAGAACCTGCGCGACGCCGGGGACCCGGTGGAGCTGGCGCGCGCCTATGACGCGGCCGGCGCGGACGAGCTGACGTTCCTGGACGTCACCGCGTCCTCCGACGCTCGCGAGACGGTGTACGACGTGGTCGGCCGCACCGCGGATCAGGTGTTCATCCCGCTGACGGTCGGCGGCGGCGTGCGCACGGTGCAGGACGTGGACCGGCTGCTGCGCGCCGGGGCCGACAAGGTCGGCGTGAACACCGCGGCGGTGACCCGCCCGGAGCTGATCGCCGAGATCGCCGACCGGTTCGGGAACCAGGTGCTGGTGCTGTCGGTGGACGCGCGGCGGTGCCCGGAAGGCGTGAGCACGGAGTCAGGGTTCGAGGTCACCACGCACGGCGGACGGCAGTCCACCGGTATCGACGCGGTGCGGTGGGCGGCGCGGGCGGCGGAGCTCGGCGCGGGGGAGATCCTGCTGAACTCGATTGACGCCGACGGGATGAAGCAGGGCTTTGACCTGGAGATGCTGGCGGCGGTGCGGGCGGCGGTGACGGTGCCGCTGATCGCTTCGGGGGGTGCGGGGGCGACGGAGCATTTTGCGCCCGCGGTGGGGGCGGGGGCTGATGCGGTGTTGGCGGCTTCGGTTTTTCACTTTGGGGATGTGACGATCGGGGAGGTTAAGGAGTCGCTGCGGGGGGCGGGGTATCCGGTTCGCTGAAGCTGGCGGTTTGCCTTTTCACGACCGCGCATCAGCCCGAGTCACTGCGCACACTCGTGCATCCCGCTATGCACCGCGCCATACATCCCAGGATGCAGTGCCGCTTTTTAAGTTCGCCGTCTGGTCTGACGACTGGGTACCCCGTCGGGCCATAGCGTTGCCGCATGATCGAGGCACGCAGCCTGACTAAACGCTACGGCGACAAGACCGCCGTCTCCGACTTGTCCTTCACCGTGCGGCCTGGGGTGGTGACCGGCTTCCTCGGACCGAACGGGGCCGGGAAGTCCACCACCATGCGCATGATCCTGGGCCTGGACCGGCCGAGCTCCGGTTCGGTGACCGTCAATGGCAAGGCTTATGCCGAGCACGCCGCGCCGCTGCATGAGGTCGGTGCGCTGCTGGAGGCCAAGGCCATCCACACCGGGCGTACCGCCTACAACCACCTGCTCGCGCTGGCCGCGACCACCGGGATCGAGAGGTCGCGGGTCGACGAGGTGATCGACCTCGTGGGTCTGCGGGAGGTGGCCAAGAAGCGGGCCGGGGGGTTCTCGCTGGGTATGGGGCAGCGGCTGGGTATCGCCAGTGCGCTGTTGGGGGACCCGGACACGCTGATCCTGGACGAGCCGGTGAACGGGTTGGACCCCGAGGGCATCCTGTGGATCCGGAACCTGCTCAAGCACCTGGCGTCGGAGGACCGGACGATCTTCGTCTCCAGTCACCTGATGTCCGAGATGGCGCTCACTGCTGAGCACCTGATCGTGATCGGGCAGGGCAAGCTGATCGCTGACACGTCGGTGGCCGAGTTCATTTCGCGGGCTTCGACTGGCAGCGTCAAGGTGCGTACGCCTGATGCCGCCAAGTTGCGGGAGCTGCTGGCCGGGCCGGATGTCACCGTGTCGTCCTCGGACGAGGGCACGCTGCAGGTCCAGGGGCTGACCAGCGATCGGATCGGCACCATCGCGGCGGAGAACCGGATCACGCTGTTCGAGCTGGCGCCGCACGAGGCTTCGCTGGAGGAGGCGTTCATGGAGCTCACCGGGGACGCCGTCGAGTACCGGGCGCCGGCGCAGGCCAACACTGAGGTCGAGGTGAACGCATGACCGCCGTCACGCAGGCTCCGGTGCGCCGGGTGCACACCGGCAAGGTCACGCAGGGCCGGGTCATCAAGAGCGAGTGGATCAAGTTCCGCACGCTGCGCTCGTCGCGGTGGTCGCTGATCGCCGGGGTGGGGGCGATGATCGCCATCGCGCTGCTGTTCAGCCTGGCGATGAAGAGCCACTACCCGCACATGAGCGCGGCGCGGCAGAAGGAGGTCGACCCGGTCGCCGACCCGATGCGCGGGGTGTTCCTCGGGCAGTTGGCGGTCGGGGTGCTCGGGGTCATGATGATCACCGGTGAGTACACCACCGGGATGATCCGGGCCTCGCTGGCCGCCGCGCCCAAGCGGCTGCCGGTGCTGTGGGCCAAGGCGCTGGTGTTCACGGTCGTGGCCTGGACCGTCATGACCATCACCGCGTTCGTCTGCTTCTTCCTGGCGCAGTCGATCTTCTCCTCGATCCACCTGAACAAGTCCCTGTCCGACCCCGGCGTGCTGCGTGCGGTGTTCGGCGAGGGTCTGTACCTGACGGTGGTCGGTCTGCTCGGCGTGGCGCTGGGTGCGATCATCCGCAGCACCGCCGGCGCCATCGCGGCGCTGTTCGGGATCCTGCTGGTGCTGCCGGTGCTCGGCGAGGTCCTGAACCTCACCTCCTGGGGCGACCATGTGAACCCCTACCTGCCGAGCAACGCCGGGCAGCAGGTGATGGCGCTGACCACCACCTCGCCGGACATGAAGCCGTGGCCCGGGTTCCTGCTGTTCCTTGGTTACGCTGTGGTGGCGATGGCCGCGGCGGCCTTCCTGCTGAAGAAACGAGACGCGTGAGCTCAGCGACCGTTCCCGAGGACCCCGGCAGCCGCCGGGGCCTTCGGGCTGTCGTGGACGCGCCGACCACGGTGTCGGCGTGGCTGAGCTCGCCGGGGATGAAGCGCTTCCTGCAGGCCGCCGGGCTGGAGAACGCGGTGCGGCGGGGGCAGCGGTGGGGTGCGTCGCATCCGACGCTGATGGACGCGCTGTTCGTCGCGGCGATACTCGCGCCGCTCAGCGGTCGTCTGTACCTGCACCCGGCCCGTCACGCGGTCGCGAGCTGGGTTCTGTTGGTTGCTTTTTTCGTACCGCTGGCGTTGCGGCGGCGGTTCCCGTGCACGGTGTTCGCCGTGGTGGCCGCCGCCGCGTTCGGGCAGTGGGCCTGGGACGTGCTGCCGCCGCAGGTGGACTTCGCGCCGCTGATCGCCCTGTACTCGGTCGCCGCGCACGCCTCGATCCGGCGGACGCTGGCCGCGGTCGGCGTCATGGAGGTCGGCGCGGTGATGGTCGCGGAGTCGTGGTCGCATGAGAACGAGGCGCTGCGCATCTTCATGTTCGTCTCCGGCATGGTCACGGCGGCCACGGTGCTCGGCGTCAACACCCGCACCCGGCGGGCGTACTTCGCGACGCTGGAGGAACGTGCGCGCCGGCTGGAGTTCGAGCGCGACCAGCAGTCGCAGATCGCCGCCGCCGCCGAGCGCGCCTCGATCGCGCGGGAGGTGCACGACGTCGTCACGCACAGTCTGTCGGTGATGGTCGCCCTGACGGATGGTGCCTCCTATGCGGTGCACACCGCGCCGGACCGTGCGGCCGAGGCCGTCGCGAAGGCCTCCGAGGTCGGACGGCAGGCGATCACCGACATGCAGCGGGTGCTGGGAGTGCTGCGCGGCTCGGCCGGCGCCGCGATGGCCGAGCTGCATCCGCAGCCGGGGCTGGCGCAGCTGGACACCCTGCTCGCTGAGGTGCGGGTGGCCGGGCTGCCGGTGGAGCTGGTGGTCAGCGGGGCGCGTCCGGACCTGTCCTCGGGTGTGGAGCTGGCGGTGTTCCGGGTCGTGCAGGAGGCGCTGACCAATACCCGCAAGCATGCTGAGCCGGGGGCTTCGGCGCGGGTGCGGTTGGACTTCGCGGCGGACGCCGTGGAGGTGACGGTGCTCGACGACGGGGCGACGGCGGCCGTGAGGCCCGACGAGGTCGGCGGGCATGGCATCGCCGGGATGAAGGAGCGTATAGCGGCGTTCGGCGGGGAGCTGGATGCCGGGCCGCGCGGTATCGGGCGGGGGTGGCGGGTGCATGCCCGGGTGCCGGTCGATGCCGGGGCTGGAACCGCATGATCAGCGTTTTGCTGGTGGATGACGCCCCGCTGCTGCGCATGGGATTCCGCATGGTCCTCGAGGCGCAGCCGGACGTCGAGGTCGTCGGCGAGGCCGGGGACGGTGCCGAGGCCGTGGCGCTGGCCGCTGAGCTCAGGCCCGATGTGGTGCTGATGGACGTGCGCATGCCCGGGGTGGACGGCATCGAGGCGACGGCCCGGATCACCGGGGCGGCCCTGCCTTCCCGGGTACTGATCCTCACTACTTTCGACCTGGACGAGTACGCGTTCGCCGCGCTGCGTGTCGGCGCCGCCGGCTTCCTGCTCAAGAACGCGCACCCTGCTGATTTGATTGCCGGGATCCGGACCGTGGCCGCCGGCGACGGCGTGGTGGCACCGCGCATCACCCGCCAGCTCATCGAGGCCTTCGCGCGCCAGGAGCCGGCTACCGGTCCGCGTGCCGACGAGCGCCTGGAGCGCCTGACCGACCGGGAGCGCGAAGTGCTGGTGGAGATCGCGCGGGGTCAGTCCAACGCCGAGATCGCCGAGAATCTGCAGCTGTCCGAGGCCACGGTGAAGACGCATGTCAGCCGGATCCTGCCGAAGCTGGAACTGCGCGATCGGGTGCAGGCTGTGGTGTTCGCCTATGAGGTCGGGCTGGTCTCCGCCGGTTCGGGTGGCGAGAAGTAGCCTCAGGCCAGAAGCCGCACCAGTAGTGGGGCGACCGCCCAGGCGCCGAACAGCGTGAAGGCGGCGGGGCCGGAGCCGTCGCGCGCGCTCGGAGCCAAACCGGGAGTAATAGTCGCGCATCCGGAATGGGTTTTACCCGACCGGGTGTTGTCCGCCAGAGTGGATGCCGGGCAGGGTCTGGGCGTGACATGGGTGGGATGACGTGAGTACGGAGAGTTTACAAACGGCTGCGCGGACGAAGGATTCGATCCTCAAGCGCGGTCTGGGGCTGCTCGGCGTGGCGATCCGCACCGAGCCGCGGGTCTTCGCGGCCGCGGTCACCGGCAGCGCGGTGTACGGGATCATGACGGTCGGCGCGGCCTGGGCCGTGGGCTGGGCCACCGATCACGCGGTGCTGCCGGCGTTCCAGGCCGGGAAGGTTCCGGTCGGCGCGACGCTGACCGCCGGGCTGCTGATCCTGGGCGTGGCGCTGGCCAAGGTGATGGGCATCATCGGCCGGCGGCTGCTGGCCGGGGTGATGCAGTTCCGGTTGCAGTCCCGCTACCGGCGCGCCGTCTCCGACCGCTATCTGCAGCTGCCGCTGTCCTGGCACCGCCGGCACCCCACCGGCCAGCTGCTGTCCAACGCCGGCTCGGACGTGGACATGACCTGGCAGTTCATCGCCCCGCTGCCGATGTCGCTGGGGGTGCTGATCATGATGGTCGCGGCCCTGGTGTCGATGGTGCTCACCGACCCGGTGCTGGCGATCATCGGCTTCCTGCTGTTCCCGGCGATCATCGTGCTGAACACCGTCTACCAGCGCTATGCCGCGCCTCGGCTGGCCGCCGCGCAGGAGATGCGCGCCGGCGTCGCCGAGATCGCGCACGAGTCCTTCGACGGCGGCCTGGTCGTGAAGACCCTGGGCCGCGAGGACGAGGAGACCGCGCGCTTCGCCGCCGCCGCGGACCGCCTGCGCGACGCCAACATCTCCGCCGGCCGCGCCCGCGCCTTCTTCGATCCGGCGCTGGAGGCCGTGCCCAACCTCGGGGTGCTGGTCGCGCTGCTGGTCGGCACCTCCCGCGTGGCCTCCGGCGCGATCCAGGCCGGGCAGGTCGTGCAGGTCGCCTACCTGATCACGCTGCTGGCCTTCCCGCTGCGGGCCATCGGCTGGGTCCTGGGCGAGCTGCCGCGCTCGGTGGTCGGCTACAGCCGGGTCAAGGCTGTGCTCGACGCCCAGGGCGACATGGAGTACGGCACCGGCCGGGCACCCGCCGACGGCGCCGCCGAGGTCCGCATGGACCGGGTCCGCTTCGGCTACGACGGCCAGGAGATCCTGCGCGGGATCGACCTGGACCTGCGGCCCGGCTCGACCGTGGCCCTGGTCGGGCCGACCGGCTCCGGCAAGTCCACGCTCACCGGCCTGCTGGCCCGGCTGGCCGACCCCGACGGCGGCACGGTCCAGCTGGACGGCACCGACGTCCGCGACTTCGCCCGCGGCCAGGTCCCGGCGCAGGTCTCGCTGGTCCCGCAGCAGACCTTCCTGTTCGCCGACAGCATCCGCGACAACGTCCGGCTGGACCGGGACGCCGACGACGAGCAGATCTGGGCCGCGCTGCGGCTGGCGCAGGCCGAGCGGTTCGTCAAGCGCCTGCCCGAGGGCCTGGACACGGTCATCGGCGAGCGCGGCGCGACCCTGTCCGGCGGCCAGCGCCAGCGCCTGGCCCTGGCCAGGGCGCTGATCCGCGAGCCCCGGCTGCTGATCCTGGACGACTGCACCGCCAGCGTGGACCCGCAGGTCGAGGCCGCGATCCTGGGCGGGCTGCGGGACGCCGCCGGCGAGGGCCGGCTGGCCTCCACGGTCCTGGTGGTCGCCTACCGCAAGGCCACGATCGCGCTCGCCGACGAGGTGGTCTACCTGGAGCACGGCCGGGTCGTGGACCGGGGGCCGCACCTGGAGCTGGTGGAGCGCTGCGCGGGATACCGCGATCTGATCACCGCCTACGAGCGCGACCACGAAGAGCGCGACGGCGAACTGCAGGAGGTCGGGATATGAGCACCGCCGCCGCCGAACTCGACGACGCCGGGCAGGCACCGGCCGCTCCGGCCGGCTACCAGCTCCCCGAAGCCTCCGACGGCGGCTACGCCGTGCTGCGCCGCGGCGTCCGCCTGGCCCCGGCCTTCACCAAGGGCCTGGGCGTCACGCTCGCCCTCGCGGTGATCGCCACCGTCGGCCGGGTGGTGATCCCGCTGACCGTGCAGCAGACGCTGGACCACGGGATCCTCGCCGAGGGCGGCCCCGACTACGGCGAGGTGCGGACCATGGTCGCGCTCAGCGCCGTGGCCGTGCTGATCACCGCGGTGTCGGCGTACCTGATGAACTTCCGGCTCTACACCTCCAGCGAGCGCGGGCTGGCCGAGGTGCGCACCAAGGCCTTCCGCCACGTGCACGACCTGTCGCTGCTGCACCAGCAGGCCGAGCAGCGCGGCGCGCTGGTCAGCCGGGTCACCAGCGACATCGACACGGTCACGGTGTTCATCCAGCAGGGCGGCATGCAGCTGTTCGTCGCCGTCGCGCAGGTCGTGGTGGTCACGGCCGTGATGGCGGTGTTCTCCTGGCAGCTGACCCTCCTAGTCTGGGTCTGCTTCGTGCCGATGTTCCTGGTCATGCGCAAGATCCAGGGCCGGACCGGCCGGGCGTACCGCAAGGTGCGGCGGCGCTACGGCAAGATGCTCGGCGAGGTCTCCGAGGCGCTGGTCGGCGCGGACGTGCTGCGCGCCTACGGCATCGAGGACCGTACCGGGGCCCGGATCGGCGCCGCGGTGGAGGACACCCGCGACTCCCAGGTGCGGACCCAGCGGCTGATCGTCGTCACGTTCTCGATGGGAGAGCTGGTCGCCGGCCTGGTGAACTCCGCGATCGTGGTCGTCGGGGTGATGATCGGGGTCGGCGGCCACCTGTCGGCCGGCGACCTGACGGCGATGCTGTTCCTGGTGAACCTGTTCATCTCGCCGGTGCAGTTCGCCACTGAGCAGCTGAACGAGGCGCAGAACGCCATCGCCGGCTGGCGCCGCATCGTCGGCCTGCTGGAGGAGCCGCCGGACGTGGTGGACCCCGGCCAGGCCGGCGTGCGGCCGCCGGACGGGCCGCTGGGCGTCGGCTTCGAAGAGGTCGTGTTCGCCTACCCCGGCGGCGCCCGGGTGCTGCACTCGCTGACTACCCAGATCACCCCGCGCACCCGGGTGGCGGTGGTCGGGGAGACCGGCTCGGGCAAGACCACGTTCGCCAAGCTGCTGACCCGGCTGATGGATCCGAGCTCCGGCCGGATATTGATCAACGGGGTGCCGCTGAAGGACGTGGATTTCGAGACGCTGCGCTCGCGCATGGTGATGGTGCCGCAGGACGGCTTCCTGTTCGACATGACGGTCGGCGACAACGTCCGCTACGGCAAGCCCGGCGCCACCGACGCCGAGGTGCGGCGCGCGTTCGAGGACCTGAGCCTGACCGACTGGCTCGACGGCCTGCCCGAGGGCCTGGACACCCGGGTCGGGCAGCGCGGCGAGTCGCTGTCGGCGGGGGAGCGGCAGCTGGTGGCGCTGGCCCGGGCCTACATCGCCGACCCGGACCTGCTGGTGCTGGACGAGGCCACCTCGGCCGTCGACCCGGCGACCGAGGTGCGGATCACGCGCGCGCTGGACGGCCTGACGCGCGGGCGGACGTCGATCGCCATCGCGCACCGGCTGTCCACGGCCGAGGCCGCCGACGAGGTGTTCGTGTTCGACGCCGGGGAGATCGTGGAGCGCGGGCCGCACCGGGAGCTGGTCGGGGCCGGCGGGGTGTACTCGGGGCTGTATGAGAGCTGGGCTCGGCAGCAGTCCTCGTAGACAAGCAGTCGATCTTTATAGATTCGCGGACTTCTATAGATACGCGGAGATCAGGCGGGGCTGTCGTTCGACGGTCCCGCCTCGCCCGGCTTCTGCCAGCGCGCCACCACCGAGCCGTGCTTGTTCCGTCCGACCAGGCGGACGTGCAGGACCTCGGGCGTGGCGTCGTCGGGGTTGGTGATGTCCACGCCGCCGTGGCGCACCGACAGCTCGTTGGCGTCCACCGTCATGCCCGGGCCGAGCAGGAGCGTCACGCCGTTGCCGCGTCCGCGCATCTCGATGATCAGCTCGGGCCCGCTGCGCACGGCGCTGGTCAGGTCCAGCGTGATCGGGCACCACAGGGTACGCAGCAGCAGCCGGTGCGGCAGCTTCCACCGGCCCTCGCGGCGCACCGGACCGTGCTTCTCGCGGATCCTCACCACTTCTTCGGCCGAAGCCGCAGGCGCCGGGACCACGCTGGTTCCCGGTTCCAGGTCCGCGGTCAGCGGAGCCAGCGCCTCGAAGGTGCGCGCGGACAGCGCCGTCTCCACGCGTTCGTCGTACTCCGCGGGGTCGAGCCGGCCGTCGGAGACGGCGGTCCGCAGCGTGTCGATGACCTGGTCGCGGTCCGCGTCGGACGCGCGCAGCGCAGGTGACTTGGCCGGGTCGGTCGACATACGGGCTCCCCTGATTCAGTGGTGACGACCCTCACGTTATATCGCAATCGGGCCGGCCGGTCATAGGAAGTGAACCCGCGCGACGGGCCGCCGGGGCCGCGGGCGACAATGGGTGCATGACCGACGAAGTCCCCGCCCCCGTCCTGGCCCCCGCGATCGCCGCCCGGCTCAAGCGCGACGAGCACGGCCTGTTCGCCGCCATCGCGCAGCAGCACGACACCGGCGAGGTGCTGATGCTGGCGTGGATGGACGACGAGGCGCTGCGGCGCACGCTGACTAGCGGGCGGGTCACGTATTGGTCGCGCTCGCGCCGGGAGTACTGGACCAAGGGGGACACCTCGGGCAACGTCCAGGTGCTGAAATCGGCCGCGCTGGACTGCGACGGCGACGCGGTGCTGCTGAAGGTGGACCAGAGCGGCGGCGCGTGCCACACCGGGGACCGGACCTGCTTCGACGCCGGGGAGCTGCCGCTGGGCCCGGCCTCAAGCGCGAGCGCGGACTCGGCGCCGGCGGCGCGCGGGCCTCTGGGAGAATCGGCGGCATGACGGCCTTCCCCCCAGGGGTGGACACCCCGGACCTGCCGACTTTCCGCGAGCTGGCTGAGGACCGCCGGGTGATCCCGGTGGTGCGGCGGGTGCTGGCCGACGGCGAGACGCCGGTCGGGCTCTACCGCAAGCTCGCCGGGGAGCGGCCCGGCACCTTCCTGCTGGAGTCGGCCGAGCACGGCATCTGGTCGCGGTACTCCTTCGTCGGCGTCAGCACCGGAGCGGCGCTGAGCGAGAAGGACGGCGCGGCGCACTGGATCGGCGAGCCGCCGGTCGGGCTGCCCACCGGCGGCGACCCGATGGACGTGCTGCGCCAGACCCTGGAGCTGCTGCACACCCCGCATCTGCCGGGGCTGCCGCCGCTGACCGGCGGGCTGGTCGGGTACATGGGCTACGACGCCGTGCGCCGCCTGGAGCGGCTGCCGGAACTGGCCAAGGACGACCTGCGGATCCCGGAGCTGACCTTCCTGCTCAGCCTGGACCTGGCGGTGCTGGACCACGCCGACGGCTCGGTGTGGCTGATCGCCAACGTGGTGAACCACGACAACCTGCCCTCCGGCGTCGAGGCCGCCTACGCCCGGGCCGTGGAGCGGCTGGACGCGATGACCGCCGCGCTGAACGAGCCGGTGGTGAACACGCCGGTGGTGTACGACCCGGCGGTGGCGCCGGAGTTCAGCGCCAACCGCACCCCCGAGGACTACCGCGAGACGGTGCTGCGCTGCATCGAGGAGATCAAGTCCGGCGAGGCGTTCCAGATCGTGGTGAGCCAGCGCTTCGAGGCCCCCGTCGAGGCCTCGGCGCTGGACGTCTACCGGGTGCTGCGCGCGACGAACCCGAGCCCGTACATGTACCTGCTGCGCATCCCCGGCCCCGACGGCGGCGCCGAGGGCGGCTTCGACATCGTCGGCTCCTCGCCCGAGGCCCTGGTGAAGGTCACCGAGGGGCGCGCGATGCTGCACCCGATCGCCGGCACCCGCCCGCGCGGCGCCGACCCCGAGCAGGACGCGCAGCTGGCCGCCGACCTGCTGGCCGACCCCAAGGAGCGCGCCGAGCACCTGATGCTCGTCGACCTCGGCCGCAACGACCTGGGCCGGATCGCCGCGCCGGGCTCGGTGGAGGTCGTGGACTTCATGGCGGTCGAGCGCTACAGCCACGTGATGCACATCGTCTCCACGGTGATCGGCGACCTGGCCGAGGGCAGGACCGCCTTCGACGCGGTCGCCGCCACCTTCCCGGCCGGCACCCTGTCCGGCGCCCCGAAGCCGCGCGCCATGGAGATCATCGAGCAGAACGAGCCGACCCGCCGCGGCCTGTACGGCGGCATCGTCGGCTACCTGGACTTCGCCGGCGACGCCGACACCGCCATCGCGATCCGCACCGTGCTGATCCGCGACGGCGTGGCCTTCGTACAGGCCGGAGCCGGGATCGTGGCCGACTCGGACCCGGTCGCGGAGGACCAGGAGTGCCGGAACAAGGCGATGGCCGTGCTGAAGGCGGTCGCGGTCGCCGGCACGATGCGCTCGGCGGTCGGGGAGGTGGCGCGGTGAGTGCGGGAGCTGGGATGAGCGGAGCTGGAGCCGGCGGCGAGGCGGCGGCTGTCGAACCCGCGGCCGGAGCGGCCCGCACCACCACTCGCCGCACCACCACCCGCCGCGAGCTGACCCTCACCGTCCTGCTCGCCCTCCTCGGCGGGGTCCTCGCCTGGGCCGCGGCCGGCCGCCCCTGGGCCACCGCGACCGTCGGCCAGGCGCCGAACACGCTCAAGGTCGCGGCCAGCGGCAACGACCTGTCCGCCGGCGTCACCGCGCTCGGCCTCACCGCGCTGGCCGGCGGCCTGGCGCTGTTCGCGACCCAGCGGCTGGCGCGGCGCCTGGTCGGCGTGCTGCTGATCGCGGCCGGCGTCGGCGCGGCGGTCTACGCGTTCGGCGAGCGCGGGGCGAGTCATGCCTCACATGTGCTGGCCGGCAAGGCCGCCGCCAAGGGCTACGCCGTCGGGCACGTCGCGGCGCACACGGCCGCCTGGTGGCTGCTCGCGGCGGTCGGCGGGGTGCTGGTCGTGCTGGCCGGTGTGGCGACCGTGATACGCGGTGCGGCCTGGCCCGGGATGTCGTCGCGCTATGACAACGCCGCGACCGGGAAGGCCGCCGCGCGCGCCGTCGGCACCGGCAGCTCCAAGGACCTGTGGGACGCCCTGGACCGCGGCGAGGACCCCACCGGCGAACCCGCCGGTGACCCCGCCGGCGACCCCGCCGAGGCGTCCGCCGCGCTCAGCCCCACCCCGGGCACGGAGCATTAGGCCGAATCGGCGACAATGGATGCGCCTGAATCATCTGTAAGTGCTAGGAGCACCATGTCGTCATCCCACGGTGAGGACCACGGCAGCACCCCGGCTGCCTGGACCGCTGTCTTCCTCTGCATCATCGGCTTCCTGATCGGCGGCGCGGGCCTGGTGGCCGCCATCCCGGCGCTCGCCATCGTCGGCGGCGGGATCGCCGTGCTTTCCCCGATCGTCGGCAAGGCCATGTCCGCGATGGGTCTGGGCGCCGCCGCGAAGTAGCCGCTCCGGCCCGGAGAACGGGCCCGGACCTGCGGATCCGCAGTCTTGGGAGCCCGCCGCGCAGTGCCGCGGCGGGCTCCGGGTTCGTCCCACGAGAAGATCACTGGACTTCGGAGACCCTCCGGAGCCGCTAGAGTGAGACGTCGGACACGCCGCCCACACCGCGGACGGCGGTGTCCCACCTGGTGAGGCGATCGAGGGGAGCTGACGGCGGATGAACGTACTTGCCGAGATCATCGAAGGCGTCCGCCTCGACCTTGCCGAGCGCCAGGAGAAGATCAGCCTGGACGACCTCAAGGCCCGGGTGGCGCGCATGGACAGCGCCATCGACGGCGTCGAGGCGCTGCGCCGCGGCGGGGCCGGCGGCGACGGCGTGAAGGTGATCGCCGAGGTCAAGCGCTCCTCGCCGTCCAAGGGCGCGCTGGCCGCCATCGCGGACCCCGCGGGCCTGGCCGCCGACTACGAGGCCGGCGGCGCCACCGTCATCTCGGTGCTCACCGAGCAGCGCCGCTTCGGCGGCTCGCTGGCCGACCTGGACGACGTCCGCCAGAAGGTGGACATCGCGGTCCTGCGCAAGGACTTCATCGTCACCAGCTACCAGCTCTGGGAGGCCCGCGCGCACGGCGCAGACCTCGCGCTGCTGATCGTCGCCGCGCTCGAGCAGCCGGCCCTGGAGTCGCTGATCGAGCGGGCCGTGTCCATCGGCCTGACCCCGCTGGTCGAGGTGCACGACGAGGAAGAGGTGCGCCGCGCGCTGGACGCCGGTGCCCGCCTGGTCGGCGTCAACGCCCGCGACCTGAAGACGCTGGAGGTCCGGCGCGACACCTTCGCGCGGCTGGCCCCGATGATCCCGGACGGCGTCGTGCGCGTCGCCGAGTCCGGGGTGCGCGGCCCGCACGACCTGATCGCCTACGCCAACGCCGGCGCCGACGCGGTGCTGGTCGGCGAGTCGCTGGTGACCGGCAAGGACCCGCGCGCCTCGGTCGCCGACCTGGTCGCGGCCGGCGCGCATCCCGCGCTGCGGAACGGGCGCGCCTAAGCGTCCGCGGAGACGGTAGAGTCCAGGATCGTGATGTCGAGCAAGCCCAGGGCCGCCGCCCGCCGCCGCCCCTGGTGGCGGCACGCGCCGGCGGCGCGCCGATGGCAGGAAGCGTAACCACCGCTTCCGTCATAGCTGTTCACATCACTCATACGGGACATCTCCATGTCTGATCAGCCAGATCCGCATTCATCGTCAGACCCTCGCGCCGAGATCATCTCCGCGTACGCGGCCACGGCCGCGATGCCCGACGACGCCGGGCACTTCCCCACCGACGACGCCCTGTTCGGCGGCCGCTTCATGCCCGAGGCGCTGATGGCCGTCCTGAAGGAGGTCACCGAGGCCTACGAGACCTCGAAGACCGACCCGGAGTTCCACCGGGAGTTCGCCGACCTCCTGCTGTCCTACGCGAACCGCCCGAGCCTGCTCACCGAGGCCCGCAACCTCTCGGCGCGCGCCGGGGCCCGCATCCTGCTCAAGCGCGAGGACCTGAACCACACCGGCTCGCACAAGATCAACAACGTGCTGGGCCAGGCCCTGCTGGCCAAGCGCATGGGCAAGACCCGGCTCATCGCCGAGACCGGCGCCGGCCAGCACGGCGTGGCCACCGCGACCGCCGCGGCGCTGCTGGGCTTGGACTGCGTCGTCTACATGGGCGCCGAGGACACCAAGCGGCAGGCGCTGAACGTGGCGCGGATGCGCATGCTCGGCGCCGAGGTGGTGCCGGTCGCGATCGGCTCGCAGACCCTGAAGGACGCGATCAACGAGGCCCTGCGCGACTGGGTCGCCAGCGCCGACACCACCTACTACCTGCTCGGCACCGCCGCCGGTCCGCATCCGTTCCCGGCGATGGTCCGCGACTTCGCCCGGGTCATCGGCGTGGAGGCGCGCCGGCAGACCCTGGAGCTCACCGGCGCGCTGCCGGACGCGGTGTGCGCCTGTGTCGGCGGCGGCTCCAACGCGATCGGCGTGTTCCACGCCTTCGTGCCGGACGAGTCCGTGAAGCTGTACGGCTTCGAGGCCGGCGGCTCCGGCGTGGCCACCGGCCTGCACGCGGCCTCCATCACCGGCGGCTCGGTCGGCGTCCTGCACGGCACCCGCACCTACCTGCTCCAGGACGAGAACGGCCAGACCAAGGAGAGCCACAGCATCTCCGCGGGCCTGGACTACCCGGCCGTCGGGCCGGAGCACGCCTGGCTGCACGCCACCGGCCGCGCCGTCTACGAGCCCGTGGACGACGCCGAGGCGATGGACGCCTTCCGCGTCCTGTGCGAGACCGAGGGCATCATCCCGGCCATCGAGTCCGCGCACGCGCTGGCCGGCGCCCTGCGCATCGCGCCGCGGCTCGCGGAGGAGCTCGGGCGCGAACCGGTGATCGTGGTGAACCTCTCCGGCCGTGGCGACAAGGACATGCACACGGCGGCGGCGTACTTTGGTGTCGACTTTGACGACGATGGGCACAGCGAGGGGGGAGAGCTGTGAACCGGCTCCAGGACGTGCTCAAGAACGCGCGGGCGGAGAACCGCGCGGTCCTCATCGGCTACCTGCCGGCGGGCTACCCGTCGGTGGACGGCTCCATCGACGCCATGCGCGCCATGGTCGAGGGCGGCTGCGACATCATCGAGGTCGGCCTGCCGTACTCCGACCCGGCGATGGACGGCCCGGTCATCCAGGCCGCCGCCGACCAGGCGCTGGCCCGCGGCGTGCGCACCGCGGACGTCATCCGGGCCGCCGGGGCGGTCGCCGACACCGGCGCGGCCGCGCTGATCATGTCGTACTGGAACCCGATCGAGCACTACGGCGTCGACCGCTTCGCCGCGGAGCTGGCCGCGGTCGGCGGCAGCGGCGTCATCACCCCGGACCTGATCCCCGAGGAGGCCGGCCCCTGGATCACCGCGACCGACGCGCACGGCGTCAGCCGGGTGTTCCTGGTCGCGCCGAGCTCCACGCCCGAGCGCATCGCGCTCACCGCCGAGGCCTGCACCGGCTTCGTCTACGCCGGCGCGGTCATGGGCGTCACCGGGGCCCGCGACCAGGTCGGGCACGCGGCCCGAGCCCTGGTCGAGCGGACCCGGCAGGCCACCGACGCCCCGGTCTGCGTCGGGCTCGGCGTCTCCACCGGCGAGCAGGCCGCCGAGATCGCCGCCTACGCGGACGGCGTGATCGTCGGCTCGGCGTTCGTGCGGCGGCTGCTGGACAACCGCGACCCGCGCAAGGGCGTCGACGCCGTCCGGGAGCTGGCGGCCGAGCTCGCCGACGGCGTCCGGCGGGGGAGCAAGGCGCGCTAGCGGTCGCGCACGGTAGCTGAGAAAGCGCTAGGAAGTTCCCTCGCGGGGGTGGTGGTACTCCCGCGAGGGTCTTCTGTGCCTGTAATTTATGAAGCCCGCCCAGACTTGTGGCGCGCACGCGCCGACACCGTCCGAGGACAGAAGGTTATGACTTCTATGGCTTCCAAGGCCCCCGCCAAGGGCAAGGACGCGCCCACGTCCGGCGGCATCCGCGGCTTCATGGACACCTACCAGCAGTGGATCAGCCTCGGCATGCGGCTGCTGCTGGCGGCGATGTGGCTCTTCTACAGCCTGGGCAAGCTGGGCTCCCCGGAGAGCAACGCCCAGAGCGTGCGCGACTTCAAGATCCTGCCTGAGTCGCTGGTGACGCCCTTCGGCTACGCGCAGCCCTACTTCGAGATGGCCCTGGGCATCCTTCTCATCCTGGGCCTGGGCACCCGGCTGGTGGCGATCTTCTCCGCGCTGCTGCTGCTGGTGTACATCGGCGGGATCATCTCCCTGGGCGCCCGCGGCATCGCGATCAGCTGCGGCTGCGGCGGCAGCGGCGGCCTGGTGCCCAAGGGCCACACCCGCTACACCCTGGACGTGCTGCGAGACCTGCTCTACATGGTCCCGGCGGCGTGGCTGATCTGGAAGCCGACCTCCAAGCTCTCGCTGGAGCGCGCGCTGCTGGGCGACCCGATCTGACCCGACCGGACCCGAGCGGACCGTGACCCGATCCGCCCTGTCCGATTGTTCCGCAAATAGGACCCCTGCACGATGGGGTCATGACGACCTCTGGCGGCAGCGGCCCGCGACGCACCGGACGGGAGCGCGCCGCCGAGGCGCGCCGCCAGCAGGCCGCCGCCGAGCGGCGCCGCAAGCAGCTGGTCGTCGGCGGTGTGACGCTCGCGGTGATCGCGCTGGCCGTGCTGATCGGCGTGCTGGTGCAGAACAACAAGTCGGCCAACAGCAAGAACGCGCGCAACGCCTACGGAGCCGGCCAGCCCTTCGCCGCGCCCTCCGGCGTCGCCCCGAGCCCGGGGACCCCCGCGGACCCCGGCGCGATCGTCTTCGGCAAGCCCGACGCCAAGGTCACCGTCGAGGTGGACGAGGACGTCCGCTGCCCGTTCTGCAAAGAGGCCGAGTCGTTCTTCGGCGCCACCAACAAGGAGTACGCCGACGCCGGCAAGATCCAGGTCCACTACCGCCTGGTCGACCTCATCGACCGCAACGGCGGCGGGCAGGGCTCGCTGGTCGGCGGGGCGACGCTGGCCTGCGCCGCGGACGTCGGCCAGACCGAGTTCATCGCCTTCCACGACCTGATCTACAAGAACCAGCCCGACGAGACCACCGACACCTACGGCAGCGTCGACTACATGCTCAACCTCGCCAGCCAGGTCCCGAACCTGCGCAGCGCCACCTTCGACAAGTGCGCGACCAGCGGCAAGTACGCGCAGTGGATCAAGGACAACTACACCTGGCTGAACACCAAGCTGGGCGGCAACGTCGGCACCCCCGACATCTACATCGACGGAACGCCGTTCCCCCTCAAGGACCCCAACGCGGTCCCGGGTACCCAGCAGACCGCCGACTACAAGGCCGCGCTCGACGCCGCCGTAGCCAAGCAGGGCTGACCCGCCTGCGCGTTTGCCCGCGCACCGCCTCCGCTCCCGGCCGCCGACCCTCGATGCCCCTGGCACATCGCAGGGGTCGGCGGCCTAAAAGTTCCTGAAGGATTTGGCGCAACCCGCAGCACCTCCAGTGCGTTTTCAGGCAGTCACCGCATAGGATGCGGTGCGCGTGCCCGGGTCCGAGCCGAGGCGCGCCCTCCACCAGACGGAACCGGACAGGACTGTTAACGACGATGAGCCAGGCGAACCGGGTAGGGAAGCAGAACGCTCGCGAGCGGGTGTTGGCGGAGAAGATCGCCCGCCAAAAGGCTGAGCGCCGCCGCAAGCAGATGACCATCGGCGGGGTCGTCGTTCTGGTCGTCGCGGTGGCCGGCGGTGTCGGCATCGCCGTGTCGGCCGCCAAGCACAACAGCACGCCCTACCTCGCCCCGGCCGCCGCCGTGGTCGACCCGCAGGCCAAGTCCAGCAAGGCCACGGGCATCCACATCGGCTCCGACGACGCGCCGGTGAAGATGAACGTCTTCGAGGACTTCCGCTGCCCGGTCTGCCAGGAGGTCGAGACGGCCGTCGAGCCGACCTACCGGCAGTACGTCGAGGCCGGCAAGCTGCAGATCACCTACCACCCGGCGCGCGTCATCGACAGCCACAACAACGGCACCGGCTCGCTCAACGGCGCCAACGCCGCGGCCTGCGCGCAGGACCAGAGCCAGTTCATGCCGCTGCACGACCTGCTCTACGCGAACCAGCCGAACGAGCAGACCGACCCGTGGGCGGACAAGTCGGCCCTGCTGAAGATCGCCGACGAGATCCCGGCGCTGAAGAACAGCGCGGACTTCCAGGCCTGCGTGACCGGCGGTACGCACAACGGCTGGGTCCAGGCCAACGCCGACAACTTCAACAAGCTGGGCCTGCCGGGCACCCCCACGGTGTTCATCGACGGCCAGCAGCTGTCCTTCACCCAGACCAGCGCCGACGCGGTCCTGCAGTACTTCCAGGGCCAGCTGGACGCGGCGTTCAAGAAGGACGGCGGCAAGGCCGGCACCCCGACCACGATCCCGACCGCGCCGACCTCGGCGCCGTCCTCGGGCTCGTCCTCCGCGCCGTCCAGCGGGGCGAGCTCCTCCGGCGCGCCGGCCTCGACGCCGCCGTCGTCCTCGGGCAGCTCCTCCTCGTCCGCGCCCACCCCGACCTCGTCGAAGTCCTGACCCTCACCGTCTGATCCTTGCGTCGGGCCCGGGTTCCGGGCCCGACTCACACTCCCGAGGACGCCCGCCCCCGATGAGCCTCACCGTCGCCCACCAGGCCGCCACCTATCTCGCGGACATCCCGAGTCCGACCAAGGCCCAGTACCACCTGGGCCCGATCCCGATCCGGATGTACGCCATGTGCATCCTGGCGGGCATCCTCGTCGCCGTCTGGCTCGGCGACAAGCGCTGGCGCGCCCGCGGCGGCAAGCCGCAGGAGGTCGTCGACATCGCCATCTGGGCGGTGCCGTTCGGTCTGGTGGGCGGGCGTCTGTACCACGTGATCACGACCTCGGCGCCGTACTTCGGCAAGGACGGGGACCCGGTCAAGGCGTTCTACGTCTGGCAGGGGGGCCTGGGCATCTGGGGCGCCATCGCCCTGGGCGCGGTCGGCGCCTACATCGGCTGCCGCCGGCGCGGGGCGAGCCTGCGCACGTTCGCCGACGCCACGGCGCCGGGCATCGTGCTGGCCCAGGCGCTGGGCCGCTGGGGCAACTGGTTCAACAACGAGCTGTACGGCAGCCACACCAGCCTGCCGTGGGGTCTGAACGTCCACGTCATGGACACCACGACCCAGACCGCGGTGCTCGGCCCGGACGGCAAGGCCGAGCTGGTCGCCGGCGGGCCGTTCCACCCGACGTTCCTGTACGAGTCGATCTGGTGCGTGGGCGTGGCCGCGCTGTGCCTGTGGGCCGACCGGCGGTTCAAGCTCGGCCACGGCCGGGTGTTCGCGGTGTACGTCGCGGCCTACACCGTGGGCCGGTTCTGGATCGAGTCGCTGCGCATCGACGACGCGCACCACTTCCTGGGCATGCGCCTGAACGACTGGACCGCGATCATCGTGTTCCTCGGCGCGGTCGCGTACTTCGTGTGGTCCCGGCGGGCCCTGCCCGGGCGCGAGACGACGCCGTACCGCACGGTCGCGGTCGCCGAAGACGCAGGTGAGGAAGCCCTTACTGAGGGTGCCCTTGTTGGCGAACAGGCTGGCGAACCTGAAAAACTGGCTGAGGACTCCGAGCCGGCCGCCGAAGAAGAATCAGAAGAACCTGAAGAATCGGCAGAACGCGACGAATCAGCAGACCCCGAAGCATCGGAAGAACCCGGTGTCGCTGTGATTCCGGCGCAAGACGGCAAGGTGAGCGAGTCCTCGAACCCGTAACACCGCCTCTGCCTGGATCGAGTCGATGAATCACCCTGACGTCTCTGTTCTCACCACCGACCCGACAACCGATAGCACCGAGGACGCCGCCACCGGATCCGGGGACTCCGGATCCGGGGACTCCGGATCCGGCCCGGCCGACCGTTCCCACCCGGCCTACCAGGGCCCGTCGATCCCCAAGAACCACCACCGCGACGTCAACGGCGGTTGGCTGCGGCCGGCCGTCTTCGGCGTCACCGACGGCCTGGTGTCCAACTTCTCGCTGATCGCCGGCATGGCCGGCGGCGACGCGGCGCACAAGACCATCGTCCTGACCGGGCTGGCCGGCCTGGTGGCCGGCGCCTGCTCGATGGCGGCCGGCGAGTTCATCTCGGTGGCCAGCCAGACCGAGGTCACCCAGGCCGAGATCGAGATGGAGCGGCTGGAGCTGGCCCGGCGCCCGGCCGCGGAGATGAGGGAGCTCGCCGAGTTCCTCACCGAGCGCGGCCTGGACCCCGACCTGGCCCTGGAGGCGGCGCGGCAGATCCACCGCGACCCGGACCAGGCGCTGATCGTGCACGTGCAGGAGGAGCTCGGGGTGGACCCGACCGACCTGCCGAGCCCGGTGGTGGCCGCGGTGTCCAGCTTCGGGTCGTTCGCGATCGGCGCGGTGCTGCCGCTGCTGCCGTACCTGCTGGGGATGAGCCGGCTGTGGGTGGCGATGCTGCTGGCCTTCGGCGGACTGTTCGCGTGCGGGGCGATAGTCTCGCGCGTGTCCTCCCGCTCGTGGTGGTTCTCCGGGCTGCGCCAGCTGCTGTTCGGCGCGGTCGCCGCCGTGGTGACCTTCGGACTTGGCGCGCTGATCGGCGGACATCTGGGTTGACGGACATCCGGGCTGAGTTCAATGGTGTAAAAATCACATCAATCGGGCTAATCGGTGTTCGATCGGCGTCCGCCGGTGGGAGATGACTCGCGAGATCAGGTTTCGAAGCAACCAGTGATGCCCGCCTCGCGTCGAAGACGTAGAGCGTATGGGCAGACGCGGGGCCGCTGACGGGGATTCGACGCGGCCCCGGATCATGGCGAGGAGAGGTGCGGCTGGTGTCCGCGAAGAGCGAGGAGCTGGAAGGCCTGCGGAACGGTGAGCCGGCCGACGGCGACGCCCGCACGGCCCATGGGGACGGGGCGGGCGCCGGCCCGGCCGAGGGTGCCGAGGGTGCCGAGGGTGCCGAGCGTGGCCAGGGTGTCGAGCGTGCCGAGTCGCGCGACGACGCCGAGTCGCACGACGACGCCGGGCCGCGCGACGACGCCGGGCCGCGCGACGACGAGGCCGCGCACCGCGAGGCCGAGGATCTGTCCGCGACCGTTTCGCTCCCGGCGGCGGGGCATCCCCCGGCGACGGGGCAGCTCCCGGGCGACGCGCTGTCCGAGACCATCTCGTTGCCCGGGGCCGGCCGCGCCGAACAGGCATTGGGTGCAGGCCAGGCATGGGGTTCAGGCCAGTCGTCGGGCACAGACCAGGTGTGGGACCGTCCGCAGCCCGGCCCCGACTCCTCCGGGGTGGCGCAGGACGTCGCCGAGGAGACGGCCCGCGCTGTCGCCGAAGCCGGCTCTGTCGTGCAGGATGTCGTCGTGGAGACCGCCCCCGTGCAGGACGAGGCCGCCGAGGCCCCGTTCCCGGCACGGCGCCGGCGGCACACCCCGTTGTACGGCCGCGGTGTCAGGGTCCTGCCTTGGAAGCACAAGGCGCGGCTGAACCCCGGGCAGCGCCGCCGCCGCAAGATCGTGGTGCGGTCGCTGTGGGGCGCCGTGCTGCTGTTCTCCGGCACCGTCGCCTGGTCCGTGGCCGGGGCCCTGACCGCCCCGGGTACCGACACCGTGCAGGCGCGCCTGGCCGAGTGGGGCCGGGACCACGGCATGGGCGGCGCGGTGGCGCAGCTGGAGCAGTGGCAGTACGACCTGAACCCGCCGTCCAAGGGCGGGACGGTGGACGCCAAGCAGTTCACCGACCTGGGCCCGACGACCGCGCCGAGTTCGGCCAAGCCGTCCAAGGGCGGCAGCGTCCCGGGCAAGGGCGGCGCGAGCACTCCGGCCGCGGACGTGATCCCGATGCAGCCGCGCCTGCCGGCCCCGCCCGGGCTGACCCTGGAGTCCGGCGAGGGCGAGTTCCAGGTCGCGGTGGCCACGCCCAGCGGCCAGCCGGTGGTGCAGGTGGCGCGCATCCGTCCGGACGCGGTGTACACCAGCGTGACCGCCGACGTCGCGGTGATAGACACCAAGCACAGCAGCTTCGTGCTGCACCCGGGCCACGAGGGCGGGCTGAACTCGATCATCACCGCCGTCCCGAACCAGATCGACGCGAACGCCCGGCCGAACCTGATGGCGCTGTTCAACGGCGGCTTCAAGATCAGCGAGTCCCACGGCGGCTACTACGACCACGGCATCACCGCCGCGCCCCTGGTCGACGGCGCGGCCAGCGAGGTCATCTTCAAGGACGGCCACATGGCGGTCGGCATGTGGGGCCGCGACTACAGCTTCCAGAAGAATCCGGACATCGTCAGCGTCCGCCAGAACCTGAAGCTGATGGTCGACGGCGGCCAGGTCGTCCCCTACATCGACGACAGCTCCGTCTGGGGCCGCGCCGACCACGGCTCGGCGGCGGTCTGGCGCTCCGGGGTGGGCGTCAAGGCCGACGGCGACATCGTCTGGGTCGGCGGCAACGACCTGACCGCCCCCTCCCTGGCCCGCCTGCTGAAGGACGCCGGCGCGGTCAGCGCGATGCAGCTGGACATCAACCTGCGCTGGGCGGACTTCCAGTACTTCCCGGGCCGCGACGGCAACCCCGACAACTCCAAGCTCTACGAGGACTTCCTCCAGGGCCCGAACAAGTTCTTCGTGAACTCCACGAAGGACTTCATGGCCGTCTACCTGCGCTGACCCGCATCAGGACGAGCAGCGCGGCGCACTGCAGCGCCGCGCTGCCGACCATCGCGGCCCACACCCCCGGCAGCCCGAACGGCCCGGCCAGCCCGTGCGCGAGCAGCACCAGCACCGCGGTCCCGACCGCCGTCACGGCTGGCAGCCGGTTCCCGCCCCGCCCCGCGGCCAGCGCCCCGGACACGCTGATCACCACCGACATCGGCACCAGGTAGAGCGCCAACCACCGCAGGAACACCACCCCGACCGAGACCACCTCGGCCCGCCCGGTGAACGCCGCCATGATCCATGGCGCCGCCCCGGCGTACACCACCGCGGCGACCGCACCCACCGAGGCCCCGACCCCGATCACCGCCGCCCCGATCCGCCGGCCGGACTCCGGCGCGCTGCGCGCGGAGTGGATGGTCGCGGCCTGCCGCACGGCGTAGAACGCCATCGACGCGAAGTACATGGCCTTGGTCCCGATGCCGTACGCCGCCACCGCCGCGACCCCGAACCCGGCCACGACCGCGGCCAACGCGGTCGCCCCGGCCATGCGCACGACGAAGTCGGTGCCCAGCGGCGCCCCGGCCCGGGCGACGTCGAGAGCCGAGGCGGCGAGGGCGCGGGCGGTGATGCGGCGGGGGAGTGCGGTGGCGACAGCCGGGACTTGGAGCACCGCAACGGCACTTGCCGAAGCGACAGGCGCCGGCGCGGCGGTGAGTATTTCGGCGGGACGGTCCTGGCCGACCCACCGTCGCACCACCACCCCCGCGATCGCCAGCATCGCCGCGCGCCCGGTCACCGTCGCGATCGCCGCGCCCCGCACCCCGAGCCCGAGTCCGTAGATGAGCGTCGGGTCGAGCACCAGGATCAGCGCGTTGGCCCCCATCGCCAGCCGCATCGGGGTGCGCGTGTCGCCGAGGCCCTTGAAGACCGAGTCCACCATGAACTGGCCGAAGTACACCGCGAGCCCCGGCACGGAGATCGCCAGGTAGCCCAGCGCGTCCCGCCGTGCGTCGCCGGGGCCGAAGAACATTCCGGCCACCGGCCCGCGGAACGCCAGGCCGCCGCCGACCACCGCCGCGGTGATCACCGCGGACAGTGCCGCCCCGCCCCGGACCGCCTCCCGCCGCCCTTCGGCCGTCGGCCGGGCCGCGATGAGCACCGTCGTGCCCGCGCCGGCGATCAGCACCAGGCCCAGGACCAGGTTCTCCAGGTTCGTGGCCAGCGCGACCGCGGCCGTCGGCGCCGGACCCAGGTGCGCGACCCAGGCCACATCGATGATCCCGGCCACGACCCCGGCCAGCAGTTCCACGTACACCGGCCACGCCAGCGCCACGATCGCGCGCCGGTGCCCCGCAGTGGCGACGCCCATCCGACCCACCCCTCCCAAACCTCGTTTCGCTGTACCTCGAATCGAGGTAACGCGAAAAGAGGTAACATGAGGCGCGCCGCCGCCGCAACCGGAAACCGCCGACTCGCCCGCCGCTCCGCCGCCCCGCCGCCCCCATCCCGGAGACACAGACCCGATGCTCCCGCTGGCCATCCTCGGCTTCCTCGCCGAAGGCCCCCTGCACGGCTACCAGCTCAAAGACCGCATCACCGGCCTCACCGGCCACGTCAAACCGGTCAGCGACGGTGCCCTCTACCCGGCCATCGCCCGCCTGGAGGCCAAGGGCCACCTCGAGCGCTGGACCGAGCCGGGCACCGGCGCCGCCCCGCGCCAGGTCCTGGGCCTCACCGAGGCCGGCCGGGCCGAGCTGGCCCGGCGCCTGCGCGAGCCCAGCGAGGTGGAGATCACCGACCGGAACCGCTACTTCACGATCCTGGCGTTCCTGCACCGGCTCGAGGACCCGGCCGCGCAGGCCGCGGTACTGCGCCGGCGGCTGGCGTTCCTCGACGCGGCCGGGGCCGGCTTCTTCTTCGACGCCGACGGCAGGCCGGTCAAGGCCGAGGACGCCCCGACGCTCTTTCAGCGCGGCATGACGCAGATCGCGCGGGCCACCGCGCGGGCCGAACGTGAGTGGTTGCACACCGCCATCGCGGAGTTGGATGGCGCAGTGGGGGAATAGGAAACGGGACAAGTCTTATGCGCGAGCCGTCGTCGTCTCGGGCCGGGCTGTCACCACCCTCTTCACCGGGGTTCGGACACGACCGAAGGCGCGCCCTCGCGAACGTTCCGGACCACCGTCACCGACCGGGGGCGGAACCGGTGCTGCCCAAGATCCACAACAAATCGGCGCGTCTCGACATCCGGAACACATCTCGGGACCGCGCGTCCCGCACTGTGAGATAGTCCACTCCCCACCCGCCCCACCATGTTGTAACCTCTGCTTACACCTGATCGGATTGCGCAAGGGCCAAAGACGTCCCGCCGTGCCAGACTGACACGACGGAAGGACAGCCCCCCATGGCATTCCCAGCCATACCGACCGGTCGCGCCGGATCCTCCCGCCCCGATGACCACGCGGCGGCCGAGCCCGCCACGTCCACCGCGCCCGCCACCCCCAGCGCCGCCCCGCTGTTCTCGGCGCTGCCGCCGGCGCAGGGCCTGTACGACCCGCGCGCGGAGAAGGACTCCTGCGGCGTCGCCTTCGTGGCCACGCTCACCGGCGTCCCCAGCCACGCGATCGTCGAGCAGGCGCTGCAGGCCCTGGTCAACATGGAGCACCGCGGCGCCTCCGGCGCCGAGCCCTCGACCGGCGACGGCGCCGGCATCCTGGTGCAGGTCCCGGACGCCTTCCTGCGCGCCGTCCTGGCCACGGACGCGAACCCGAACGCGCGTTTCGACCTCCCGCCCGCCGGGCACTATGCCGTCGGAGTGGCCTTCCTCCCCACCGACGACGACGCCGCCCGGGAGGCCGAGGCCCGCGTCGAGGCCATCGCCACCGAGGAGCACCTGGCCGTGCTCGGCTGGCGCGACCTGCCCACCGACCCCGAGGGTCTGGGCAACGGCGCGCTGTCGGTGATGCCCCGTTTCCGCCAGCTGTTCGTCACCGGCACCGGCGGCCAGTCCGGCATCGAGCTGGACCGCCTGGCCTTCGCCCTGCGCAAGCGCGCCGAGCGCGACACCGAGGTGTACTTCCCCTCGCTGAGCGCGCGCACCCTGGTCTACAAGGGCATGCTCACCACCGGCCAGCTGGAGACCTTCTTCCCGGACCTGCTCGACGAGCGCTTCGCCAGCGCCATCGGCCTGGTCCACTCCCGGTTCAGCACCAACACCTTCCCGGCCTGGCCGCTGGCCCACCCCTACCGGTTCGTCGCGCACAACGGCGAGATCAACACCGTGATCGGGAACCGGAACTGGATGCGGGCCCGCGAGTCCGACCTGGCCACCGACCTCATCGGCGGCGACCTGGACCGGCTGTTCCCGATCTGCACCCCCGGCGCCTCGGACTCCGCGTCCTTCGACGAGGCTCTGGAGCTGCTGCACCTGGCCGGCCGCAGCCTGCCGCACGCCGTGCTGATGATGATCCCGGAGGCCTGGGAGAACCACGGCGAGATGGACGCCGCCCGGCGCGCCTTCTACCAGTACCACTCCTCCTTCATGGAGCCCTGGGACGGCCCGGCCGACATGGTCTTCTCCGACGGCACCGTGATCGGCGCCGTCCTGGACCGCAACGGCCTGCGCCCCTCGCGCTACTGGGTCACCGACGACGGCCTGGTGGTCCTGGCCAGCGAGTTCGGCGTGCTGGACATCGACCCGGCGACCGTGGTCCGCAAGGGCCGCCTGCAGCCCGGCCGGATGTTCCTGGTGGACACCGCCGCCGGCCGGATCGTCGAGGACGAGGAGATCAAGGCCGCCCTGGCCGCCGCCGAGCCGTACACCGAATGGCTGCACGCCGGCCGGATCAAGCTCGACAAGCTCCCCGAGCGCGAGCACATCGTGCACACCCGCGCCTCGGTCACCCGCCGCCAGCAGACCTTCGGCTACACCGAGGAGGAGCTGCGGGTCCTGCTGGCCCCGATGGCCCGCACGGGCGGGGAGCCGCTGGGCTCCATGGGCTCGGACTCCCCGGTCGCGGTGCTCTCCGAGAAGCCGCGCCTGGTCTTCGACTACTTCACCCAGCTGTTCGCGCAGGTCACCAACCCGCCGCTGGACGCCATCCGGGAGGAGCTGGTCACGAGCCTTGCCACCACCATCGGCCCGGAGACCAACCTGCTGGAGCCCACCGCCGCGGCCTGCCGCCAGGTCGAGGTGGCCTTCCCGGTCATCGACAACGACGAGCTGGCCAAGCTCATCCACATCAATGCCGACGGCGACCTGCCGGGCCTGCGCGCGGTCACCGTCTCCGGTCTGTACCGGGTCGCCGGCGGAGGCATCGCCCTCCGAGCGCGATTGGAAGAGATCCGCGAAGAGGTCTCCAAGGCCATCGCCGGTGGCGCGCGCATCATCGTGCTCTCCGACCGGCACTCCGACGCCGAGCACGCCCCGATCCCCTCGCTGCTGCTCACCTCCGCGGTGCACCACCACCTGATCCGGGAGAAGACCCGGACCCACGTGGGCCTGGTCATCGAGGCCGGGGACGTGCGCGAGGTGCACCACGTCGCGCTGCTGATCGGCTACGGCGCCGCCGTCGTCAACCCCTACCTGGCCATGGAGTCGGTCGAGGAGATGGCGGGCTCGGGCCACCTGGGCCTGATCGAGCCCGAGCAGGCCATCCGGAACCTGATCAAGGCGCTGGGCAAGGGCGTGCTGAAGGTGATGTCCAAGATGGGCATCTCCACGGTCGCCTCCTACCGCGGTGCGCAGATCTTCGAGGCCATCGGCCTGGCGCAGGACGTCGTCGACGAGTACTTCACCGGCACCTTCAGCAAGATCGCCGGCGTCGGCCTGGACACCCTGGCCGAGGAGACCGCGCGCCGCCACGCCCGCGCCTACCCCAAGCAGTCCGGCACCTCCCGCCTGGCGCACCGCCGGCTGGACATCGGCGGGGAGTACCAGTGGCGCCGCGAGGGCGAGCCGCACCTGTTCGACCCCGACACGGTCTTCCGGCTGCAGCACGCCACCCGCGAGAAGCGCTACGACATCTTCAAGCAGTACACCTCGCGCGTCGACGAGCAGTCCGAGCGCCTGATGACGCTGCGCGGACTGTTCAAGATCAAGGACGGCGAGCGCAAGCCGATCCCGATCGAGGACGTCGAACCGGTCTCGGAGATCGTCAAGCGCTTCTCCACCGGCGCCATGTCCTACGGCTCCATCTCCTACGAGGCGCACCAGACGCTGGCCATCGCCATGAACCAGCTCGGCGCCAAGTCCAACACCGGCGAGGGCGGCGAGGACGTCGAGCGCCTGCGCGACCCCGAGCGCCGCAGCGCGATCAAGCAGGTCGCCTCCGGCCGGTTCGGCGTGACCGCCGAGTACCTGGCCGAGGCCGACGACATCCAGATCAAGATGGCCCAGGGCGCCAAGCCCGGCGAGGGCGGCCAGCTGCCCGGCCACAAGGTGTACCCGTGGGTGGCCAAGACCCGGCACTCCACGCCGGGCGTCGGCCTGATCTCCCCGCCGCCGCACCACGACATCTACTCGATCGAGGACCTGGCGCAGCTGATCCACGACCTGAAGAACGCCAACCGCGACGCGCGCGTGCACGTCAAGCTGGTCGCCGAGGTCGGCGTCGGCACGGTGGCGGCCGGGGTGTCCAAGGCGCACGCCGACGTGGTCCTGATCTCCGGGCACGACGGCGGTACCGGCGCCAGCCCCCTGACCTCGCTCAAGCACGCCGGCGCGCCCTGGGAGCTCGGCCTTGCCGAGACCCAGCAGACGCTGCTGCTCAACGGTCTGCGCGACCGGATCGTGGTGCAGACCGACGGCCAGCTCAAGACCGGCCGCGACGTGCTGATCGCGGCGCTGCTCGGCGCCGAGGAGTACGGCTTCGCCACCGCGCCGCTGGTCGTCTCCGGCTGCGTCATGATGCGGGTCTGCCACCTGGACACCTGTCCGGTGGGCGTGGCGACGCAGAACCCGGAGCTGCGCTCCCGGTTCAGCGGCCGGCCCGAGTTCGTGGTCACCTTCTTCGAGTACCTGGCCGAGGAGGTGCGCGAGCACCTGGCCGCGCTCGGTTTCCGCACGCTGCAGGAGGCCATCGGCCACGCCGAGCTGCTGGACACCGAGGGCGCGGTGGCGCACTGGAAGGCCTCCGGGCTCGACCTGGCCCCGCTGCTGCACGTCCCGGCGCTGCCGGAGGGCACCGCGCGGTACCAGACCCGGGAGCAGGACCACGGCCTGGACAAGGCCCTGGACCACCAGCTCATCGCGGTGGCGCAGCCGGCGATCGCCAGGGGCGAGCCGGTGCGCGCGCAGTTCGAGATCCGCAACGTCAACCGCACCGTCGGCACGATGCTCTCGCACGAGGTGGTGAAGGTGCACCGCGGCGAGGGCCTGGCCGAGGGCACCATCGACCTGACGTTCGTGGGCTCGGCCGGCAACTCCTTCGGCGCCTTCCTGGCCCCGGGCATCACCCTGCGGCTGGAGGGTGACGCCAACGACTACGTCGGCAAGGGCCTGTCCGGCGGGCGGATCGTGGTCCGGCCGCACCGCGACGCCGACGCCATCAACGTCGCGGCCGAGCGCAATGTGATCGCCGGCAACGTGATCGCCTACGGCGCCACCAGCGGCCGCGTGCACCTGCGCGGCACGGTCGGCGAGCGGTTCTGCGTCCGCAACTCCGGGGCCACCGCGGTAGTGGAGGGCGTGGGCGACCACGCCTGCGAGTACATGACCGGCGGCACCGTGGTCATCCTCGGCGAGCACGGGCGCAACCTGGCCGCCGGCATGAGCGGCGGCACCGCGTACGTCCTGGACCTGAAGGTCTCCCGCGTCAACTCCGAGATGGTCAACGTCGAGGCGCTGGACGCCGAGGACCGCGCCCTGCTGCACACCCTGGTCCAGGAGCACCAGGAGGAGACCGGCTCCACCGTCGCCGAGACGCTGCTCGCCGACTGGGGCGGATGCGTCGGCCGGTTCGCGAAGATCATGCCGGTCGACTACAAGCGGGTGCTCACCGCCCGCGCCGCGGCCCAGGCCGCCGGCCTTTCCGAAGAGCAGACCCTCGACAAGATCATGGAGGCCACCCGTGGCTGACCCCCGTGGTTTCCTGACCACCCCGCAGGAGCACCCCGAGCGCCGCCCGGTCGCCGAGCGCGTCCAGGACTGGAAAGAGGTCTACAAGCCCGGGGGCCTGCTGCCGATCATCAACAAGCAGGCCGGCCGCTGCATGGACTGCGGCATCCCGTTCTGCCACAACGGCTGCCCGCTCGGGAACATCATCCCGGAGTGGAACGACCTGGTGTGGAAGGGCGACTGGGAGGGTGCCTCGGACCGGCTGCACGCGACCAACAACTTCCCGGAGTTCACCGGGCGGCTGTGCCCGGCGCCGTGTGAGACCGCGTGCGTGCTGGGCATCAACCAGCCGCCGGTGACCATCAAGAACGTCGAGGTCTCGATCATCGACCGGGCGTGGGAGGACGGGACCGTCAGGCCCCTGCCGCCGGAGCGCCTGTCCGGCCGCACGGTCGCGGTCATCGGCTCGGGCCCCTCGGGGCTGGCCGCCGCGCAGCAGCTGACCCGGGCCGGCCACACCGTCGCCGTCTACGAGCGCGCCGACCGGATCGGCGGCCTGCTGCGCTACGGCATCCCCGAGTTCAAGATGGAGAAGCGCCACCTGAACCGGCGCATCGAGCAGATGCGCGCCGAGGGCACCAAGTTCCGTCCCGGGATGCACATCGGCGTGGACCTCACCGGCGACGCGCTGCTGGCCCGGTACGACGCCATCGTGCTCGCGGTCGGCGCGACCAAGGCCCGCGAGCTGGACGTGCCCGGCCGCGACCTGGCCGGCGTGCACCAGGCGATGGACTACCTGCCGTACGCGAACAAGACGTGCGAGGGCGACTACCTGACCGCGCCGATCGACGCGTTCGGCAAGCACGTGGTGGTCATCGGCGGCGGCGACACCGGGGCGGACTGCCTGGGCACCGCCACCCGGCAGGGTGCGGAGTCGGTGACGCAGCTGGAGATCATGCCGCAGCCCGGCCAGGACCGTCCGGCCAACCAGCCGTGGCCGACCTACCCGGTGATCTTCCGTGTCTCCTCGGCGCACGAGGAGAACGGCGAGCGGGTCTACGCGGTGTCCACCACCGAGTTCGTGGGCGACGACAACGGCCGGGTCAAGGCCCTGCGCCTGGTCGAGGTCCGCTTCGAGGGCGGGCGTCCGGTCCCGGTGGCGGGCACCGAGCGGGAGATCCCGGCCGACCTGGTGCTGCTGGCCATGGGCTTCGTCGGCCCCGAGCGCGGCAACGGCCTGATCGACCAGCTGGGTCTGGCCCTGGACGAGCGCGGCAACATCGCCCGGGACAACGACTACGCCACCAACGTGCCCGGCGTGTTCGTGGCCGGGGACGCCGGCCGCGGGCAGTCGCTGATCGTGTGGGCGATCGCCGAGGGCCGCTCGGCGGCCAGTTCGGTGGACGCCTACCTGTCGGGGTCGAGCACGCTGCCCAAGCCGATCCCGCCGACGGCGCGGCCGGTGACGGTGTGAGCGCCGGCGCGGCGGCTCCGGACGGTTCGCCGTCCGGAGCCGCCGCGCCGTTTCGGTCCGCCGGGGCGTACCGGGGGGCGTACCGGCCCGGCCGGGCAACCGGCGAGATGCCTCAGTGCTGGTTGGCGACCAGGATGAGACCGAGGATCCACAGCGCCAGCGTGACGATCCCGAGCACGAACCCGGCCTGCGCCACGCCGCGGTTGGTGGCCTCGCCGCGGGCCACGCGGGTCAGCCCGATCCGGCCGAAGATGATCGCCAGGATGCTGGCCGGGCCGATCAGGAACCCGACGATGCCCAGCGTCAGCGCGGCCGTGCCCATGCCGTTGCGGCGGCGGACCGGGGGAGCGCCGTACCCGCCGTAGTCGTAGCCCTGGCCGCCGCTGTAGGTCGGGTAGGCCTCCGGGGGCAGCGGCGGCGGGGGCGGGTACTGCTGGTCCGGCCCCGGGTACTGCTGATCGGGTCCCGGGTGGCGCGGTACCTCGCCCGGCTCCTGCTCGGGACGCGGGCCGGGGCCCGGGGTCACCGCCGAGGCGGGAGGCTCGATGATCGGAGAGGAAGGAGGCTGAACCGGCTCCTCCTCCGGCGACCGGTCCGCGGGCTTGTCCGAGCCCTGCGACACGTGCGGGGGCTCCGAAGGCTCCGGGGACTCCGAGGAATCCGGCGGTTCCGGGGGAGTTGTCGTCATGGAGGCCAATTGTCTCCATGACACCCGGTTCAATCCATACAGACACACGGTGAACGGCGGCCGAAAGTTGTGTTCGGAGCCGTGGGAACTTGTCAGACCGGAAAAAGCTACTAACGAGTAGGACATAAGGTAGTAGGCATGCGCCGCGCGAAAATCGTTTGTACCCTGGGCCCGTCGGCCGGAACCCTAGAGCAGCTCACCGCCCTGGTGGAAGCCGGCATGAATGTGGCCCGCCTGAATCTCTCCCACGGTTCCTATGAGGACCACGAGGAGCGATATCGCAACGTCCGGCAGGTCGCCACGACCAGCGGCCAGGCCATAGGCATCCTGGTCGACCTGCAGGGCCCCAAGATCCGTCTGGGCACCTTCGCCAACGGCAAGGAGGTCCTGGCCAACGGCGCGCGGTTCACCATCACCACGCGCGACGTCGCCGGGGACGCCACCGTCTGCAGCACCACCTACAAGGGGCTGCCCGGCGACTGCAAGCCCGGCGACAAGATCCTGGTCGACGACGGCAAGCTCGCCCTGGAAGTGGAGAGCGTCAGCGACACCGACGTGGTGACCCGGGTCCTGGAAGGCGGCCCGATCTCCAACAGCAAGGGCATCAACCTGCCCGGCGTGGCCGTCTCGGTCCCGGCGCTGTCCGAGAAGGACGAGCTGGACCTGCGCTGGGCCCTGGGCAAGCCGGAGCCCGGCCACGGCAACCCCGGCGTGCGCGCCGACATGATCGCGCTGTCCTTCGTGCGCGACGCCTCCGACATCGAGCGCGTCCACGAGATCATGGACGAGGTCGGCCACCGGGTCCCGGTGATCGCCAAGATCGAGAAGCCGCAGGCGGTGGCCAACCTGGACGCCATCGTCGACGCCTTCGACGCGATCATGGTGGCCCGCGGCGACCTGGGCGTGGAGCTGCCGCTGGAGCAGGTCCCGATGGTGCAGAAGCGCTGCATCACGCTGTCCCGCCGCAACGCCAAGCCGGTCATCGTGGCCACCCAGATGCTGGACTCGATGATCACCAACTCCCGCCCCACCCGCGCCGAGGTCTCCGACGTGGCCAACGCGGTCCTGGACGGCACCGACGCGGTGATGCTCTCGGCCGAGACCTCGGTCGGCGCCTACGCGGTGCAGACCGTGGAGACCATGGCCAAGATCATCACCGCGGCCGAGGAGGAGACCCTGGCGGCCGGCCTGAAGCCGGCGCTGAGCAAGCCGCGCACCAAGGGCGGCGCCGTCGCCCGCGCGGCGGCCGAGCTCGGCGAGAACCTGTACGCCAAGTACCTGATCGCCTTCACCGAGAGCGGCGACACCG
Source organism: Catenulispora sp. GP43 (assembly GCF_041260665.1). Taxonomy (NCBI): domain Bacteria; kingdom Bacillati; phylum Actinomycetota; class Actinomycetes; order Catenulisporales; family Catenulisporaceae; genus Catenulispora; species Catenulispora sp. GP43. The sequence goes on along the minus strand of NZ_JBGCCT010000002.1, from coordinate 7,754 downwards.
CCCGCCGGCTGTCGCGCTACCGTCCGCCGACGCCGCTGATCGCCTTCACCCCGCACAACGAGATCCGCAACCAGCTCGCGCTGAGCTGGGGCATCCGTACCTTCTGCAGCCCCGAGGTCGAGCACACCGACGACATGGTGCGCCAGGTCGACACCGAGCTGCTGCAGCTGGAGCTGAGCAAGGCCGGTGACACGGTGGTCATCATCGCGGGCTCCCCGCCCGGGATCCCCGGTTCCACCAACGCGGTGCGGGTGCACCGGGTGGGCGACGCCATCAGCGGTGTCGCGCCGGCCTACCGCGAGGAGCGGTAAGGGCCGGGCACGGCCGAGCCCGGCGGTCTCACGAGGAGTGCCCGGGTGAGATGATTTTCGCGCTGCGGCGCTGTCCTGGAATCCGGGGCGGCGCCGTTCTCGCTTTCACCGGCGGGGGCCGGCCGGTGGCGGCGGCTGCCGGCCGGCGGCGGCGGCCCGGACCGTCGGCGGGGAAAGGAAAAAGCCCGTCCATCGTGACCGATGAACAGGCTTCGGGCGTTCCGCCATATGTGCTCCGGGTGGGACTCGAACCCACACTGAATGGTGTTTGAGACCATCTTCTCTGCCGATTGGAATACCGGAGCAGCATTCTTGTGCGAGCCGGACCATTTCGCGTCGGTCCTGCTCGTGCTCAGCATACCGAACCGCAGACCCACCCCCGCAACCGACTTCCCCGCAGGTAGGCTCGTACTGAAAAGAACAGCCGGCCCCGCCCAGTGAGGACCCCATGGCCACCGAGTCCACCCCTGCCCGTCGAGTGATCATCGCCGAGGACGAGGCGCTCATCCGCTTGGACCTGAAGGAGATGCTCCAGGAGGAGGGTTACGAGGTCGTCGCCGAGGCCGCCGACGGGGCCGCGGCGGTGCGGTTGGCCGAGGAGCACCGGCCGGATCTGTGCATCTTCGATGTGAAGATGCCGGTGCTGGACGGGATCACCGCCGCCGAGCAGGTGATCGAGGCGCGGATAGCGCCGGTGTTGATCCTCACCGCGTTCTCCCAGCGGGAGTTGGTCGAGCGGGCGGCCGAGGCCGGGGTGATGAACTACTTGGTGAAGCCGTTCACCAAGGAGAAACTGGTGCCGGCGATCGAGATCGCGGTCTCGCGGCACACGCAGTTGACCGCGCTGGAGGGCGAGGTCGCGGATCTGGCCAGCCGGCTGGAGACCCGCAAGCTGGTGGACCGGGCCAAGGGCGTGCTGCAGACGGCGCACGGGATGACCGAGCCCGAGGCGTTCCGGTGGATCCAGAAGACCTCGATGGACCGGCGGATGACCATGAAGGAAGTCGCCGAGGTGGTCATCAGCGGGTCGACCGCGGTGGGCTCGCCGGCCAAGGCCGAGTGAGGCCGCATAACGATCTTGTGATCCGGCCGGTGGCGGTGACGTGCGTCACGCCGCCGGCCGGTGGCGTGTCCGGGGTCGCGGCCGGCGGCACGGGTAAGACGCCAGCCGGTAGGGCACTGATTACCGTGCCGCGGTGACCCCGATCCCGCGCACCGTGAAGATCAACGCACCTCAAATCCGGGCCCTGTCGGGATCCGGGCCACTTGCGGGGTTTTGGCTCTGGTGGGGGCCTCGGCCTGATTGGTAACGAGAGCATCACGCGATCTCCGACCCCCTCCCCACGCGTGACGTTGGGCACTAGCCTTCCCATCACCCATAGGGCGACCGCGTGAATTCGGACGAGTACCAAATGCCCAATCGGCGCCGGTGCCCGTTCGACGATCAGGGAGGATCTGGAAGTGCGGACCATCAACCGAGTGCGGGCCGGCGCTTTGATTGCCGCGGGCGTGTTCGCGCTTTCGGCTTGTGCGGGCAGCTCGACGAAGTCGGGCAGCTCTTCGTCAAGTTCCAACGGGAGCGGCAGCTCCACTTCGGCCGCCAACAACGGCAAGCCCACGCTGGAGATAGGCGTGCAGGGCCCGTTGTCGGGCCAGAACCAGGCGCTGGGCCTGAACATCGACTGGGGCGTCAAGCTCGCCGTGCAGCAGGAGAACGCCAAGGGCGACCTGCCGTTCAACCTGGCCGTCAAGGAGTCCGACGACCAGGGCGACCAGTCCCACGGCGCGACCGCCGCGCAGCTGCTGATCGGGGACCCGAAGGTGGTCGGCGTCGTCGGTCCGGCCTTCTCCGGTCCGACCGCCGCCGCCGGCGCGCTGTACTCCAGCGCCAGCCTCGTGGCCGTCAGCCCCTCGGCGACCCGTCCGTCGCTGACCAGCTCCGGCTACAAGACCTTCTACCGCGTCGTGGCCAACGACAGCGTGCAGGGTCCGGCGGCGGCCGACTACATGGCCAAGGTGCTCAAGGCGACCAACGTCTACGTGGTCGACGACAAGACCCAGTACGGCCAGGGTCTGTCCACCGCGATCGTCGGTGAGCTGAAGAAGGACGGCGCGACGGTCGAGACCGACAGCGCGCCGCAGGGCACCCAGGACTACTCGCAACTGGCCTCCAAGGTCGCCTCCTCGGGCGCCAAGGCCATGTACTACGCGGGCTACTACGCTGACGGCGGCGTGTTCGCCAAGGCGCTGAAGGCTGCCGGCTACGCCGGCACGATGCTCTCCGGCGACGGGTCGAAGGACCCGAACTTCATCACCACCGCCGGTAAGGACGCCGCCGAGGGCTGGCAGTTCACCTGCCCCTGCCTGGACGCCGGCAGCGACCCGAAGTACGCCGCGTTCGTGACGGCGTACAAGTCTTTGTCCAACGCCGCCCCGGGTACCTACTCGATCGAGGGCTACGACGCGGCGAACGTCATCATCAGCGTTCTGAAGAGCCTGAACACCGCCAACCCGACCCGGGCCGCGGTGGCCGCGGGTGTGGCGACGGTGGACTACCAGGGTCTGTCCAAGGAGATCAAGTTCACCTCCACCGGTGACATCTCGGGAACCGCGATCTACGCCTACCAGATCAAGAACGGCGTGATCTCGCTGATCGGCGACATCTCCAAGATGCCGGGTATCGGCAGCTGATCTGAGGCCGGGCCGGTGCCTGTCTGTGACAGGCGGGCACCGGTGCGGTTCCTGCCTCACTGGGCGCCCGGGTCAGCCAGGCCCGACAGCGTCGCAAAGACGAGACCCTCCCGCGAGCCGTGGCCCGCTTGGTTCCACAGCGGGCCACGGCTTTCGTGTGGCATCGGGCCACCCCCGCAACCCTGACGCCTCCTGCACAGGAAGCCCTTTATGTACATCACCCAACACTTTTGGGAGCTACTGTTCCAAGGGATCAGGCTCGGCTCCCTCTACGCCCTGATCGCCATCGGCTACACCATGGTCTACGGCGTGCTCCAACTGATCAACTTCGCTCACAGCGAGGTGTTCATGTCCGGCGCCCTGGGCGGCGTGTTCATGCTCACCGCGCTGGTCGGCACCAACGGCGACATCCCCAGTGGGTTCTCCGCCTTCGAGTACACGGCCCTGGCCCTGCTGGCCGGCGCGGCGGTGGGCGCGGCGATCGCGTTCTCGCTGGAGCGCGTGGCCTACCGGCCGCTGAGAAAGCGCCATGCGCCAAAACTGGTGTACCTGATCACCGCGATCGGCGCCTCGATCTTCCTGTACAACCTGGCCGGCAAGCTGTTCGGCCGGAACAACCTGCAGGTCCCGGAGTCCTTCCACTCCGGAAAGGTTTTCGTCCTGCCCGGTAGCGGGGCTCCCGGGCCGCGCACGGTCAAGACCCTGGACGTGCTGATCATCGTCACCGCCGTGGTCATGATGATCGCGCTCGACACCCTGATCTCGCGCACCAAACTGGGCGCCGGCATCCGGGCCGTGGCGCAGGACGCCGAGACCGCGCAGCTCATGGGCGTGGACGTCAGCAAGGTGATATCCCGGACGTTCATCATCGGCGGTCTGCTGGCCGGCGTCGGCGGCGTGCTGTACGCCATGTTCCACGCGGTGACCTACACGATGGGCTTCGTCCCGGGTATCAAGGCGTTCACCGCCGCGGTGCTCGGCGGCATCGGCAACGTCCGCGGCGCCATGCTCGGCGGCCTGCTGTTGGGCATCGTGGAGAGCTTCAGCCAGGGCATCTTCTCCCTGGAGTGGGTGGACGTGGTCTCCTTCGTAGTGCTGGTGGCGGTCCTGCTGATCCGCCCGACCGGCATCCTGGGCGAGCGGACGGGGAGGGCGGCGTGACGACCTCGATCTCCGAACTGTCGGCACAGGTCCGACAGCTGCGCACTCACGAAACGTGGTGGAAGGACCCGCGCTGGGCCCGGCTGTTCTCCATCTTCGCGCTGTTCATGGTGCTCAGCATCCTGACGAACCAGGTGCAGGGCTCCTCCACCGACTACACGCTGCTGTTCAAGAACAGCTGGTTCTCCGCGCGCGGGGCCGAGTTCCTGATCGGCTCCGTGATCGTCTGGGTCATCGCCGAGGTGTGGCGGGCCCGGGGCCTGAGCCGGATCGCCGCGCAGGCCACGAAACCGGTCCGGCAGGCCAAGGACATCGCGGCCCTGAAGAACCCGTGGGTCAAGCGGGGCTCGCTGCTGGTGCTGGTGGTCGTGGCGGTGCTGCTGCCGTACATCGGCCTGTTCTCCACGTCGTACTTCCAGTCCGTGCTGTCCGACCAGGTCGGCGTGTTCGTGCTGGCCGCGGTCGGGCTGAACGTGGTGGTCGGCTGGGCCGGCCTGCTGGACCTGGGGTACATCGCGTTCTTCGCGATCGGCGCGTACACCACTGCCATCTTGTCCGGCAGGCTCCCGATCGGTGCCGACGGCAACCCCGAGGCACATCCGCCGATCCACCTGAACCTGTTCTTCGCCTTCCCGATCGCGGTTCTGCTGACCATGGCCGCGGGCCTGATCCTGGGCGCCCCGACGCTGCGGCTGCGCGGCGACTACCTGGCGATCGTGACGCTCGGCTTCCACGAGATCGTGCTGAACATCGCCTCGAACAACCCGAAGAACATCACCGGCGGCGCCCTGGGCGCGACCGACATCTCGACGTTCCGGTTCAACCTGTTCGGCGTCCATTACGACTGGCACACCAATGATGCCAAACCGTACTGGTTCCTGGCGATCGGCCTGATCATCGCCGTGGTGTTCGCCTTCCGGCGGCTGGAGCACTCCAAGGTCGGCCGGACCTGGACGGCGATCCGCGAGGACGAGGTGGCTGCGGCCGCCTCGGGCGTGCCGACGGTGAAGTACAAGCTGATGGCCTTCGCGATCGGCGCCTCCACCTCCGGCTTCGCCGGTGTGCTGGCAACGGCGAAGACCACCGCGATCACCCCGCAGAACTTCCCGCTGCCGTTGTCCGTGACCGTGCTCGCTTACGTCATCTTCGGCGGCATGGGCTCGCTGACCGGCGTGATCGTCGGCGCCTCGCTGATGACCTTCCTGCCGTACTTCCTTCAGGGTCCGCCCTCGTGGTTCAACGGCGGCCAGCCGGTGGTGGACCCCAAGGACGTCCCGATGTGGATCGGCGCGGTCCTGCTGACCATGATGATCTTCCGGCCCCAGGGCCTGATCCCGTCCAAGCGCCGAGCGCAGGAGCTGGCGCAGGCCGAGCACGGCCTCGGCGACGCCGACGCGATGACCGAGCCCGCGGAAGGAGTGGCCCCGTGAGTACGAGCACTGAGACGGTGCCCCAGCCGCGCGCCGAACAGGGCCGGGCGGTGCTGCGGGCCGAGGGCGTCACGCTCCGGTTCGGCGGCCTGACCAGCCTGGACCACGTCGGCCTGACCCTGCACAGCGGGGAGGTCCTGGCGGTCATCGGCCCCAACGGCGCCGGCAAGACCTCGCTGTTCAACAGCCTGACCGGGGTCTACCTGCCCCAGGAGGGCTCGATCGAGTTCATCCCGGACGGCGGCTCGCCGGTCGCGCTGGTCCGCAACGGCCTGTTCAACCGCCGCAGCAGCCGCAAGCCGCACCTGGTGAACCGCGCGGGCATCTCGCGCACGTTCCAGAACATCCGGCTGTTCAACGCCCTGACGGTCCTGGAGAACGTCCAGATCGCCGCCGAGACCCGCAGCTCCTCCGGCCCGGTCGGCGTCATGCTGGGCCTGCCCCGCAACCGCCGGAACGAGCGGGCCGCGCGGCAGCACTCGCGCGACATGCTCGAGTTCGTCGGCCTGCGCGGCAAGGAGAGCGACATCGCCGGCTCGCTGTCCTACGGCGACCAGCGGCGTCTGGAGATCGCCCGCGCGCTGGCCAGCGACCCGAAGGTGCTGCTGCTCGACGAGCCGGCGGCCGGCACCAACCCCTCGGAGAAGCTGGGCCTGGCCCAGCTGATCACCCGCATCAACACCGAGCTGGGCATCAGCATCCTGCTGATCGAGCACGACATGCGCCTGGTGATGTCGGTCGCGCACCGCATCACGGTGCTGAACTTCGGGAAGGTGATCGCCTCCGGCGCGCCCTCCGAGGTGCAGCAGAACCCGGCGGTGATCGAGGCCTACCTCGGCAGCGAGGCGGCCGAGGAGGCGGTGGCCGAGGCCGAGGCCGCGGCGGCTGTCGAACCGGCGGCCGAGGCTCCGGTGGTCGACGCCGCGCATGCCGAGGCTGAGGCTGAGTCCGGTACCGAGGCCGAAGCCGCCGCGCCGGTGGTCGAGGCCGCGGCCGAGGAGACTCCGGCTGCTGAGGAACCGGCTGAGGAACCGGCAACCGAGGAACCCGCAGCCGAACCCGCGGCTGAGCAGTCCCCGGCCGCCGCGGAATCCGCCGCCGAGACCCAGGCCGAGGAGCAGGCGGCTTCGGCCACCGAGTCTGCCGAGACCACCGAGTCCGCCGAGGCCGCCGAGGAACCCGCCGCGGAATCCGGATCCGAGGCCGAATCCCCGGCCCGCGACACCAACGAGGAGGGGTCCGCATGAGCGAGGCGACCACCATCCCCGGTCCGCGCACCGAGCCGTCCTCCGCCGAAGGCACTCCGCTCCTGGAGCTCCGCTCGGTCGAGGTCGCCTACGGCGGCATCGTCGCCCTGAAGGGCATCGACCTGGAGGTCCGCCAGGGCGAGATCGTGGCCCTGCTCGGGGCCAACGGCGCGGGCAAGACCACGACCCTGCGCACCATCTCCGGGCTCCTCAATCCGCGCTCCGGCGAGGTCCGGTACGCCGGCGAGGCCATGACCGGCATCCCGGCGCACAAGATCGTGCAGCTGGGCATCGGCCACTCCCCGGAGGGCCGGCGCATCTTCCCCCGGATGACCGTCCTGGAGAACCTCCAGATGGGCGCCTACCGCTTCAAGTTGGTGTCCCAGAAGGACCTGGACCAGGTCTTCGAGCTCTTCCCGCGGCTGCACGAGCGCCGCACGCAGCTCGGCGGCAACCTGTCCGGCGGCGAGCAGCAGATGCTCGCCATCGGCCGGGCCATGATGGGCCAGCCCTCCCTGCTGCTGCTCGACGAGCCCTCGATGGGTCTGGCGCCGCTGATCGTGGCCCAGATCTTCGAGATCATCGAGCGCATCAACTCCCTGGGCACCACCATCCTGCTGGTCGAGCAGAACGCGGCGCAGGCGCTGAAACTGGCGAACCGCGGCTACGTCCTGGAGACCGGCGAAGTCCGGATGAGCGCTCCGGCCTCGGAGCTGCTGAACGACCCGCGCGTCCGCGAGGCCTACCTCGGCGAGACGGCGGAAAGCGCGGAGTAGCGCAGCACCACAGCGCGCACATCAGCGGCCGTGGCCCCATCGCCCTCCAAGGCATGGGGCCACGGCCGTGTTGGTGATGGGGCCCCAGCCCAGTTTGCATCCCGGGCCCCAGCCCGATGGGACGCGCGGCAGCGCCGC